>CAXRGH010000098.1:0-12212 GCA_964230195.1 Alteromonadaceae bacterium
GGCATACGAGATGCTCTCTCGTGACTGGAGTTCAGACGTGTGCTCTTCCGATCTACACTGCTAAAATAAAGCGTGTAAATTGCAAACACACCCTATGGTGGGCGTAGCTCAGTTGGTAGAGCCCCGGATTGTGATTCCGGTTGTCGTGGGTTCGAGCCCCATCGTCCACCCCATTTTTCTTTTAATATCATTTGGATAAGCTTGAACACTATTGTCCTAGTTTGGCAATGCATAATTTGTTTATAAATCCACTCGACTAATGGATTGGGTGTGGATATACTTATCCCCCTTTTTTAACTACTCGGTTTCGCTGAGAGTGGCTACTTGTCCAACGAGGATGGGTAATACTTCATCAGGTTGGGCGAGATCAGGAATGATAAAGACGTGCCAGAAGGCGCAATAACGAGGTATTAGAATGCAGGTTTCATTGGAAACGACTCAGGGCTTAGAGAGAAAACTGACCATTACGGTAGAGGCTGATAAAATTGATTCAGCAGTAAAAGGCCGCTTACAACAACTCGCAAAAACACAGAGAATTAATGGTTTCCGTCCAGGCAAGGTACCAGTATCTGTAATTCAAAAGCGATTCGGTGCAGCTGTTCGTCAGGAAATTTCGGGTGAAGTCATGCAGCGCAGCTTTTACGAAGCTGTAATTCAAGAAAAGATTACACCTGCTGGCGCGCCAGCATTGGCACTTGGCGAAAATGCAAAAGATGGCGAGTTCCAATTTGTAGCAACATTTGAAGTTTACCCTGAAATTGAATTAAAAGATTTAGACAAAATCAAGGTCGAGAAGCCGGTAGTCGAGATCGCTGAATCAGATATCGATGAAATGATGGAAACCTTGCGTAAGCAACACGCTGACTGGAAAACATACAAGCGTAAAGCGAAGAAAGACGACCGTGTCACTATCAACTTTGTTGGTACCATTGATGGTGAAGAGTTTGAAGGCGGTAAAGCCGAAGACTTCGTTCTTGAGCTTGGAAAAGATCGTATGATCCCTGGGTTTGAAAAGCCAATTGTTGGCACTCGTGCCGGTGAGTCTTGTGTTGTAGACGTTACTTTCCCAGACGATTATCACGTTGAAAATCTAAAAGGTAAAGCCGCTCAATTTAATGTCGATGTTACATTGGTAGAGGGATTAGCATTACCAAAACTAGATGATGCGTTTGTTGAGCAGTTCGGTATCTCTGAAGGTGGCGTTGATGCACTTCGTGCTGAAGTGAACAAAAACATGCAGCGCGAGCTAGACCAAACATTGAAAGCTAACGTTAAGCAACAAGTGTTGGACGGTTTATTGGAAACTAATCAGATTGATTTACCAGCGGCGTTGGTTGATCAAGAAGTAGACGTATTACGTAAACAAGCAGCCGAACGTTTCGGGCAGCAGGGCGGTGGTCAAAACATGCCAGAGCTTCCAAAGGAATTGTTTGAAGAGAACGCGCGCAAACGCGTATCAGTTGGCTTATTGCTCGGTGAAGTTATCAAGGTTAATGAACTTAAAGTTGATGATGCTCAAGTTGAAGCACTGATTGAGAACATGGCCTCTGCTTACGAAGACCCTTCTGAAGTGGTTGAGTACTATAAAAACAACCAAGAAATGATGCAGCAAATGCAAAACGTTGCGCTTGAAGAGCAGGCAATTGAAACCTTGCTTGCTAAAGTTGACTCATCAGAAGTCAAAAAAGCGTTTGGCGACGTAATGAACAAACAAGCATAAATTTACTATTCTAGTTTGACTTATTAGGTCAGCTACTGCTTAAATGCTCGGTATACCCGAGCATTTTTATTTGAGAGATGGAACCCCTAATATGATAGATAAAACAGAGATCGAAAACGCCTTGGTACCAATGGTTGTTGAACAAACCGCGAAGGGTGAACGTTCATACGACATATACTCACGCCTGCTAAAAGAGCGAGTTATTTTCATGGTTGGTCCAGTGGAAGACCACATGGCAAATCTGATCGTTGCTCAAATGTTGTTTTTAGAATCTGAAAATCCAGACAAAGACATTTATCTGTATATTAATTCACCTGGCGGCTCGGTTACTGCCGGCATGTCGATTTATGACACTATGAACTTTATCAAACCCGATGTTAGCACCGTGTGTGTTGGACAAGCGGCGAGTATGGGAGCATTTTTGCTATCAGGCGGCGCAAAGGGCAAGCGCTATTGTCTACCGAATTCGCGAGTAATGATCCATCAACCCCTCGGTGGATTCCAAGGTCAAGCATCTGATTTTGAGATTCATGCGAAAGAAATTTTGTCAATTAAAGAAAAATTGAACCGTTTGATGGCTGATCACACGGGTAAATCGTATGAAGAGCTCGCACGAGATACAGACCGTGATAATTTCCTTAGTGCAGCGGAAGCATTAGACTATGGCCTGATTGACGAGGTTATGAAGAGTCGCAGTGGCAAACTTGATTAAAGGCTGAAATCTGTTGTATGTTAATAAATCCAATGAAGTATAAGTGAGCGGCTACGATGAGTGAAAAAGAGAATTCAAGTGAAAAACTGTTGTACTGCTCATTTTGTGGTAAAAGTCAGCACGAAGTCCGGAAATTAATCGCCGGTCCTTCGGTCTATATCTGTGACGAATGTGTTGACCTCTGTAACGATATTATTCGTGAAGAAATTAAAGAAATTTCTCCCAAAGGCAAAAAAGATGCGTTGCCAAAACCTCACGAGATTCATCAACATTTGAACGATTATGTGATTGGTCAAGAACACGCAAAGAAAGTACTTTCCGTTGCGGTATACAATCACTACAAACGCTTGCGTAATGGTGATGTTCACGATGGCGTTGAGTTGGGGAAAAGTAATATATTGTTGATCGGTCCCACTGGTAGCGGTAAGACATTATTAGCAGAAACCATGGCCAAACTTCTTGATGTGCCTTTCACTATGGCAGACGCCACGACGTTGACTGAGGCTGGTTATGTTGGCGAAGATGTTGAAAACATTATTCAAAAATTACTTCAAAAGTGTGACTATGATGTTGAAAAAGCGCAACGGGGCATTGTGTACATTGATGAAATAGACAAAATTTCCCGTAAATCTGATAACCCATCTATCACGCGAGATGTTTCAGGTGAGGGGGTACAGCAAGCGTTATTGAAATTGATTGAAGGCACGGTTGCTTCCGTTCCACCTCAAGGTGGAAGAAAACACCCTCAACAAGAGTTCTTACAGGTGGATACCTCGAAGATTCTATTTATCTGTGGCGGTGCATTTGCAGGATTAGATAAAGTTATTGAGCAACGCGGCTTAACAGGAACGGGTATTGGCTTCGGTGCTGAAGTTAAGAGTAAGAGTGATAGCAAGAATATTTCTCAGTGGTTTAAGCAAGTGGAACCAGAAGACTTGGTAAAGTATGGTCTGATCCCTGAATTTATTGGTCGTCTTCCCGTTGTAACGACGTTAACAGAGTTAAGTGAAGAGGCGTTGATTCAGATTTTGAAAGAGCCTAAAAACGCATTAACCAAGCAATACGGCGCTTTGTTCGCAATGGAAGGTGCCGAACTCGAGTTTAGAGATGACGCGCTACATGCAATAGCTGCGAAAGCCATGGAGCGCAATACCGGCGCTCGTGGTTTGCGTTCAATCGTCGAGGACGTGCTGTTAGACACTATGTATGAGCTTCCAGGAAAATCTGAAGTGACCAAGGTTGTCATTGATGAATCAACCGTTAAAGGTGATTCTGATCCGCTATTGATTTATGAAGATGGCAAGAAAGCCGTTTCAGAGTAAATCTAGTGACCAGTAAAAAAAGCCCGCTCAAGCGGGTTTTTTTATTCTATACTGAGGTCTATTCACTGGTAGGCTCTGTTTAATTTTTTGCGACCATTGAACTTTTTGACGTAAACCCCATATTCATCAGAACCGATTGATTAAAGAGATAAAATATGACTGACACTGTGCAGAATGTAAGCGAAATCCCGGTTTTGGCATTACGAGATGTTGTGGTATATCCTCACATGGTGATCCCATTGTTTGTAGGGCGAGAGAAATCGATTAAATGCCTCGAAGTTGCAATGGAAAATGGAAAGCAAATTTTTCTTGCTGCCCAAAAAGACGCTGACACTGACGAACCAGAAACCTCCGATATTTTCTCCGTGGGAACAGTAGCGAGCATTCTTCAACTGTTAAAGCTTCCTGATGGAACAGTAAAGGTTTTAGTTGAGGGAGGACACCGTGCAGAGGTCCAAACCTATTTACAATCAGAGCCGTATTTTCTGGCCGAGGTAGTTGATTCACCCGTCATTCAGATCCCAGAGCAAGAAGAAGAGATTATGGTCAGAACTGCGGTCTCTCAGTTTGAAGGTTACGTCAAGCTCAACAAGAAGATTCCGCCAGAAGTGTTGACTTCCTTAAGCGGTATCGAAGACGCTGATCGCCTTGCCGATACCATGGCTGCTCATATGTCTTTAAAACTACCTGAAAAGCAGAAAGTACTGGAAATGACGGATGTATCCGAGCGTATCGAGTACCTTATGACCTTGATGGAAGGTGAGATGGATGTTCTTCAAGTGGAGAAGAAAATTCGTGGACGTGTTAAAAAGCAAATGGAGAAAAGTCAGCGAGAGTACTACCTCAATGAGCAGATGAAAGCGATCCAAAAGGAACTTGGTGAAATTGATGATGCGCCCAACGAATTTGAGCAACTCGCTCAAAAAATTGAAGATAATAAGCTTCCTGAGGAAGCCAAGACCAAAGCGACCGCTGAGCTTAATAAGCTCAAAATGATGTCTCCCATGTCAGCTGAAGCGACAGTCGTGAGAAGTTACATTGATTGGTTAGTCAACGTACCGTGGTTCAAAAAGAATAAAGTGAAAAAAGACCTTAGTAAAGCTGAGGCGGTTCTTGACGCAGAGCATTACGGTTTGGAAAAAGTAAAAGAACGTATTATCGAATATCTCGCAGTTCAAAAACGCGTGAAGAAATTAAAAGGTCCAATATTATGTCTTGTTGGTCCTCCTGGTGTTGGTAAAACCTCCTTAGGAAAATCTATCGCTCATGCTACTGGGCGGGAATATGTTCGAATGGCCCTTGGTGGGGTTCGCGACGAGGCAGAAATTCGAGGTCATCGGCGAACATATATTGGCTCTATGCCGGGTAAGCTCATTCAAAACATGACAAAAGTTAAGGTGAAGAATCCATTATTTTTGCTTGATGAAATAGACAAAATGTCCTCTGATATGAGAGGCGATCCCTCGTCAGCATTGCTTGAAGTGCTCGATCCAGAGCAGAATTCCACCTTTACTGACCACTATATGGAAGTGGAATACGACTTGTCAGATGTGATGTTCGTTGCCACTTCAAATAGTATGGATATTCCGGGCCCATTATTAGACCGAATGGAAGTCATTCGTTTGTCTGGCTATACAGAAGATGAAAAGCTGAATATTGCTAAACAACATCTTTTGAAAAAGCAAATCAAACGTAATGGTTTGAAAGTTAAAGAAATTACCATTGAAGACGGCGCAATCTTAAATATTATTCGGTTCTACACGAGGGAAGCAGGTGTCCGTGGCTTAGAAAGAGAAGTTTCTAAGTTGTGTCGAAAAGTCGTTAAATCGATATTACTGGATGCTGATATTGATCATGTAACGATCACTCCAGATAACTTATCAGATTTTCTGGGCGTACAGCGTTTCGATTTTGGAAAAGCTGATAAAGACAATCAAGTTGGGCAGGTAACTGGCCTAGCGTGGACTCAAGTTGGTGGCGAGCTACTGACAATAGAAACGACATCGACCACAGGTAAAGGCAAGACAACGTTCACCGGTTCACTAGGTGATGTTATGCAGGAATCCATTAAAACTGCCTTAACGGTTGTCAGAAGTCGTGCAAAAGGGCTCGGCATCAATGAAGATTTTCATGAAAAGCGAGACATTCACGTGCATGTTCCAGAGGGCGCGACACCGAAAGACGGTCCAAGTGCTGATATTGGCATGTGTACAGCGCTCGTGTCTAGTTTGACAGGACACCCAGTACGATGCGATGTTGCGATGACCGGAGAGATTACATTGCGAGGGGAAGTGCTTGCAATTGGTGGGTTAAAAGAAAAGTTGTTGGCTGCTCATAGAGGAGGCATTACCACTGTTGTTATTCCAAAAGATAATGAGCGCGATCTCGCCGAAATTCCAGAAAATGTAACTGCGGCGTTGAATATTCATGCAGTGAGATGGATTGATGATGTACTAAATATAGCCCTTGAGGCCCCATCAAATGCGGAATAGCCAAGATTTATGGAAAATATTAGCATTTTTTTTACTTTTGGGGTTTTCTTAAGGAAAAGTTGTGGTAAGTTAACGCTACAGCTGTTTTCTGCTTGTAACTCAGGTCTTGAAGCAGTTGGCTGAAGTCGCAATACAGGTGGTCACTGTTAATACAATAGTTGACGTTAACTAGATTTCTTTAGCTAGATTGCGCGTGAGCAAAAACAATAAATAGATAAAAACTATTAAGAGGATGATATTGTGAATAAAACTGATTTAACCGATTACATTGCGGAAAAAACGGACTTATCAAAAGCTGATGCTGGTCGTGCTGTAGACGCGTTCCAAGCAGCGGTAACAGAAACTTTAGCAAAAGGCGAGTCTGTTACTCTAATTGGTTTTGGTACTTTCTCTGTTAAGCACAGAGCTGCTCGTACAGGCCGTAACCCTCAGACAGGTGCTGAAATTCAAATCGCTGAATCAAATGTTCCTTCTTTCAAGGCTGGTAAAGCACTTAAAGACGCGTGTAATTAATCATTGCGCTGGAAATAATTAGAAAACCTCGCATTTAGCGAGGTTTTTTTTTACTTTTTTTTTATTAAGTTCGTGAGACGATAAACTAGGTTTGTTAACTATGGTTTTTCGCGATCTTGTATGTTAACCTCCGTCACACTATTTGTCGCTTCTTGCCCACGATACACTGGGATAAACCGAGTCAATAAATCATAGAATTGAGTATGTATCGGCAAGTGTGATTTAACACATTATGACTAATCATTAGGTATTTGGAGTCTACAGGTCCATGTTAGAAAGTATAAGAGAAGGGTCACAAGGTATTGTGTCCAAAGTCATTATTGGGCTCATTATATTAAGTTTTGCGTTTGCTGGTGTCAGTGGTTATTTTGGTGGTAATACCCAAACCGCAGCGGCAACGGTAAATGGCGTTGAAATTTCACAGAGTGATTTAGAGCGCGCATACCAGAATCAACGCGCCCGAATGGAAGGTCAATACGGCGAATCCTTTGGACGATTACTTTCAGATAGTCAATATTTGGCAACGTTTCGCGCAGGAATATTAGAGCAGCTAATTGGTGATGAATTGGTTTCTCAGTTTGCTCAAAATTCTGGTGTCCGAGTGAGTGATACTCAAATCAAAGAAGCTATTCTCTCTATGCAAGAGTTTCAGGTGGATGGTGAGTTTAATAATGACCGCTATGTAGCGCTTCTGGGACAAGCTGGATATACTCCTACAGGCTTCCGTGATTATTTACGCATTCAATTGAGCCGACAACAAGTCGTTAGTGCTATTGCGGCATCAGACTTTGCGCTTTCGGCCGAGGCCAAACAAGCCATGAATTTGCAACAACAAACTCGTGACATTAAATATTTGACCATTGAGGCCTCTGCATTCGAAGATACGGTAGCGGTTACTGACGAAGCAAAACAAGCGTATTACGAGAGCCACCTTGATGACTACTTGACCAAAGAACAAGTCAAAGTATCTTATGTTGAATTAAAGCTGTCTAATCTGATTGAAAAACAGGTTGCAGAAGAGAGCGCTATCCAAGCTTATTACGACAACAATCTTGCTACTTATCAAACTGAACCGCAGGTAAGAGCCTCTCACATTTTGGTTGATTTTGGAGATGATTCCGAGGCCGCCAAAGCAAAAGCCGATGAATTACTGTTGAAACTTCAGCAAGGAGCTGATTTTGCTGAGCTTGCCAAAGCTGAGTCGTCAGATAGCTTTAGTGCTGAAATGGGTGGAGATCTTGATTGGTTCGGCAAAGGTGTTATGGACCCTGCTTTTGAGGAAGCAGCGTTTGGTTTGTCTGAAGTGAATGAATTATCTTCAGTTGTTCAAAGTTCGTTTGGATATCATATCATTAAGCTAACAGGTTTGAAGCCAGTAGTAACAAGACCGCTTGAAGAAGTTCGTGGTGAGATTGAAATAGCAATAAAGACAGAAGCTGCTACCACCGAGTTTTTCGAACTACAAACGCAAATGGCTGCGTTAGCGTTTGAAGTTCCTGACGAGCTTGTTGAATTGTCAGAGGCGTTAAATACTGAAATCAAAACAACAGCGTTGTTTTCAAGAGATAGTGCGCCAGAACTATTCAGAAATCAATCAGCATTAGAGGCTGCGTTTGCTTCTGAGCTGATTGAGGAAGCGGTCAATAGTGAAGTGATTCAGATTAATGATGAGCACGCATTAGTACTTCGTGTAGAAGAACATCAAGCAGTTCGAACATTAAGTCTCGAAGAAGTTGATTCTCGCGTAACATCTGCGTTAACCGCCTCGTTAGCATTTGAGATGGCTCAAACTTGGATTAATGACCTACAAGTTAAGTTGATTGCTGGAGAAAACGTTGATGAAGTGATTGCAGAAAAATCGGCAGAGTGGAAGACGATTGATGGAATGACTCGATTTGCAAATGATGTAACGGCAGACGTTCGTGATATTGCTTTCCAATCAGGCGTTCTTAGTTATGATGTTTCGAATGCTGGAGAGCGCAGTGTTAGCGTTGTTCAAGTATTAAAGGTCAATCAACCTGACTTGTCTGATGAAGCAAGTGTTGAAGCAATGCGTCAACGTATGGGTAATGCGTCAAGCCAGCGTAGTATGCAGGCGTTCATTGATTTATTGAAAGAGAAGGCCGATATTCAGCGTTTTTAATGAGTATCAGCAATTCTCTTAATCAAAAAGGCTACGAATATGTAGCCTTTTCTGTTTCTATAACATTCAATATCACTATTTATTGGCTGTTTATTGTAATTCATAAGGGGGCGAAATATCTCCGTCCTAGTCAGTCAGTGTTAGTTAGATCTGAATAGGTTTGAAGTAGGCGTTTAGTGTAGGGGTGTTTCGGCCAATTGAAGATAGTATCGGTTTTACCAGACTCAATAACGTTGCCTTGATGCAGGACAATGAGACGGTCGCTCATGTGGCGAACAATGCCGAGATTATTAGAAATAACGACAAACGCTAATCCATTCTCACGACACAAGTCCAAGATGAAGTTGACGGTTCTTGAGCGAACAGAGGGGTCGAGAGCTGCAAATGGTTCGTCAGCGACAATCACTTTTGGATCGAGAATTAAGGCTCTTGCAAACGCTGCGCGTTGGCGTTGACCGTCCGACATCATATTTCGGTAGAAGTATGCATGTTCTGGGAGTAAACCGACTTTCAAAATAGTGTCATAAATTTTGGATTCTCGCTCTTTTTCAGACATTGAGGTATTTAAGGTTAATGCGTGATCCAAAATTGCTTTTAGGGTAAGCGACGGATTTAATGCCTCGGTAGCGTGCTGAAATACCATGCGTATCTCGGTACATTTTTGCTTAAGCGTAAGGGAGTTGATATCTTTGCCCTCTAATAGGATTGAGCCTCCTTGAGGCTTCAGTGAACCAACAATAAGATGACCAATAGTCGATTTTCCTGAGTTGCTAGAACCAATAATCGAAATAATCTCACCGCGATTGAGGTCAAAGCTCATGGGTTCAATCTGAAAAGTTTTACTCGGCTTTAGCAATGACTTTTCAATGATATGTTGATAACTGAGATCCCTTACTGAAAGAAGCGTGTTTGTCATAATTTGTCCATATGTAGGGGGAAATGGCAACTGTATGAGTGCGCGTGTATCCGCCTTGATAAAGGTGTTTTAACACACTCTTTTTTGGCTCTCTCACAGCGAGGACCGAATCGACATCCAATGGGTAAATGTTGCAATGTCGGGATACTACCTTTCATGGAGGGGAGTGCAGATTTCTTTGGTAAGTCAGTTCTGAAACTCGGCGCATTGGCCAACAAAGCTTGAGTATAGGGGTGTAATGGGCGCTTTTTGATTGACATAGTGCGACCACTTTCCACGGTTTGTCCACTGTACAATACCGTCATTGTATCGGTCATATTAGTAATAGCGATTAAATCGTGACTGACTAGTAGGATAGCGAGTGATTTCGTCTTATTGAGTTTGCTGAAGAGTTTTAAAATCTGTGACTTGTGTGTTGTTTCCATCCCCATCGTGGGATCATCTGCGATGAGCAAGCTGGCTCCAGATAATAGCGCCATCGCAATCATAATTTTCTGTGCAATGTCATCGGTTAGTTGGTGAGGGTAACATTTTAAACACCATTCGTGGTCAACAATACCCACCTGATGTAATTGTCGCCGAACAATTCGACGCCTTACTTTTTCTCTGGCCCAAAAAGGAAAGTCTTTGAGGTCTTTTACTGATACAACCTCCTTCAACTGTTTTGCAATCGTCATTCGAGGATCAAAGCAACCTTTCGGATCTTGAAAGATAACTGCGATTTCATTACGTGTAATTGCTCTTCGCTCACGGGGAGACAGGTTCAATAAGTCTTTGTCTTTCCACTGTAGCCGGTCCGCAACAATATTCCAGCCCTCGTCTAATGCTCCCACAATTGCTTTCACAATTAAACTTTTACCAGAGCCTGCCTCACCAACAAGCGCGTGCATTTCCCCTAGTTTGACTTGTAGACTGACCTTGTCGACCGCTTTAATTGTGCCTTCGGGCGTGCAGCGCTCTATTGTCAGGTTTTTAATATCAAGTAGTAACATGACTTAGCTCTTCTCAAGTGCTGAGCGTAACCCATCACCCACTAAATTGATGGATATAACGATCGCAATAATAAAAATACCGGGCAAGATGATTGTCCAAGGCGCTATAAACGACAATTTGGCGCTTGAGCCAATCATGGCACCAAGTTCTATTTGTGGTGGCTCAACTCCGAGTCTTAAGAAACCTAATGCTGTAACATCGAGTATCGCAGTCGTAAAAGCGAGTGTTGTCTGAACAATCAGCAATTGCAACATATTTGGTAGCACGGAATAAAGCACCAACTGCAAATGGCTTGCGCCATCCAACCTGGCGGCAAGGATATATTCTTTCTGTAATTCTGTTCTAACAAAGCTACGAGCACTGTGTACAAATTTGGGGATCATTGCCAGTGAAATCGCAACAATCAGGTTACTAAGCCCGGGCCCCAGAATAGCAACAATGACGATGGCAATGAGCAATGTTGGAAGTGCCATGAATACATCCAATAGGTGGTTGATTGTGCTTGATTTAATGCCTCGGTACATACCCGCAAAAACCCCAAGTATTGTTCCAATTCCCAAAGCAATACACACGACGATAAAACCGGCAAAAAAAGTCGTGCGTGAACCATATAAAATACGGGTAAAAACATCTCTTCCTAGGTCATCGGTTCCAAATAAGTGAACAACGCTACCGTTAGGGTTCCATGATGGAGGTATTAAGACTTGCGCAGGGTTCTGTTCTGCTGGTGAATAGGGCAAAAACCATGGAACAACAATGCTCACAATGATGACAAGCAACATAAACCACAGGCCAACGAGAGCAATATGGTTTTGCTGGAACCGTTGCCAAACTTGTTTTACTGGAGAGAGGTGCACTTCTCCTTGATAAAGATCAGATGGCTCCATGTATATCCTTGTCCTTTATGGGGTCACTCAAACGCAGGGTAATATCGACACAAATGATAATGATCATGACGAGTGTTGCCATAACCACTAGACCACCTCTAATCACCGGATAATCACGCTGATACAGTGCATTAAGCAGCCAAGTTCCAATGCCTGGCCAGTCAAATACCATTTCAATTAACATCGTATTGGTTAACAGTACGGTGAACTGCAAGGTTAAAATCGGTATCACCGGAAAAAAAATGTTCTTTAACCCGTGTTGATAGATGACACGAAACGGGGAAAGTCCCCGAGCAAGAGTTGCTTTAATAAAATCACTGTTCATCACATCGATTGTTGAACGACGTGCTATTTTAATAACGACAGCCATAGTAACAAGGGATAATGAGAGTGTCGGTAATACAGCGTGCCGGAAAGCATTCGCATAAATACTCTGTTTATTGTTGAGTTCAGAAAAATAGATGTCGGCAAAAATAAAACCGGTGATAGAAGGAACATCAAACAACAGACTGAT
>CAXRGH010000099.1:0-3312 GCA_964230195.1 Alteromonadaceae bacterium
CGTAATCCACAAGGGCGTCCACGGACACTAAATGATCGGTCCAATCAACACTTGCTTCATTTCCTATGGAAACCGCAATAACCAACTCAGGATAGGTATTTGCATAAGTGATCAGCTTATCGATCTTTTCACTATTCTGAATTTTATTTTGCTCAAGTTGCTCGTCGCTGTAATTGGCATCCCATGGACAGTTGGGATTGCTCATTTCAGCGGCAATATCAGCACCGAGCATTAGCTTAAAATTCAATTGCTCATTTTTAATCACGTTAATGACGCGTTGAGCATGGGGACCACAGTCATATAGACGGAGATAGTGCCATTTTCCTTGCAGTATCTGTAAATCTTCCTTTATGTCCTGATAGCTGGGGTATGTGCCGTCTACCGGGCTTTGGCCCTTGCGGTAGCCTGAATAGCAAATACTCGGTGCGAAAGGCAAAATACTCGATTGACTCGTCATAATACATCCTACTTATCGTTTACTTGTATTTAAATTGACCGCGTTCATTCCATAGCCCCCAATGGGCGCCGACACCCCCTTCGTCTTTCACTTTCCATTTTTCGTCAAACGAAGAAAAATAGAAAACTTCAACCTCGTCTTGGCTTGCCCACTGATAGGTACCAATAAAATACTTCATGGCATTGATGAAGCCAGGCTTAGCACCCCATTCATCAGGGCCTTGATCTGGCCATCCCGTCTCTGTGATTATTACTTTTTTACCGTTCGCGACTTTGTTAGCTCGGCGAACCATGTCTTTCATGTATAAAATTGAGTACTCCAAGGCGCAGCCTTCCCAGAAAGGGTAGCAATTTGCTAAGATAATATCGCATTCGGCGGTGATCTTGGGGTGATCTTCAAATTCATAATAGGCATCAACATAACCCACTTCTACATCGGGTAATGCGGCTTTAACGCGCTTGATATACTCAATGAGTTGCGCTTCGCTTAATTCTTCTCGAAGCAACACCTCGTTACCAACGGCAGCAACATCAACTAACCCGGCCTTTCCAAGGGTAATTAAATTTTCAATTTCTTTTTCATTGCTCTCAAGATCATCATCGAGCCACGCACCAACTAAGGTTTTCAACCCCATTGATTTGGCAACTTCCGGAATAAATTCGTTTCCTTTTGTGCACGAAAAACAGCGTATCCAATGAACGCTGTTAGCAATGACAGAAAGGCGCTGTTCAATCTGCTGTTTGCTTACAGCATCCCCCGGTTTTTGACCTTCTACCAAGGGACTGAATGAAATACCGTGTATCTTTTCCCTTAAGATTGCAGCGGCTTCCTCTTTTAGCTGAGTTTCACTCATATCCAGAACTTGGATACCCGCGAGTGACATGTATTTTTGCTTACGATTTGACATGTTTTATCTCCCTAAATCATGCCGTCAATGTGTCAGGTGTTAAATGCACGGTAATTTGTTTAACGTGCCCTGTGCGTCCAAACAGATTGCTTGCGGTTTCGGCATCAAGGGTTAATCGTTGACTGCCGTGATGCCCGGTAGACGTTTTCAATGTCAGTGACATTTCTGTCTCGTTTAGGATGTAAATAATGGGTACCTGACACCAAGTAAACGCCAGTGATCCTGCCGCCAATTCAATGGTTTGCCATTGGTTATTGACGTCCAGATAACGGAAACTAGCGTCTTCAGTTAGGAATTCGCACTGTCTCAACAATGAAGGTTCAAAAGCCACTTTGCCATTATTCACTCTAATACCCAACTCACCGAAGCGTGTTAATACCTCTTCTTTCACCTGTCCGGTCATCCCGGGTTGTTGTGCTCCGCTGTGGCCGGGGGTATGAGAGTAGGGGTCCACGGGAAACGCACCATATTCCTCAGGGGTTTTATTAAAGCCAATACCTTCTCTTACTCGATAGTAGTAAGCAGCGAGCTTGTTTATCTCTTCTTGTGGTTCGTCCTTAGCAATGGCGTTGAAATAACATTCCTGTACCGCTAACAACAACTTTGACACCATGTGCCAATAAATACATCCCAAACCCTCAAAACCAAACATGCCACCAGAGCGTCCGGTGAATGCTTTATGATTAAACACCAACTCATAGAGAGTATGCAGTGAATCTGCGTGTTCTTTTACTAGACCATGGAAACGTTCGGGTAATTTACTGAGTGCGACGTTGAGTTTGTCTTTATTGGTTAAACTGCTGTGGAAACGGTAAGTCCCTTGAACGTCTTTTTCAACGATAGAAGTCATACCGCTGGTGACGAGTTCCTCAATTAATGGATGAGTTTGCGCACTTTCGGCTGGAATGACGTTTTTGTTCAAAAATGACGGTAGGGCTCGGTCCGGATAAAGCATAAAGGTTTTTTGATCCGCTCTATAAACGTCACTGGCAAATAAGCTGGCCAAGGCGCGATTGGTCTCAGCTGCGGATAAATACCCTGAACTCAGGGCTGCTACTTGTCCTTCTAACATGGGGTAGAGGTGATCAATGTCCAATGAATCATCGGATAGTGACAATAAGTTGTATGCGTGGAACATGCCATTGTCCATTTGATTGCACTGGATTGTGTAATCAATAGCAACTTGGGCTCGAGACAACCACTGTTCAATGTCAACAATGCTCACTGTGGCTTTCCCTGAAAACCCTTGCTGCTTGTACACGGTTTGACGGTACCAACTGGACAAGTCTCCCAACTGTTCTGTTAGTTGACGTTGTTTGACCTTATCGACTGTGTTTGATGAGATATCTTCTGACGCTTGTTGCAACAAATCACTCGTTGTCATCAACCAAGTGACAACCTCTTGGGACATGCTCAGACTGTTTGTCTCTTCACTGATGAGTGTTAACAGGAAGCGAACATAACGTCTCATGTAGTAGAGAGTGACCATAGAAATCCCTTGGCCCACTAACGCGTTGTTAGCATCATTCCACTCGGGGCGCTGCGTATTTAACCAAATCCCCCCTCCAAGCACCAAATTTCCGAGCTTAGACAAGAGCGTGACACACAGTTTTTCAAGCAAATTCACCTGCAAAACATTGCCACTGTTGTCCATGATGAGCTTTCCGTCTGCGCCCCTTGATTGAACTAATTGTTCGATTGTATTCGCGCTGTCAGTATCGTAGGTTACAGTACTTTTGGGATTCGCTTTGATCTCGCTAAACGGTTTTATACGGTAGGGGACATTGGCGTAACTGAACACAGGTTTCCGTAACAATTGAGATAACTGGTTGGGATGAAATTGATGACTGAGTTCAAGTAATTTCAGCAAATAGATAATTTGATGATCGCCCCAATATCCAATGTAACTCCACGGATCTTCTGGATCTTCAACCTCCCAATCAATACC
>CAXRGH010000100.1:0-12183 GCA_964230195.1 Alteromonadaceae bacterium
GATGATTAGATGCAGCTACTGTACCTAAGCCAGTAATACCACCGATAGAGTGACCAATGAAAAACACCTTTGAACTGTCAATGTGACGTGGAGTTGCGAGGTCATCAAGATGGGCAAAGGCATTCAATGCAAAGCGTAAGCCCAGTGCATCAACCGATGCTTGGCGAATATTGTCGCGTGATGTTAACAGACTTGCTAGGTTCATATAATCCGTCGCACTTCCACCCATTCCCGAAGTTGCATTGACAACTTGTTCGCCAATCATAAATCCACGAGAGTTGTGTAATGGTTGGTCAATAGCAACGGTTGCATATCCCGCTTTACCAAGGGTAACAGCTAGGGCTAGCATGTTGTCTTTCTTCGATGTAATGCCGTGCATCAGCACCACGACAGGCCAACCGGTAGCCGGCTTTTCAATGCCAAGAATAGCTGCATTCGGCAATGTGATTTGAACGTCCAAGGTTTGCATGCTGTTTGCATGAGGGAGTGGATTAAACTTAGTAATGTGACGTTCGTCATGCATGCTTGATAGCGCTGGATTTACTAGATTCAACTTATCGAGTTGCAGATCCGCCAAACCAAGTGAACTACACAATGCATGATTCGGCCCAGTTAATCCCGCTTGAACCATTCCAGGAATGAGTTCGGTAGACGCTGAATTTAAATTATTCAACATTATTCCTGAGGTACAGGCAGCTCTCCACCAATCACCGAGTGGGTCAGTATCACTCAAATAATACGGAAGTGTCACCGCGCCAGTTGCCAAATTCAGTGAACAAGCGTCGCCAGAATTCGCAATTACTGCATCGGCTGCGCCTTTCATTGCCGGGTTATCACTTGCAGAACCGGCGGCCAGACCATCACAGGTACCGAAGCCCATCGCGCCTAAGGTTTCAGCATCTGGCAAGGCACCCTCTGCACCAGCAGAAATCATTGCCAAAATTTGGTCACCCCGGAAATCATACAAGTTGTTACCGGTAACATCTGCAGTTGCAGGGTTACCATCATGGTCAAATGTTAGTCCGTTAGTTGCCACTAACACAGGCAAAGGTTGAGGAGTTTCACTGACCTGAATTTGTCGAGAGACGCTTCGCACCAGCGTTGTTTCACCTGCAAGATCCTCGGTAATGCCAATTTCGCCTGCTTTCGTGGCAGCAGCCACGATTGCGTCAGTAATAACAGAAACAACGGCCGTTGATGCGTCAGTAGCATCACTAACAGCTCTTGCTTGGACTGCTTGACCAAATCCACCGGCCTGTACTTGTTTTATCGCGTTTTCGGCTTGACCAACAGATACCGTAGAGAAGTATTTGCTGTAAACAACCGATTCAGGCGCAACACCTTTACTACCAAGTAATCCAAGAAACTGATTGATGGCTCCTTGCAATAACAACTGAGTTGGCGTTGCTAATGGGTTGGTATTGACGTCCTGAGTAACTAACTCCCAAGTTGTTGAGCCTTTGATACCTCGGCCTTGGTCATCTTTCACGTTATTCGTCAGCGCGACAACGTAACCTTGATTGAATTTCAGTGCCTTCAGGGGCAATACGACAATTGAACCGCTACCAGTGTACTGAGTGACAAAGTCTATACCGAATTGTAATTCATCGCCGAGAACACATGGAATACCCGGTGCGCGAATAGCGGTTGCTACTGCAGTACATTGGGCTGCATATTCATCTCCCTGATAGGTCAACGCTTGAGTTGCCTCGAAAATTCGTACACTACCTGGCATCGACACGGAGCTGGCATCAAGGTCAACGCCTGCAGGCAAATCGACACTCATCGAAAATCCTTGGTGAGTAGACCAACCATCAAGTGCACCCAACGCTTGAGTGGGATCTCCACCGTTTAAACTATCTGCGGGTTCCGTGTTTATCGTTAAGTCAAGAAAAGGAAAAGGATCGGATAGATCCTGAGGAAGCATCGCTAAATCGTTCGGAACACTAAATTTAGCACTCAGTGGGTCAAACACAACACGAGCAAAGGGTTTATCAACCGTCACCTGTTGCTGGATCTCTTCGAGTGTTTCGCCACCGCATCCTGCAAGTCCAAGGGCTGATATTATAGCTGCACTGACAATAAGTCTTTTCATTCTTTTATTTCCCATATTCAACGCAAATTATTGTAAATCAATGGCAGATCGACCGAGTGCCGCGCCATTGAGCATCAAACCATCCTAAGTTAAACCTACAAAATCCGTATAATGCGTGCTTTCCGCGCGATTTTGCTTGGTGTAACTGTCGAGATACTAAGTCTTGTTTTACACAGACTAGTATTACTGAATATACATACTATGAAGATCCTACCGTTTTTGCAAAGAAAATGTTAAGAGAGAGTAAGTTAGTTGTAATTTTTACTGTACATCAAGAGAATAGCGACGAAATTTGGTACCACTTCCCTCTTTCTATTGTTATGATCATGTTTTTAGTCTAACGCAGATTCGCTATGCTTGATTACGATATTTCTACACAGTCTCTCAGTCACAAAACGCTCCTCATTACTGGTGCTGGCGATGGGATCGGACGGGAGGCTGCTTTGACTTATGCCGCCTGTGGTGCAACCGTCATTTTGCTCGGTAAAACCGTTTCGAAATTAGAGTCTGTTTATGATGAAATTGTTGAAAGCGGCGGAGCAACGCCTGCGATTATTCCGTTGGACCTTCAAGGAGCAACATCCACTCACTATGAGGCAATGGCGGCAACTATAGAAGAGCAATTCGGTTATTTGGATGGTATCCTTCATAATGCAAGTGTTCTAGGCTACTTAAGCCCTTTTGAACAAGTTGGGGAGAAACTCTGGAACGAAGTCATGCAAGTCAACGTCACAAGTCTTTTTCTAATGACCAAACCCTTAATAAAATTATTGAAGAAAGCGCCAAAAGCATCCGTTATTTTCACGAGTTCGAGTGTGGGCAAAAAAGGGCGTGGATTTTGGGGGCCATATGCTATTTCAAAGTTTGCCGTGGAAGGAATGATGCAAACCCTCGCAGACGAATATAAAGACTCAACCATACGCTTCAATGCTATCAATCCGGGCGCTACAAAGACGTCCATGCGCGCCAAAGCGTATCCAGCAGAAGATACCAGCCAACTCAAGACACCAAAAGAACATATGCCTGCTTATGTCTATTTAATGGCTGACGATAGTGCTCACGTTAACGGTGAATCTTTCGATCTACAACCTAAGTAATCGTGAGTAGTAAAAGAAGTATGCTGCTTCACTGTTGCTGCGGGTATTTGCTGAGTTCTTACAGTCTGCAAATACCCTAGGCAAAATTTAAGAACGACGGCGCTGACGTTGATGTAATTTATGTTTTTTAACCGAGCGCCTCATCCGACTGATCCTTACGTGATCTAAATTTGATTGCTTCTGCTGAACAAATGTCTCGGTTTCCGGTGGCAGTTGAACCTGCTTTCTGAGATCGTTTAAATCCCCCAGTTCTAGCTCTAACCAAGCACCTTGAGGTAAACGCTTTTTAAGGGGTAAATTTCCATACCTAACACGAATAAGACGACTCACCTGAAACCCCAAATGTTCCCACATTCGTCTTACTTCTCGGTTTCTTCCCTCTGACAAAGAAACGTTAAACCATGAATTGACACTTTCATCATCATTGGCTCTACGATGGATGGTGGTAAACTTAGCGAGACCATCGTCTAGTTTCACGCCTTTTTTCAACTGACTGAGTTGTGATTCATCAACCTCACCAAAGACGCGAACAGCATACTCTCGTTCAACCTCGTGACGCGGATGCATCAGTCGATTCGCCAACTCACCATCGTTGGTAAACAGCAATAAACCGCTGGTATTTAAATCCAAACGTCCTATGGCAATCCAGCGACCATTTTTAATAATGGGGAGACGATCAAAAACCGTTGGACGTCCCTCTGGATCGGTACGACTACAAAGTTCACCTTCAGGTTTGTTGTACATTAAAACTCGGCACACTTGCTGGCCACGATCTCGGTCGAGTAACCTTCCATCGACGCGCAGTTTTGCATCTGCTTCAACTCGGTCGCCTAAAGTCGCCACTTTGCCGTCTACTGATACTCGCCCTTCTTCAATCCAGCGTTCCATTTCACGGCGTGAACCAACGCCCAGATTCGCCAAAACTTTTTGTAATTTTTCACTCATTAATGTGTCTGCCCTTCTGCAACAGTGCTTTCTGTCAGCGCTGTTTCTTGGTTACTACTCATTGCATCCTCATTAAAAAGTTCCCCTGACGGAAGTTCGTCAAGGCTTTTCAATGAAAAGTAATCTAAAAATGTTTTTGTTGTGGCATAGAGGGCTGGACGTCCCGGCACTTCTTTATGTCCAACTACCTTTATCCAATCGCGTTCCATCAGTGATTTGATAATGTGGCTACTGACAGCGACCCCGCGAACAGCTTCAATATCGCCTCGCGTGACCGGTTGGCGGTAGGCAATTAGAGATAAAGTCTCTAATAGCGCTCTAGAATACCGAGGCGCTTGTTCTTGCCATAGTTTACTGATCCATGGTGACAAGCTATCCATTGACTGAAAACGAAACCCACTGCCGACTTCAACTAACTGAATCCCGCGTGCCTGATAATCCAGCATCAACTCTTCTAGCACCGTCTTGATACGCTTTTTCGTGACATCCATATCGCAGAGCACGGTGCGTTGAAGATGATCAACGCTCAACGGCGAATCAGCAACAAAAATACTCGCTTCTATCAGTTGTTTTAATTGTTGATCAGATATCTTCATATACGTCTCCGTCCCCTGACATCACTCGCTTACGGATGGTGATAGGATCATAAGGAGCTATTTGCACAAGTTCAACCAGTGATTCCTTTACCAATTCAAGAATAGCGAGGAAACTCACCACGACACCCTGTCTTCCTTCATCTACCGTAAATAAAGTATCGAATGCGATTAAATCCCCACTTTCTAATATGGATAAAATGTGACTCATTCTCTCACGAGTTGATAACGCTTCTTTTGCTACCGTGTGTTCTTGAAATGCATCTGCTCGTTGCATCGCATGCTGAAAAGCAACCACAAGCTCTTGTAGCTGAACATGGGGGAGATGCTTTACCGGTTCACAGTCATCGGGTGTTTGCGCGGCGGCAATAAAAATGTTTCTTTCTTGGCGTGGAAGATCATCGAGTGTTTGTGCTGCTTCTTTCAATGCTTCATATTCACGTAGTCTGCGAATTAGCTCTGCACGAGGATCATCCTCTTCTTCCTCTTCGTGACGCGGTAATAACAAGCGCGATTTAATCTCGGCTAGCGTTGCTGACATTAATAGATAATCTGCCGCAAGCTCGAGTTTGATGTCAGTCATCAGTTCCACGTAACTCACATACTGTTGTGTAATCTTCAGTACCGGCAAATCGAGGATATCTAACTTGTGCTTTCTGATAAGATATAATAATAGATCCAGTGGCCCCGAAAAACTGTCAAGAATCACCTCAAGTGCATCAGGTGGAATGTAGAGATCTTCTGGTTTTTCAATAACAGCTTCACCATGAACGAACGCCAAAGGAAGCGGTTGCTGAATACTGATTTCATTCACGATTTCTTGCTCTTGCATGACTCACTCTAGGTTATTATTGTTATCAATCATGTACTATTCAAATGGGGCAGTGTCGCCAACGCCAGCACGCACAATATCCACTGTTCCTTCCGACAGGTCAATCACTGTGGACGGACTCTCGGGCAAGTAACCACCATGAATAATCAAATCAACTTGTCGTTCGAGTCTATCACGAATCATCTCAGGATCAGATTCAACCATTTCGTCTCCGGGTAACAATAAACTGGAGGTGATGAGTGGTTGACCTAATTCAGCGAGTAAATCCAACAAAATCCGGTTGTCGGGAATGCGCAATCCAATGGTCTTTCGTTTTGGGTTCTGTAACCGCTTGGGCACTTCTTTGGTGGCGCGTAGAATAAAGGTATAGCATCCAGGCGTGTTATTTTTAAGAAGACGAAACGCTTGATTGTCCACGTTAGCGTAGACAGACAGTTCATTGAGATCGCGACACACAATACTGAAATGGTGAGTATCACTGATTTGACGAATCTGTGAAATACGTTGAATCGCTGACTTGTTTCCCATCTGGCAGCCAATTGCATAACCTGAATCAGTGGGGTAAATCACAACACCGCCACTTTCAATGATGTCACAAGCTTGTCGCAGTAAACGTAATTGCGGATTCTCGGGATGAATATAAAAAAATTGACTCATAATCTTACCTTACTAAGAGAGCTCCCAATCGTGCCAGATAGGGGTTAGCTCGTCAGCAAACTCGAGATTACGTCCCAACTCTGTCCAACGTCCCGGGGCATGAAAGTCTGAACCTGAGGATGCTTTGAGTTGATGAGTTGATGCAAGCTCAGCCAACAAACGCTTTTTCTCCGGACTAATTTGTGGGTGCGTGACTTCCATCCCATCGCCACCATGAGATGCAAACTCATTGACTAACCGTCTTAGCCACTTGGTTGACATGTCATAACTTGCGGGATGTGCCAGTACAGCTTGCCCTCCCGCGTCTTGAATCCATTGAACCGCCTCAGCAATACTGATCCATTGAGGTGTAACAAATGCTCTTTGACCTTTCCCAAGGTATTTCTTGAATGCCTGCTCCATGGTGGAGACAACCCCAAGTTCAAGCATCGCTCGCGCAAAATGAGCGCGAGTAATCTGCCCTACCCCTGCGAGTTCGCTAGCTAATGACAATACGCCAGTGATCCCTGCTTTTTCTAGCTTTTTGTTAATTGCTTGCGCTCGCTCGTCACGGTATCGATGTTGCTGCTTTAAACGTTCATTGAATAGAGGATCAGTATGTTCAACTTGTAATCCTAGAATATGAATATCAAAACCATGCCATTTAGTCGACAGTTCAATCCCAGCAACCACCTGAATGGGTTTAGTTTGTTGACTCGCAAATGCAATGGCCTCGGACACAGCATCAACCGTGTCATGGTCAGTAATCGCTAACACATCTACTTGCATTATTTCTGCTCGAGTCACCAACTCCGTCGGAGAAAGCAAACCATCAGAGTAATGGGTGTGGGCATGTAAATCTATTTTCATTATAACAAACTATTTTTTCTAATATTTTTTTTACTCACTGAACCAGTTGACAAGCGTACCATTTTGTTATCTTCTATAGGTGTGTGAGGTGAAGAAGTTTTGCATTTAGCAAAGCCGTTTTAAACAGTCAAGAAAGCTGTTTTGATTCGAAAAAACAACATCTTTGGCTATCAACTGAGTATACATGAATTTTCGGTTGGTGATGATAAATAAACAATAGGCCTGTGAATAAGGCCGTAGTTGAGTAAAATATCATGTTAATGAACAAACATAACAACACAACTTGGTGGTGGCGTATTTCTCGGTAGCGGGAGATGTGAGTTATTGTTTGTTAACACACAAATACCCGCTTTAACGCGGGTATTTTTGTTTTTGGCAAAGGGTCCGCAAAGCAACGGTTATAAAGAGAATTGACGGAGCATAAAATGAGCTTAAGTGAACTAGGGACAACGCCAGGAAAAATAGAGACCATTGAGAGGAATGTGCCCTATATCAATGATCCACTCACAGCTTTTAATCAGCTTACAAAAAGCGACGGTAATCACCTGCTACTCGAGTCAGCAGAGATAGATAGTAAAGACAACCTTCAAAGCTTGATGTTACTTGACGCCGCAATAAAGATTGTCTGTCGAGGCACAGAAGTCACCATCTCGGCGTTGAGTAATAATGGTGGCGCATTGCTCCCAAAAATTGCAACACATTTCGCTCAACACAATCGGGTATTCCATCAGTCAGATACCCAAATCACGCTTGTTTTTCCTTTATCCAATGAGAATCTTGACGAAGATGCACGACTAAAAGCACCCTCTGTTTTTGATGTACCACGTTACTTTATGGATGAACTTGATGCGATTCGTCCACATAAACATGCGATTTTTCTGGCAGGCGCATTCGCCTATGATCTCATTGCCAGTTTTGAGGTACTGTCTTCAGTTGAGGATGGTATCAACACCTGTCCTGATTATGTTTTCTACTTGAGTGAAACCTTGCTTCTCATCGACCACCAAAATAAGACGACTCAACTGCTCGGCAGTGTACTGAGCGGCGAGAATGTTGCTCAAAACTACTTTGATATTCATCAAAAACTAGAATCAATTGAACAAGGGATCATGCAGTTAAATGATGGTAAGCTCCATGATGAAACAATGCCAATGGCGGCGACGAATACAAGCGTCGTTACCAACGTCAGTGACACTGACTTCAAAGCGACCGTTACTCAACTCAAAGAAAATATTCTCGCTGGTGACATCTTCCAAGTCGTGCCATCTCGATGTTTTACTCTTGATTGCCCAAATCCTACGGCTGCCTACAAACGTCTCAAAGCACTTAACCCAAGTCCCTACATGTTTTATTTAAAAGATGCTGATTTTGAAATGTTTGGCGCCTCGCCAGAATCGGCATTGAAATATGACCGTACATCTAATCAAGTTGAAGTCTATCCGATTGCGGGTACTCGCATTCGCGGGAAACACTCAAATGGGGTTATCAATGCTGATTTGGACTCACGTATAGAACTCGAATTACGCGAAGACACAAAAGAAAAGTCTGAGCATTTGATGCTTGTTGATCTGGCAAGAAATGATATTGCGAAAGTCTCCGTCCCAGGCACTCGTTCAGTGAAAGATTTACTCAAAGTGGACCGATATTCTCACGTCATGCATTTAGTATCTCGGGTTGTTGGCCAATTACGCCACGATTTAGATGCACTGCACGCCTATCAAGCATGCATGAACATGGGAACACTAGTCGGTGCACCGAAAGTTCGAGCGGCTCAACTAGTCAGAGATGTCGAACAGCAAAGACGTGGTAGTTATGGTGGCGCTGTTGGCTACATGAACGGTCACGGTGATTTGGATACCTGTATTGTGATCCGTTCAGCATTTGTTCAACATGGCAAAGCTCACATTCAGGCTGGTGCTGGGGTTGTCTATGATTCCGACCCACAATCAGAGGCAGATGAAACCCGAAACAAAGCCAATGCGGTGATAACCGCAATACAGCAATCGCAAGGAGGCCTCCAATGAGTCAATACCAGGATATCACCTTATTTTTACTCGACAACGTCGACTCCTTCACATACAACCTTGTTGACGAACTTCGGATGATGGGAATACAACTTCATGTTTACCGAAACACCATCCCTGTGGACATTATCATAGAAAAAATGGAAGCAACGAAAGGAGATGTCATGTTACTGCTTTCACCGGGACCAGGAGCGCCCAGCGAAGCAGGTTGTATGCCTGAATTACTTCAATATGCGACGGGGAAATTCCCAATCTTGGGTATTTGCCTTGGTCATCAAGCTATTGTCGAACATTATGGTGGTAAAGTTGGCAGAAGCGGTGAGGTTGTTCACGGAAAAGCGTCCAACATCGCGCACAGTGGCGACAAAATGTTTGAAGGACTACCAAACCCGTTGCCGGTTGCCCGTTATCATTCACTGATGGCAACCGAAACACCCGATACACTGAATATACTCGCGCAATACAACACAATCCCCATGGCAGTATTTCATAAAACCGACAGAGTGCTTGGCTTTCAATTTCATCCAGAATCAATCTTAACCACACATGGCAGTCAGTTGTTAAAACAAAGTATTGAATTCCTCACAATGGAGCAAACAGTATGAACAAACAGTTAAACAGCTTGTACAGAGGACAAGACCTTACCCAGTTGGAGATGAGAGACGCCATCTCATCAGTGGTTTCGGGAGAGGTCGATGACATTACCCTGTCCTCGTTTCTCACAGCACTCAAAATCAAGGGTGAAGTACCGAGTGAAATTGCAGGCGCTGCGGAAGGCCTAATTGCCAATGCATCGGCATTTCCGCGTCCAGATTATGACTTTGTTGACATTGTTGGTACCGGCGGCGACGGACATAATACCATCAATATATCCTCGGCTTCGGCTATTGTTGCTGCCGCTTGTGGCGTCAAAGTAGCCAAGCACGGGAATCGCAGTGTATCGAGTAAGTCGGGTTCAGCAGATTTGTTTGCCGCCTTCGGATTAAACTTAACTATGTCAGCTAACATTGCACGAGAGTGTCTGGACCGAACCGGGCTATGTTTCCTATTTGCACCTAACTATCACGCGGGTATTAAACACGCGATGCCAGTGAGAACAACTCTAAAGACTCGTACCTTATTCAACTTACTGGGTCCACTCGTTAATCCAGCGAGACCGAGTCACATTATGATCGGTGTTTATTCACCTGAGTGGGTTCAGCCGTTTGCAGAAACCCTGAAGTTGTTGGGTTATCAACACGCCATGGTAGTCCATGGTGCTGGATTAGATGAATTAGCATTGCACGGTGAAAGTGTGATTGCTCACTTACACAATGGGGAAATTACCCAGTCAACCGTGACCCCCGCAGATTTTGGTTTAGAACCAGCTCCACTGGAAGCTATCAAAGGAGATGAGCCAGAAATCAATAAACAATTGATTGAAGATATCCTAACCGGCAACGGCCAACCTGCTCATGTGAATGCTGTTATCCTAAACACTGCACCTTTGTTGGTACTTACCGGCATGTGCAACTCATTCACTGAAGCCGCCAAACATGTTCGTGAGGTCATTGAGTCTGGTAGTGCTTACTCTGTTATTCAGAATTGCGCAACAGTCAGTCAAGGAGAATCGAACTAATGACCAACGTTCTAACCAAAATTGTTGATGAGCGCCGCGGCGATATTGAAGCATTGAAACAATCATTGCCACTTGATAGCTTTATTGAAGAGCTGACTCCTTCAACTCGTAGTTTATTTACTGCATTGTCAGAAACCCAAACCAGTTTTATTCTCGAATTCAAAAAAGCCTCACCATCAAAAGGACTTATCCGAGATAATTTTGATTTAGACGAAATCATAGCAGCCTATCAACCCCACGCTACTGCGGTGTCTGTTCTCACAGAGCATCGCTACTTCCAAGGCGATTTCAACTATTTATCATACGTCGCTAGTCAGTTGACCCAACCGGTGATCAACAAAGATTTTTTCTTTGATCCGTATCAGGTTTATCTTGCTCGTCATTATAACGCAGACGCTATTTTATTAATGTTGTCAGTGCTGAATGATGATGAATACCGATCCCTCGCGGCAATTGCAGAAAGTTTATCACTCGACGTACTGACCGAAGTCAGTAACCCTGAAGAGGTGGAACGAGCAATCGCATTAGAGGCTAAAATTATTGGCATAAACAACAGAAATCTGAGGGACTTATCAACCGATCTTGCAACAACTGAAGTGCTTAAGCCTTTGATTCCTAGTGACCGATTAGTCATTTCAGAATCTGGTATTTACACTCATCAAGACGTAAAACGACTCAGTGCAATTTCAGATGGATTTTTGGTAGGCAGCTCGTTAATGGCAGAGTCAGACCTCAATAGAGCAGTATCAAACTTAGTATTAGGGACTGTAAAAATTTGTGGCATTACCAATACTGAGGATGCCATGAAAGCAAAACAGTCAGGCGCAAGTTATTGTGGCCTTATCTTCGCGCCTAAATCCAAACGATGCGTCAGCCACCAGCAAGCACAAGACATTGTTGAAGCTGTTCCCTTCCATTACGTTGGCGTGTTTGTAGACCAATCGATTGAAGAGATTGTATCACTTGCTCAAAATCTCAAGCTGAAAGCTGTACAACTGCATGGCAACGAATCCAAGGCGTATCAGCAAGAACTTGAATTGAAATTACCGACGGGTTGTGTGATTTGGGAAGCAGTGGGAGTCGATAAACATATCCCTGAATTTGATAATCCGAATGCCGCGCTACATTTACTCGATTGCAAAGTCGGCAACGAATCGGGCGGTACTGGTCAATCTTTCGATTGGTCATTGATAACCAAGCTTACTAAGACAGGTCCAATTGGTATTGCAGGCGGACTTTCAGTAAGTAATATCGAGCAGGCTGCAGCACTAAATGTCAGTCTGTTAGATGTCAATTCTGGAGTAGAGCTTGCCCCGGGCGAAAAATCTGCAGAAAAAATAGAACAATTATTTGAAAAGCTTCGTTGTTACTAACGCGGCGATCATATTTTTAAAAAGAGAAAGACTATGGCACAAACATTAGACAGTAAATTTGGTGAATTCGGCGGCATGTATGTGCCAGAATTACTTATAC
>CAXRGH010000101.1:0-12229 GCA_964230195.1 Alteromonadaceae bacterium
GTCATAAGGCTGGTAGATTAATTAATAAATTAAAACAAAATGGTGACATAGATGGTGACTTTTAACGTATATTTGATATTAAAAATAAAAATTAAACAAATTAAATCAACAATTTAATTTTATAATTTCGCAAAAACTTACATTCAGTTCCAGAATATTGAGTAAATTCCTCCCAACTCCTTATCAAACAAATTGGGAGGATAAAATTCCATTGAGTATTCGTGGGGTTGTGACTCTAATATCTGAATTATCTTGAAAGCATCTGGCTATAAGGGCGGCATCGTTTAAATATGACGTTACCAGCAGTTTCTCGCCATGATGAGCAAAATAAATCAATTTTATCACCTTTATTGATTGTTTCTGCATCATCAAAAGAGTTCATTTCTGCTGAGCACCCATTAAATAAGTCAACGTTGCTTGCTATCACAACTTTTGCAACTCCAAAAGTAACATTAATATCTGACGCGATACCATTCACTCTGTATTCCTTATTAAGTGGGTATTGGCGGATGGCTCGAACTTCATTTTCATTTAGTGCAGTAATCATGTCTTTGCAAGCAACCGGGCGCATACTCATAATTTTCTCCATGCGAGCTTTTTGTGCTTGTAGCTGTTTGGCATGTCTAATTTGACGCTGCCTTTTTTGTTCAGCAAGCCTAATTTGACGCTGCTTTTCTTGTTCAGCAAGTCTAATTTGACGTTGCCTTTCTTGTTCTGCTGCCTTAGCTTTTTCTTGACGCTCTCGCTCTGCTTGAATTGCGGCTTCTTTCGCTGCGTATCGTTGTACTAACTCCATGTACTCTTGTTTAGTGAGCGTTTTGATTATGTCCCTAGCGTCCGATGAACGCCCTTCTGATAATGAAACAAGAACGGCTTTGTGGTTATATTTGTACTCATATCTATCTAACAGTTCAAATAAATCGTATCCAGAATCTTCGTCATAGCCAACATATTCATAATAGTCGTCGTCTGGACCACCGCCAATAGGGAAAAATAAACCACCAGCTTCATTACTAATTGATTTGCTGAGCGTTGAACACCCTGACAATGAAACCAAAAATATTAGAAGAATTAATTTTTTCATGCGAAATACCTATAAGTTTAAGTCTCGCGTTATACGATTTATTTTAAAAAAGGTTCACTAATGACTTAAATTTCACTTCCTAAGGACTCCCTCGGCGCTTCCCGCCACCATAGTTACCCTACAGTTACTCCATTACGGTGAAAAGCCTAGAAAGGCAGTAACCACAGTAACTTCAGACCAATATTGTTTCCAACATAGCGTTGCTCTCAGGGCTTCTCACGAACTGCTACTGTCACTTAAATCCGTACAATTTTGTCAAAACTAAGGCGCTAAAAGCATCCATGGGCTTTCACTTTTATCTCGAAAACGCACTTCCCGCTCGGGAAGCGCGCGATCTTTTCTCGGAGCATCTTGGTGTCTCAGAAAAAATGTCTATTCGCAAGACAAAGCCAGTAGTTACCAAGAACCGTACATAGGGTTTGGTAGCAGTACCAAGCGAGGATTTTGGATCAGTGCAGATACGTCTGCATGTTCTTGCGTCACATGGGCAAAGTCTTCAATATTGTCACCCACTTGCATCACAATTTGATGTTTCCCAAAACCACTGTGGCGTTGGTCACTTTTTCCCTCAGGATTGAAACAACTGGCACTGCCATCGGTGACTTGAGCACGTCTTAAATCTTTGTCATTGGTGATATCTGGTTGAGACATGGCGGTTTTATCTTCAGGTACACGGCCCATCAAACAAGCGTTATCTTTAGTGACCTGAATACCATTAGCAATCAAGTTACGCCATGTGTGGTTATCAAGTTGACGGTTTCGGTTAGTCACCAGCCCAAGTTTTCCACCCAGTTTGAATACATGCTGGATGAAGGCTTTTGCACCTGGAACTAAGGTTGCTTTTTCAGATTTTACCCAGGCATCCCATGTTGCTGGCGTAAACCGTGTGCCCGTTTGATCTATGTTGACTTGATATGCACTGTTGTCCAATACCGTTTCGTCAATATCCATCACAACAACCCACCCTGAAGACGGCAGCTTCAGTTGGCTCAGCGTCTGTTGCGCAAGTTGATAAGTGCGTTGGGTAAGGAACTTGTATTCGGCACTTTGTGTTTGCCATTTCACCGAATTCGTTAATGTATGTTGCTTATCGATTGGCTTTGCTAATGCTTGGGGCATCAACATTATTCCCACCGTAATCATTGCAACAGCAACTTTGATTTTAGCCATAAATGCTTCCTCTTAAAGAATATCGCTAGCGTAAGTGTTCTGACGGACTTAATTCACTCTTAGCCAGTCATCGTTTAATACTGTTTCTCAATGGCGAGACTATATCACATCTCTTCTGGATCAGTAGGTTGTGGCTGACTCCAACCAGTCATCAGTGTAAACCGAATCTGCTTTTTACCGCACGATGTGTTCTCCACTCGCAAACAAACGATCTGGCCATATGGCTTTCAACACTTTACCAACATTTACTTACAATAAGCATCACGTTTACAGATTTTAATGCGCTATCATTAGATCTTGGATTGATAACGGAAATCGTCACCAAAAGATTCACGGGGTCGTGAGTGGAGTTTTTACACGTGTTTTTATCTTGGGTTAACAATAAAATGATTCAACTTTCTGCGTTCATGTTAATGGGTTGCATGTCAGCTTCTTTTGACGGGCAAGCGAGCGTATCAACCATAGATACAAGCGAGATCGTTACCGAGCTGTCCAAAACCATAGCCGAACATTACGTAGAGCCAAAAAAGCTGAAAGAGATCAATCAACGGCTTGAAAAGTTTCACACTCAAGGGCAATGCGAACATGTGGGTTCGGAAGAAGCGATGGCATCAGAGTTAACTGAAGCATTGCAAACGGTTGATAAACATTTTGTGATCAAATGGCAACCTGCAGGTGAAGACAAATCACAGAAGCCCGCAAAAGAATCGTGGTTTACCAAATTAAACCGCCAATATTCGGGCTTCAATAAAGTGGAACGTCTTGAGGGCAATGTAGGCTACATCGACTTTTGGGGGTTTGATGCGGTAACACAAACATCAAAGCAGCGTGTGAGACACATTATGGCGATGGTGGCAGACACTGATGCTCTGATTATTGATTTACGTCGCAATGGCGGTGGTAGTCCACAAATGGTGCAACTCATCAGCAGTTACTTATTAGACGCAAATGTTCATCTCAATAGTATCTACTGGCGGGATACTAATACCACACAAACTTTTTACACCTTGCCGTTAGGCGCGAATGAAAAATCCTTCACCCAACCCGTCTATCTGCTGACCAGTGCAAACACGTTTTCGGCTGCGGAAGAATTTGTCTATAACTTAAAGCACTTGAAACGTGCGACTGTCATTGGTGAAACCACCAAAGGCGGTGCAAATCCTTGGCGATATTATCCCGTCACCGATGGCTTCAAAGCAGGTATTCCCAATGCCAAAGCCATCAATCCTATCACCCAAACCAATTGGGAAGGTGTGGGCGTTAAACCTCACCTTGAAGTAGACAGCACTCAAGCACTAAATGTGGCATACCGGACGGCGCTATTGGCTTTGCGAGACCAAATCAGTCATCCCTTTCAATCTCAAGATATTACCAACAAATTGGCCGAACTAAGCGAAAACGCGGCTAATTAACGGGCTTTTGACTTGGTGGGTGTGGGCTTTCTGTGTAGCGAAGCACCTACGTTATCTGCGCGCAGAATTGGATGTCACCATTGGCATTACTTCACTACCAAACTGTCATTTTGAATTGACACTCGAGCATCAAACACGCTGCTAGCGTTATCAAAATTTATCGACTACTTTTTGATATGAAAACCAGCGCAGGACAACTTCATTCCTCATTATTCCTAGTATTGTTTGAATTGCTCCTGTTTAACTCCAACTTCATCACGAACATTCCCGTGATATCAATGTTTATGAGGATGACCATCATGGCTATTCAACTTAGGCAGTTACAAATGGCGTGTATTTTTACGATACCTTTTCTTATGCTTTCTTTCCATGTCACTGGTGCAGTGTCGGATCATGCAATGTCCCATGACAAGCAGGTTCGCACCCAAGCAAAATCCAATTTATTTTGGTGGCCCGATCAAGTCGACTTATCTCCACTGAGAGATCATGATTCGCGCTCTAACCCACTAGGTGAAAACTTTGATTACAAAGCCGCATTTGCAAAACTTGATTATCCGCAACTCAAAAAAGATATTGGCGCGGTGTTAACACAATCGCAGGACTGGTGGCCAGCTGACTGGGGTAACTATGGTCCATTTTTTATTCGCATGACGTGGCATGCTGCAGGTACTTATAGAACCCTCGATGGTCGTGGTGGCGCTGGCGGTGGGCAACAACGTTTTGATCCGCAAAATAGTTGGCCTGACAACGGCAATTTGGATAAAGCACGGCGTTTATTGTGGCCGGTAAAACAAAAATACGGTGAGCATATTTCATGGGGCGATTTATTGGTGCTTGCCGGTAATGTTGCAATGGAAAACATGGGCTTTAAAACCTACGGATTTGCTGCCGGACGAGCAGATGATTGGGAGCCAGATATGGTGTATTGGGGGCCTGAGGTAGAGATGTTGGCAAGTGATCGCCGCGATAGCAAAGGCAACCTGAAAGAGCCTCTGGCAGCAGTTCACATGGGGTTGATTTATGTCAATCCTCAAGGCCCTGGCGGTGTGCCTGACCCTTTGGCATCAGCAAAGAGCATTCGCGAATCCTTTGGCCGCATGGCAATGAATGACGAAGAAACGCTTGCATTGACGGCCGGCGGGCATACCTTTGGTAAGATGCATGGTGCACACAAACCGGGGAAATGTGTGGGTGTTGAGCCTGGTGGTGCAGCCTTTGAAGAGCAAGGGTTTGGCTGGACAAACAAATGTGGCAAGGGACATTCTGAAGACACAACCACCAGCGGATTTGAGGGGGCATGGACACAGGCGCCTACTCAGTGGACATCCCTCTATTTAAATAATCTAATGAATTTTGATTGGAAACTAACGGAAAGTCCCGCAGGCAATAAACAGTGGATACCAACTGATGCCTCATTGCAAAACGTTGTTCCCGACGCTCATATCAATGGCAAATTCAATCCGCCGGTTATGACCACTGCCGACTTAGCTTTCAAATTTGATCCTGACTATCGCAAAATTGCCGAGCGTTTTGTCAAAGATCCAGAGGCTTTCCGTTTAGCTTTTGCCAAAGCCTGGTTCAAATTAACCCACAGAGACATGGGGCCCATTGACAATTATTGGGGCGAAGAAGTCCCTGCAGATTCATTGATTTGGCAAGATCCCGTTGCAAAGCCTGACTATCAGTTAATTGGTGACAAGCAGATTGCGTCTCTGAAAAAGAAAATCCTCAAGAGTGGCCTTTCTGTTTCTGAGTTAGTTCGAGTCGCCTGGGGCGCAGCAGCGTCATACCGTGATGCCGATATGCGTGGCGGAGCAAATGGGGCACGCATTGCATTGTTGCCACAGAAAGACTGGGCGGTTAATAACCCAGCGGAAGTTGAAAAGGTCATTGGTACATTGCGCGCTATTCAAGCCGACTTTAATGACGGTTTGTTCAGTTCTCGTCAAGTATCCTTAGCGGATCTGATTGTACTTGGCGGTGCAGCAGCAGTTGAACAGGCCGCAAAAGACGCGGGCTTCAGCGTATCCGTCCCATTTGTCCCCGGTAGAGGTGACGCAACACAAGCACAAACGGATGTTAACTCCTTTAATCTTCTCAAGCCAAAGGCAGATGGTTTCCGCAACTACTATGAATATGGCTACTATAAATCACCCACGGATGCACTCATTGATAAGGCCGACCAACTCGCTCTTACCGTACCTGAAATGACGGTGCTGGTTGGCGGCTTAAGAGTATTGGGCGCAAATAGTAATGGTAGTCAACACGGTGTCTTTACAGACAGACCCGGACTGTTAACCAATGACTTTTTTGTTAATTTGCTCGATATGTCAACTCAATGGCGAAAGTCAGGTGACATCTACCAAGGTGTTGACCGATCATCGGGTGCAGTGAAATACACAGCAACACCAGTGGATCTCATTTTCGGTTCCGCGGCAGAATTGCGTACGGTGGCAGAAGTGTATGCTTATGACACCTCAAAGAAACGCTTTGTGACTGATTTTGTTAAAGCGTGGACCAAGGTCATGCAAGCCGATCGATTCGATATGAACTAAGCTTTTACTATCGCTTGGGATCTGTGATTTCGCAGATCCCTCCCCAAGCCCACTTCCTGCCGTCATTGACGGAATATAAACGGTTACATCATTTATTCGATGGATTTCATTTCATGCATTACACTATGCACACTAAGTGTCAATTTTCCAGTGACACTGCTTAATTAACTTATTTGTTTCATGGAGGAAACGCGATATGCGCCGCCAATCTCTTTTATTGACCCTTTCGATGTTGATGGCGAGTGGATCGGCTTTGGCCTCTCATCACCCCGTTAACCTCATCACAGACGGCAGCATTTCGGGAAACTTCCTGCTGCGATACGAGGGTGTTGAGGAACAGAACCTAAGAGAAGACGGTGAAGCAATGACCTTCAGAACGCGGCTAGACATCAATTCTGGGCGCTTTCATGGTGTTTCTTTTCACACTACTTTAGAGAGTTCAACCAATGCCTTTGGATACAGTGAATATTCTGTTGATCCGGTCGGCTATAATCCCGGTGAGTATTCCGTCATCCCAGATCCTGAGCACTCAGAAGTAGACCAAGGCTACATCCAGTATCGCAATGGAAAGTTCAACCTTAAAGCAGGTCGTCACGTTATTGTCCTGAATAATCAGCGACACCTTGGCCATGTGGCATGGCGTAATGATCGTCAAACCTTTGATGCCGTTAGCGTTGATTATCAATTGAATAATAATCTTGATGTGAGCTACAGCGTGATCAACAAGCGCAACCGTATCTTTGCTGATGTCGCCGATGTTGAGTCTGATGATCGCGTGTTTAACATTGGCCTACTGGCTTTTGGTGGGCAGTTCCAAGCCTACGGTATAGAGCTCTCGGACGATGCACAACAGCTTGATACCTATGGTATCAGTTTTAAGAAATCGTTCACCGCTAATCGTCTGAAATGGCGTTATTTCGTAGATGTCGCTACTCAAGAATCCACCTCAGGTGCGGGTTATTTTGTGACTGATTATGGACTTGCAACACTTGGGGTCACTTGGGGATACTTAGATTTGGATGTTGGCTTTGAAAGTTTAGGATCAGACTTGGGACAGGGAAGTTTTGCCACTCCACTTGCCACCTTACATATTTTTAATGGCTTGGCGGATAAATTCTTAACCACGCCAACCTTAGGACTAGAAGATACCCATGTATCCGTGTCTCTACCAGTGAATCGAGGTAAATTCACAGTGGCTTATCATGATTATCAAACGGCTTACGCCAGTCCACTGGTTAACGATCTGGGTAGCGAGGTTAATGTTCAATATCTACGTAAACTCGGTCGCAAATACAAATTTGGTTTCAAGTACGCTGATTACACCGCAGGTGACATCAAAGAAGATACCGAAAAGTTCTGGGTATGGTTAGCGCGTGATTTCTAATCTCAATCGGTGAATACAGGCTGCTAATCCAATGGCAGCCTGGCCAGCCATGGTGTTTACTTGACCTTACATCCCTTCAAAGACTACATTAGGTACCATTCCACTGATATAACGGATTAAAAGATAAAGATGATTGCACCCCTTGTCTCCACCGATTGGCTAGCCAATCACTTGGATGATGATAATGTCATTGTTCTTGATGCCAGTATGATCAACATCAAAGGAATGGAAGCCATCACATATGATAGCCAGCAGTACATTCCCAACAGCTATCGGTGTGACTTAGAGAATGAATTACGTGACATAACCTCTCCTTTACCAAATACGTTTCCTAGTGAGGAATGCTTCAACCAACTCGCACAGCGTCTGGGTATTCACTCTCATAGTCACCTTGTCTTATATGATAATCAGGGCGCCTATTCTAGTCCTAGAGCCTGGCTCATCTTCCAAATCATGGGGCATTCATCTGTTTCAATTCTGGACGGTGGCTTACCCCAATGGCTAAAAGAACAAAGGCCTGTCGTCAGTACCATCCAATCAAGCGCTCCCGCGTCAGGTACTTTCATCGGCAAGGCTCAATGGCAACGCCTGATAGCAGCGCAAGAAATCCTTGATAAACTGACTGAAAACACCACGATCATTCTCGATTCTCGTTCGCCTGGGCGCTTTCGTGGTGATAAAGCCGAACCTCGCAAAGGCATGCGTTCAGGACACATTCCAGGTGCCATCAACTTGCCGTTTCAGCGGGTGTGGAAAAATGGAAAATTCAAATCGCCAGCCGAGTTATCCGAACTTTTCAAACAAACATTGAATACGGATAATCAAACAGAAATTACAACAACAACCCCCCTTATCTTTTCGTGCGGTTCAGGGCTGACGGCCTGTATTATTCTATTTGCTGCACACCTGGCAGGTTATCAACAGATGCGGCTTTATGATGGCTCATGGTCAGAATGGGGGGGCAATGCCGATTATCCTTTGGCGTAGTAAGTCACCACATCGTCAGAAATAGGGCTAGCATCATTAGCGCTTAGGCTTACCTCAGTAAATAAAAAAGCCGCTTCGCATGACTGCGCTAGCGGCCTTTATACTGTTCCGAATTGAGCCGTTAGAGACCAAACACCACGCGCTCACTCTTTAATAAACGGCTACTCAGCCAAGTGAACACACCAAATAAAGTGAGTGTTACCAAACTAGACAATAGTAATTGTGGCAAAGGTATCGCATTGCCTTTGATAAGCTCAATCATGGCGTATTGTTGCGCCGCTACCGGCAACCACTGCACTGTTTCAGTGGCAATATCGTAGGTTGCAACCATGGATAGCATCATGGGTATGAACAGTACCATAGTGACATAGGATTGTGCTTCCTTGAAAGATTTAGCCATAAAGGATACAAACACCTGCAAACTAGCAGACATTAATGCCAAGGGGATAGACGCAACCACAGCAAATAACATGAAAGGTAAGTCTAGCGTCACACTGAATCCCAATTGCTCCCACGGCACCATGGCATAAGAGAACTTAGATGTGATCAAAATAACAACTAAGCCAAGCATGGAGAACGTAGAGATAGCAAATATCTTAGACAACACAATCTGTAGTGGATTAATAGGGTGGCTCAACAATAGTGCTAATGAGTTGCGTTCACGTTCTCCCGCACTCGTATCGATAGCTAAGTTCATTGCTGCGTAAAACAGGGTTAGCACAATTGATAGTGTCGCGAGTCCAAGGAACATACCCCCTTTGGAGTCGGGTGTGGCTTGGTCTTGTATTTGCACATCCACCGCTTTCATTAAGGTTGGCGAAAGACCTCGCGTGATTAATCGTAAGCTTGCCACTTCACTATTATAACGCGCTAGCTGTGCCTCCAAACGACTCACCGATTTACGTAACTTGTCATCTGATTTATCCGCGATAATGGTGACCATAGCAGGCTTACCTTGAGACATGTTGTCACCGTAGTCATCACTGATGACTAATGTTATTGGCTTAACTTTTGTTTTGTCATTGGAGTGCTGTATTTCTTTGCTCTCAAGGTATTGGACTAAGTTTGGTGCATTTTCAGCGTGCTCAATGGTAATGAACAACTCCTCCGTTGAAGCAAACTGCTTCAGCAACACCATAAACAGTCCGCACATGAGTACGGGAGAAAACACCGCATAGTACAAACCAGCCATCACAGACCGTTTGTCTCGGCTGGCATCCATTAATTCTTTCTTAAATAAAATTTGAATCAGTTTCATTAGGCTGCAATCCCTTCATCACTTCCAATTAGTTGAATAAATGCTTCTTCAAGGCTAGTTTGCCCGGTTCGCTCACAAAGCTCTGTGGGAGATCCTTCCGCCACCACTTTTCCTTTTGCCATCACCACAACATGATCACACAAGGCCGCCACTTCTTGCATGACGTGGCTTGAAAACAGGACGCAGTGCCCCTGATCACGTAGCATCTTGAGTAATTCGCGCAGAATACGAGTACTCATTACATCTAATCCTCGGGTTGGTTCATCCAAGATAATGTTGCGTGGTTTATGCACTATGGCCTGTGCCAACGCCGTCTTCATGTGTTGCCCTTGAGAAAACCCTTTGCAACGGCGATCGGCAATGTCTTCCATTTTCAAGTGACGTAACACATCGGCTGTCGCAACTTTGGCATCCGCCTTGTTCATACCGCTGAGCTCCGCAAAAAACTGGATATACTCTCTTGGCGTGAGGCGCTCATATAAGCCGGAGGGGTCAGGGAAAAGCCCGACTTGCTGTTTAGCCGCTTCAGGGTTCTCTGACACTTTGATGCCATCAACTTCGGCATGGCCCTCGTCCGCTTTTAAGAGTCCAAATAGCGTTCGTAAACAGGTTGTTTTACCGGCACCGTTAGGACCAAGAAGGCCCGTAATCTTGCCATCTGGCGCCGTGAAAGAAAGTCCATCCATAGCGTTGACGTCACCAATCTGTTTGCATAAGTTATTAACCGTAATCATCCTTATTCCTCCATCGCAGGTTGTGCTGGCACAACACCATTCACGTTTAAGAAAAACTGTTGGCGTGTATCTCTATCCAAACAGCTAGTGTCAATATTGTCAGTTGATGCTTGATCAACAAATTGTCGAATGAGTTTTGACGCACAGGTTTGAGCAACCACACCATGTGTTGCCGTCGGTGCAACCCAATGGGTGGCGTTCTTAAGTTCAATCATTGCGAGATCACCCCAGCCTGGTGGTGTTGCCGGATCTAATCCTCCAGATAACAACAGAGTAGGTATTTCGTTGTTGAGTGGAAGATAAAAATCAGAATCAACCGGCGTTGCATTCCAGTATGGACACATGAGATCAAATGCTTTCACCATTTCGCGGCCAAAGTAGCTATCCTTCATTTCGCTACGAACCTTGTCATCCAAAATAGGCCAATCTTCAGCACACACAATCGCATTATGCATACCCAGTGCTAGACTGTCGGCAATATCGGTATTAGACATAAAACCCATCAGGGTAGAAAAATCATTTTCTGCAGCGCGGCTGATGACCAAGGGAATGAGGGCTCGAGTACTATGTCTATACATACCCAAGCGAATTGCGCTTAGCAATTTACTTTCAGAAATCACAAAGTCAATGACTTCATTGCTGCGGGGGTGGCGCATTTTTACTGTGGCAGGTTCAGCTTGTAGACGAACAAGTAACTTGGCCAGTTTTTCCTCTAAGTTACCGTGTGCTCTCAGGCAGCTCTCGGACAAGGTACACTCATCCAAGATAAATTGCAGAGCATCATCAATGGCAAACCCAATGTTTGCGAGACTCTGTTGCATGGGGACAACCCCGTCCAACATGCTGGTAATCACTGAATCAGGGTACTGACGAGTGTATTCTTGGGCAATCCGAGTCCCGTAGGACACGCCAAATAGATGGAAACCTTCATAGCCTAATGCCTGACGTACCGCCTCAAAATCTTTCGCTGCATGGACGGTGGAGTAAGCTGAAAAATCCGTCTGTAATGTGTCGGCGCAATGTTTTGCTTCTTCTTTTGTGTATTCAATAATATCAACCGTTCTCTCATCAAAAGAAAAGGAGTCAATATTCAATTGCGGTTGACATTGTAATAAGTTGGAGCGACCCGTGCCACGCTGGTCAACCAACAGAATATCTCGTGTCTCACGCACATATCTAAGGGTACGCGCAAAATGTCCGGCATATTCAATTGCGCCTTGTCCAGGACCACCAGCAAAACCAATGACGGCCTCTGTCGGATGACTGGGTTTAATCGCGGGGATAACCACAAAGTGAATATCAATGGTATCGCCGTCAGTTTGGTTCGCATATAACGGCTGAGTGATATATCCGCACGTCATTCGGTCTTCAAACCCTTCAACGTAACATGAAGACAAATGTGTCTCTTGTGTTTGATCTGTTGGCAATGTATCCGTGTTGGCGAGTGCAGGAGTCAAGTTACACACCCCCATCATTACCAAAACAACGCATTGTCTAAACGTTAATTTACTCAGTGGAAAAGTCATTCCCGTCTTCCTTATTGATTTTTAATGACGCTATGTTAGTGTATACATCATAGTGTATTGGTGTATTACTGTATTAATACAGTTGGCTTAGGTTAATGCTTGAAATAATAAATGTCAAC
>CAXRGH010000102.1:0-15786 GCA_964230195.1 Alteromonadaceae bacterium
CAATCCGGGGATGTCCCACATTTCTTCCAAAGATTGAGGCGGGATCTACTGACAAATCGTTCCTTCCAACACAGCATTTCTAATATTTTCCACGACACCAGATACGTCTTTCGCATCCATTAAATCGTTACGTTGTTCATAGATCACTTTACGCTGATCATTGGCCACATCGTCAAACTCTAATAATGACTTACGCATATCAAAATTACGCGCTTCGACTTTTCGTTGAGCGTTTTCAATAGCGCGGGTCACCCAAGGGTGTTCTATGGCTTCGCCATGCTCCATGCCCATGCGTTTCATCATATTGCCCAGCTTTTCCGATGCGAAAATCCTCATTAGCGCATCATCGAGTGCAAGATAGAATCGTGACGAACCCGGGTCGCCCTGACGTCCTGAACGACCTCGTAACTGATTATCTATTCGGCGTGACTCATGACGCTCAGTTCCAATGATATGTAAACCTCCAGCCGCCAGTACTTTCTCATGCTCTTCTTGCCATTGAGATTTAATCCGTTCGACTGTTTCTTCTTTTGGTTTGTTGATGCTAGCAAGTTCAGCTTGCCAGTTACCGCCTAACACAATATCGGTTCCACGACCGGCCATATTCGTTGCAATAGTAACAGCTCCAGACTTACCTGCTTGAGATACAATCTCAGCCTCTTGCTCGTGGAACTTTGCATTGAGTACTTTGTGAGGGACTTTTTTCTTCTTCAGAAATGCGGATAACAATTCTGAATTTTCAATCGAAACAGTACCAACAAGAACTGGTTGTCCGCGCTCTCGACAATCTTCAATATCTGCAACGATTGCCTCGTATTTCTCTTCCGCCGTTAAATAAATTAAATCCGCACGATCATCGCGTACCATAGGACGGTTGGTTGGTATAATAACAGTCTCTAAACCATAGATGTGTTGAAACTCGAAAGCCTCAGTGTCCGCTGTACCCGTCATACCTGACAACTTATTATAGAGACGGAAGTAGTTTTGGAAGGTGATTGAAGCCAATGTCTGATTCTCGTTCTGAATCTTTACGCCCTCTTTAGCTTCAACCGCTTGGTGAAGCCCTTCAGACCATCTGCGGCCCTCCATCGTTCGTCCTGTATGCTCATCAACAATAACAACTTCACCGCCTTTGATAATGTAATCAACATCTTTCACAAAGAGCTTGTGCGCTTTAAGGGCAGCGTTTACATGATGCATTAAACTGATATTAGCTGCAGCAAATAATGATTCGCCTTCAGTTAGCACACCATTTTCAATCAACAACTCTTCTACTCGAAGTTGTCCTTTTTCAGTCAGGTGTATCTGCTTTCCTTTATGGTCGATGCTGTAATCACCTGTGCTCTCTTGTCCCTCTTTGTCTTCGCTCTCTTGTTCTTGAAGGTGAGGAATAAGCTTATCAACCGTTAAATATAATGCCGAGCTGTCTTCAGCCTGGCCAGAAATAACGAGCGGGGTTCGAGCTTCATCGATTAAGATCGAATCCACTTCGTCAATGACGGCAAAATGCAGTTCACGCTGAACTCGATCATCAGGTCGAAATGCCATGTTATCGCGCAGATAATCAAAACCGAATTCATTGTTCGTACCGTAGGTAATATCTGCAGCATAGGCCTCTTGCTTCTGTTCGTGGCTCATCCCAGGGATATTACAACCGACGGTAAGGCCTAAAAATTCAAATAATGGGCGACTCCAATCTGCATCCCGCTTTGCCAAGTAATCATTCACGGTAATAACATGAACACCGCGCTTCTCGAGTGCTTTAAGATAAGCTGGTAACGTTGAGGTCAAGGTTTTACCCTCACCAGTGCGCATTTCGGATATCTTGCCTTGATTAAGTACCATACCACCGAGCATCTGGACATCGAAATGACGCATCGAGAGAACACGTTTACTGGCTTCTCTTACAGTAGCAAACGCTTCAGGAAGGATATCGTCAACTGTTTCACCATCTTGTATACGTTGAATGAATTCATCAGTACGAGCCTTGAGTTGCTCGTCAGACAATTGCTCTAGTTGCTGCTCTAAGCCATTAATTAGGGCAACTGTCTTATTCATTTTTTTGATTAATCTGTCGTTACGACTACCAAAGATCTTGGTAAGAATTGATGCAAACATTGCTTAAACTTCCAGTAAATTTTATTCAATATGCTTTTGATTTTTTTACTATTCCAGCATATCGCCGCATGGCCACGTGGCATTTAAATGCGTTATCTATAAAACAACCGGCATTTGCCGGTCATTCTCATTTTTTCTATGTTGGCGAACGTGTTTTATTTTCGCCTCGACACGTAAAACAGTGGATCTTGTTGTACACCGTTTTTTAATACTTCATAGTGCACATGAGCACCAGTAGAACGTCCTGTTGACCCCATCACAGCAACCTCCTGACCTTTAGTGACAACCTCGCCAACGTTCACAGACAATGACTTGTTGTGGGCATACCTCGTGCGTATACCTGCCCCGTGGTCAAGTTCAATAAGATTACCGTAACCGTATCGCTCGCCAGACCATACCACAATACCTGCCCCAGTGGCTACCACAGGATCTCCCTCTTTACCTGCAAAGTCGATTCCGTGGTGCATTGCAGGTAAACCATTAAATGGATCTTTACGGATCCCAAAGTAGGATGACAACCAACCGGACTTTACAGGTCTTCCAGCAATCGCTGACTCATCACTGATATGGTGACCTAACATTATAGATTCAAGTAGCTCTAATTGTTTTTGTTTGTCTTCAATCGAAAGAATCACAGAGTCAATTGACTCCAGAACTTGAGGGGTACTAGTGATTACAGGGAGTTCCGCGTTAGTCGAAGGCCCACCAACGGGTAACTGACTAGAGAGTTTAAATTCTTCTGTGTTTAGTCCAGCTTGTTCAACGAGCTCTTGGCTAAGTGCGTTAACGCGATGCAATCGACTCTCTGCTTCTGCAACTTTCATCATTAAGCCGAGTAATTGATCTTGAGTTTGTTGCTTTAAGGCTTCCACTTCTGTTTGCTGCAAAGCCAGAGCGCTTTGCGTCATATCAATTCGCAAACTATTTTCAGACGGAGTATTTATCGAACGACCTGCCACAAAGAATAGTGAAAACAGAACAACAAGAGAAGAGATTACCTGTCGTTTTCTTAAGCTGTAACTTAGCCGAACGTTGCGACCTCGATATAGCACTGTGATACTCATTCGTGACACCTAACGATTAAAAGATAGCTGTAGAGTACCTGACTCGCGGAAAATTTCAACAAACATGTGGACAACTAAATGGTTTTGTCTAGGCGTTAGCTAGTGCGCCAAATTCAATAGGTACTTGCCTATCTTGTTCATAACTAACAAATTCCCAAGCCTCTTTGTTCTCAAGCATCGCACACAACAGCTTATTGTTTAGGCCATGTCCTGATTTGTAAGCCTTAAGTTCACCTATAATACTGTAACCGCCCAAATAGATATCACCAATGGCATCAAGGACCTTGTGTTTTAGGAATTCATCCTCGCAGCGTAATCCTTCAGGGTTTAACACTCGAAATTCATCAAGAGCAACCGCGTTCTCCATGCTACCACCAAGTGCGAGGTTATTTTTATGCATGAATTCGAGATCTTTCATAAAACCAAAGGTACGAGCTCGACTGACTTGTTCAACATACGACTCTGTAGAAAAGTCCATCACAAGATGTTGGCGAGAACGTTTAATAACGGGATGTTCAAAGTCAATTTGAAAATCTACTCTAAAACCATCATACGGTAGAAACTCAGCCCACTTTTCACCGTCTTCAACACGGATGGGCTTTTTCACTCGAATAAAGCGCTTGAAAGCTGTTTGCTCTTCAATGCCTGCAGATTGGAGTAAGAATACAAACGGGCTGGCGCTACCATCCATGATGGGTAATTCATTTGAATCAACTTCAACAACAACGTTATCAATTCCAAGACCAGCTAAGGCCGATACTAAATGCTCAACAGTAGATATGGTGTGGCCATCAGGTCCGGAAATGCACGTACAAAGCATTGTATCTTGTACATTTTTTGCATTTGCTGGGATATCGACATGAGGTGAGAGATCAACGCGACGAAATATGATACCGGTATTGACTGCCGCAGGACGTAGCGTCATTGCGACTTTACTGCCTTTGTGCAAGCCGATACCTGTTGCGGTAACCGCTTCCCTGATCGTACGCTGTTTTGCCATATTTCCTATCACTCCCATTCGCATTGGCGCAAATCATACGCCAATGCCCAAGGACTGTCAACCCAATGGTCTGACCAGAATGCTAATCCGCCTGCCTTCTCAGAAATGCTGGAATATCAAGATATTCTAAGTCATTCGGTTTATCAGGTTTTGCTTCGCTTGATTGTAGCTGCGTTTGGCTAGTTTCTTCTTTGCGACTAGTCACTTGCTCGTGCTGAGTAAGTGTTTCTGAGATTTGTGGCTCTTTTTGCTTTGGCAAAACTCTTAAATCTGGTTTTTCAACCGCAGTGCGCTCGCCTAAACCAGTCGCAACAACAGTCACGGTGATTTCTTCGCTTGCTTCCATGTCGATCACTGTACCAACAACAACGGTGGCATTTTCTGAAGCAAACGCACGAACCGCATTACCCACTGTGTCAAATTCATCCAACGCGAGGTCTGGCCCACCAGTGACATTAACCAATATTCCACGAGCTCCGGAAAGGTCTATGTCTTCTAGTAAAGGACAGGCTATCGCAGCTTCAGCAGCTTCTTCTGCGCGATCTTCACCTTTAGCTGTTCCACTTCCCATCATTGCAGTCCCCATTTCCGACATGACGGTTTTCACGTCGGCAAAGTCAACATTGATTAGACCAGGACGAGTGATCAGCTCCGCGATCCCCTGTACGGCACCCCTTAGAACATCGTTTGCAGAACTAAATGCTTGAAGCAAAGGAACACCTTTGCCCATTACTTTTAGTAGTTTTTCGTTTGGTATTGTGATTAGGGAGTCAACATATTTGTTAAGCTCTTGAATTCCCTGCTCGGCGTAAGACAAACGTTTTTTACCTTCAAATGGAAAAGGTTTCGTCACTACAGCCACAGTCAATATCCCTAACTCCTTGGCAACTTTCGCAACAACGGGGGCGGCACCTGTTCCGGTTCCCCCTCCCATTCCTGCAGTGATAAAGATCATATCAGCGCCCTCAAGGCTTTGCTTAATAGTTTCTTCATCTTCTTCAGCTGCCATCCTACCAACTTCGGGATTTGCGCCAGCGCCGAGACCTTTCGTCACTGAAGAGCCAATTTGTAACGTCACGTTCGCTGTTGATGCACGTAGCACTTGGGCGTCAGTGTTAACCGCAATAAATTCAACGCCTTCGATCTCATGCGAGACCATGTGGGCGATTGCGTTACCGCCGCCACCGCCAACACCAATCACTTTTATAACGGCTTCTTCACCGTGATTATTCATTAACTCAAACATCTTCTACTCTCCACTTGTCTGACCGTTTTCGCCTACCTTGGCCTTATTTTTTTAAAATTCACCCTTAAACCAACTTGTCATGCGTTGCCACAAGCCGTCTTTTTTCATGTTTTTCTGTTCTTGGCTGATGACGTGGTCTCTCCCGTAAGAGAGAAGACCCACCGCAGTCGCGAAAGTTGCATCTTCCACATACTCCGACAAACCTTTTAAATTCATTGGTTGTCCTAGCCTCACGGGCATCTGGAACAACTCTTCTGCAAATTCGACAGCACCTTCCATTTTAGCGCTACCGCCTGTCAAAACAATACCCGCTGATACTTGCTCTTCTAGACCGCTATCTCGTAGCTTATCTAAGACCAATTCGAATAGTTCTTGGTATCTAGGCTCGATGACTTCAGCAAGAGTTTGTCTTGGTACTGTCCGATCAGGGCGACCACCAACGCTGGGTACCGAAATATGCTCATCACTGCTCACCATTTCTTTCAGTGCACACGCGTAATTTATTTTTATTTCTTCAGCATGCCCAACAGGTGTTCTAAAAATTTTAGCAATGTCACTGGTAATTTGATTACCTGCTACTGCAATCACCGCCGAATATCGAATAGCACCATCTGCGTATATAATCATATCGATGGTACCTGCGCCAACATCGAGTACGCAAACACCGAGCTCTTTCTCATCTTCAGTCAACACAGCAACACTGGATGCATAAGCCGAGAAAATTAAGTTTTCTTCTTTTAGGTCGCAACGCTCAACACACTTCACAAGGTTCTTTGCCATATCATCAGCACAAGTAATAATATGTGCTTTAGCTTCCATGCGGACTCCTGACATACCAACAGGATTTTTAATACCCTCTTGGACATCAATCGCATACTCTTGTGGTAACACGTGGAGAATACGCCTTTCTGCTGAAATTGGCACTGAGCGAGCAGCATGAATCACTGCATCAACATCTTCTTGTGTCACTTCTTGGTTGTTAATTGGCACCATACCGTTTTCATTTTGGCAACTAACATGACGACCAGAAATTGACATAAACACGCTAGAAACCTGACAATCAGCCATTAGTTCCATTTCTTCAATTGCATGTTTTACTGATTGGACAACTAAGTTAAGATCATTCACTCCACCTTTGTCCATTCCTCGTGATGGATAAGTACCAACACCAACAACGCTTAAATCGGCGTCAGCCAGTATCTCGCCAATAACGGCTTTTACGTGACTGGTTCCAATATCCAGTCCAACAATCAAGCTACGCTCTGCAACTTTAGACACTTTAGACACCTCCCTCTGTTTTCTGCTGGTGTGCGTCCTTCCAACCCACTGCTAGTCCGGTATCATACCGTAAATCAACGTAATCTACAGGCTTTGTTTGTAAAATCGGATACAAATCAACGAACCGTTGCAATCGGTTGATAAATTCAGAACGTCCCAATCGCAACTGTATCTCATTACTCAATTTAACATCCCAAGCGAAACGCTCACTCAACAGCAATTCTTCAATGGCTAAATCCGAAAAACTGAGCAGGCTTTGCATTGCTCGGTATCCCTCAAGAGCGGTTACTTCGCTTCCACTCGGTCCAAACAATTGAGGTAAAGTCAGTAATTGTTCAGTTAGCATCGCTTGAAAGGTGTCACCGTATTGATTGATTAACAAATCACCGTTCCAGCGCGCCACCGGCTTTTGTTCTACCACATAAATCTTGAGGGTATTGGGCCACTCTTTTCTCAATGAGGCTCTATAAACCCATGGTAAATCCTCAATGATCTGATGAGCATCCTCAACATCCAATTCAAAAAAGCTACCCTGATGATGCTCAAAGATAGTATCTCGAATGTGAGTATCATTGATGTAATGTCTTTCGCCAGCAATTAATATTCTCTTTAGTGGAGCTCGCTGTTCATCCGCCAACCATGTTTGAACGTGATTGGCGAAAAAAGCAAATCCTGTCATACATGCAGCAAAGAATAAAAATCCGAAGATAAAACTCGGTGTTTTTATTGTTGCACGATGAGAGGCTTTCACGATGACAGCTCCTACGCCCGTTCGCTTGTCGCTAATATCGCTAGCGACAATTGACTGAAGGTTAACCCAGCAACTTTTGCTGCCATGGGCACTAAACTTTTCTCTGTCATTCCAGGCACGGTGTTCGCCTCCAGTAAATAAAATGACCCATTTCGATCTTGCATGAAGTCCACTCTTCCCCAACCAGATGCGTCAAGAGCGTTGAATGCTGAAATTGCGAGTTCAGCAATTTTATGCTCCTCTTCAATTGATAAATCACTCGGACAATGATATTCGGTGGAGTTCGATTGGTACTTGGCTGAATAATCATAGAACTCGTGAGGGGTTTGCATTCGAATTGAGGGTAGCGCTTTGCCGTTCAACACTGCCACTGTGTATTCTTTTCCTGTAATGAATTGCTCAAGTAACACATGTTCATCAAACTGAAACGCCAAGGCGAGGGCATCTTTTAGCTCAGTCACCGAACTCACCTTTGACATACCGATACTAGAGCCTTCTTGTGCGGGTTTGACCATAATACAGTCACCGAGCTCCGCAATCAGAGCTTCGCAGTGAGATGGATGATAGGTTTCTCGCTTAACTGTCAGGTAGTGGGCAGTAGGTAAACCCAATGCCTGCCATACTTGCTTTGTTTTTATCTTATCCATGGCGAGTGCTGAGCCCAAGACACCGCTTCCGGTGTATGGAACCCCTAACAAATCTAGAGCCCCTTGAATGGTACCATCTTCGCCGCCTCGTCCATGCAAAATAATGAAAGCTCTGTCAAAACGTTCAGCAAGCAATAACTGAATGGCTTTTTCTTTTACGTCGAAAGCATGTGCGTCAACACCTGCACTGACGAGGGCATCGAGCACTGCCTGACCAGATTTCAGGGATACATCTCTTTCTGCGGATGTTCCACCTAACAAGACAGCAACTTTTCCAAAGGTTTGCGATTCTTTAGTCACGGGCATCTCCTTGGTCAGGTTTTTTCTGTCTAAAACCATTAGCCTGTACCACTTTTGCTAGTGCGCCAATATTACCTGCGCCTTGCGTAATGACCACATCTCCGCCATGAACAACATCGTTGAGAATGGTTGGAAGGTCGTCTTTGTCGGCAACAAAAATAGGGTCAATCTTACCTCTTTGTCGAATCGAGCGGCATAGAGAACGACCACAAGCGCCATCAATCGGTGATTCTCCAGCACTATAGACTTCGAGTAGCAACAACACATCGACCTGAGACAAAACGTCAACAAAGTCCTCATATAAGTCTCGAGTTCTTGAATATCGATGAGGCTGGTAAGCCATAACAAGACGCCTCTCTGGCCAATTATTTCTGGCGACATCAATAGTTGTCTGAACTTCAGTCGGGTGATGACCATAGTCATCAATGAGAGTGATATCGGCTTGCTCCGTTTCAAAATCACCGAGCATTTCAAAGCGTCTGCCAATACCCTCAAAATTTTCTAGCGCTGAACATATGTCTTTATCTGCTATTCCTTCAACGGTAGCGGTAGCAATCGCGGCTAAAGCGTTCAATATGTTGTGATGCCCGGGAATATTTAAACGGATGACTAAATCGTCTAACTGTGGGCGTTTGACGGTAAAAGTTGAATGATTAAATCCAAGCACAATATCTTCTGCTCTGACATCACAATGCGGACCAACACCATAAGTCATGTAATTGCGACCAATACGCGGCAATAGTGATTGAATGACTTCATCATCGCCACAGACGACGGCTAGACCATAAAATGGTAAATTGTGAAGAAACTCAATATAAGTATTCTCCATTTTCGCAAAATCACCTTCGTAGGTGTCCATATGGTCCGCTTCAATATTAGTAATAACGCTAACCATAGGCTGTAAATGAAGGAATGACGCATCACTCTCATCAGCCTCGGCAATGAGATAACGTGAACTGCCTAAACGAGCATTGGTTCCTGCGCTATTAAGTAATCCACCAATAACAAAAGTAGGATCGCAGCCCCCCTGAGCAAACACGGTTGCCATCAAGCTAGTCGTTGTGGTCTTGCCATGGGTACCTGAAATGGCAATTCCATGTCGGAAACGCATCAATTCCGCTAACATTTCTGCTCGACGTATCACCGGGATGCGCGCGTCCATTGCAGCCTTGATTTCAGGATTGCTCTCATCAATCGCAGAAGAAACCACCACAACCTGAACATCATTGACATTTTCACTGTGATGACCCAAAAATACCGTTACACCGAGTTTTTCCAACCGGCGAGTCATAGCGCTCGCTTGAATATCTGATCCCGATACCTGATACCCCTCGTTGGCAAGTACCTCGGCTATACCGCCCATTCCAGCACCACCAATGCCAATGAAGTGCATGCGCTTTACAGCACCCATGCCCGGAATCGATTGGTTTACTTTTGCCTGCGGCTTACTCATTACTTCTCCTTTGCCACCGATATACACTCAGTTACCACTGACGATAATGCATCATGTTTAGCCATTTCGGCACACCGTTTGGCCATCTCACGCAATATATCAGGGTTCGCGATCAATGGCTGTATCATACCTATCAGCTCACCCGCTTCCAATTGTTTTTGAGAAACCAAAAGTCCCCCGCCATTTTCAGTAATTACCATGGCATTTTTTGTTTGATGATCGTCCACCGCATGAGGTAACGGAACAAACAACGCGGCTACACCAATGGCAGCAACTTCGGCTACCGTAAGCGCACCTGCACGACAAATGACCAAGTCAGCCCAAGCCATTGCTGATGCCATGTCGTCAATAAACGGCGAGACTGTGACCTTCTTTACCTGATTAACATCATACGCATTTTGAACTTCTTCTTGGTTATTTGAGCCACATTGATGCCTGATATTGAACTTGGCCTTAGTCAATTGACCAAATACTTTCGGTAGATTGTGATTCAACGTCTGTGCACCAAGGCTACCACCGACGACAAGAATATTAACCACGGATGTATCATCCAACGGCAGTTGGCGTGCCTGAGAGAATTCCGTTCTCACCGGATTACCGGTAAAAATAAACTTTGATGGGCTAGACAACTCGCCTGAAAAAGCACCTTCAAAACCCAAGAGAACGCGAGTTGCAAACTTGGCTAATAACCGATTAGTCAATCCTGCGGCAGCGTTTTGTTCATGAACCACCAGCGGTATCGACAACAATTTAGCGGCAACACCGCCAGGACCACTCGCAAAACCTCCCATTCCAATCACGATATGGGGTTGAATCTTTCGCATCACTCGGAACGATTGCACAACAGATTTAATAATTCTGAAAGGCGCAGCCAACAAACGTTTTAGTCCATTACCACGAACACCAGCAACATCAATAAATTCGATCGGATAACCGGCTTTGGGTACAAGCTTCGCTTCCATTCTATCAGCCGTTCCCAGCCAACAGATATCCCACCCTTGCGACTTCAGCTCATCAGCAACCGCAATACCCGGGAAAATATGACCTCCCGTGCCACCAGCCATAATCAGTGCTCGTCGCGTCATGCTTTACTCCCGACTTGAAGTGCTTCAATAGAGGCGTCATTTTGCTCAAGCGTATCCTCGCTCTGCTGTCGCAATTCATAATCAATTCTTAACAGCACACACACAGCAATTGTCATAACAATTAAGCTAGAACCGCCGTAACTGACAAGGGGTAATGTAAGGCCCTTGGTCGGCAGCATTCCTGAGCTAGCGCCAACATTAACAGCCGTTTGAAAACTGAACCATATGCCAATACCGTAACTAAAATATGCTTCAAACGGCCGATTCAATTTAATCGCTCGATTACCAAGCTTTAGTGCTCGAAAAACCATAACAAAAATCAGTGAGAGCAATCCGATAAGTCCAATAAAGCCAAACTCTTCTGCTAATACGGCAACAATGAAGTCGGTATGAGCTTCTGGCAAATATTCGAGTTTCTGAAGACTATTACCTAACCCCTGTCCAAACCAGTCGCCACGGCCAAACGCCATCAGTGATTGAGTTAATTGGTAGCCAGTATTCCAAGGATCAGACCATGGATCCATGAATGACTCCAAACGACGCATTCGATAGGGTGCAATAACGATAAGGGACACCACAGACAATAAACCCGTGAAAAGCAGGCCATAAAATTGAATCAAACGAGCGCCAGCGAGGAAAAGTAAGCCAACCGTGGTGACAAACATGACCACCACAGTTCCCAAATCAGGCTGTTGTAATAGGAGGGTGGCCAGGACAAAGAAAACCGCCAACGGCTTTACAAAACCACCCCAGTTTTCGGTCACATCTTCGTAGCGACGAACAAGGAATGATGCTAAATAACAAAAAAAGAACAATTTTGCGGGTTCCGCCGCTTGAATAGTGATAGGGCCTAACGCAATCCAACGCGTACTGCCGTTAACGGTGCGTCCGATGAACAACACGACAATAAGCAACGCTAGAGCGACGAAGAGTAGCCAGTGATTATAGTCTTTCCAATACCTCATGGGAACTTGCACGCAAACAGCGCCAACAACCAATGATATTAATAAATAGATACCGTGACGAGTGGCAAAATGAAACGGATTGTTGTGCAAACGCTCGGCCACTGGAATTGAAGCAGATGTGACAATAATGAAACCGATGGTCATTAGGCTGAGTGCAATTATCAACAATAGTTTGTCATAGATAGCGGGCTGAGTTATACCGCCATGACGACGGGTGAATAAGTCTTTCACCGTGCTGTCTTCGTAGCCAAACATTTTCATTGTAGCGCCTCCACAGCTTGAAGAAACTGTTTTCCACGCTCCATGTAATTGGCAAACATATCAATGCTTGCACATGCAGGAGACAACAACACAATATCATTTTTCTGAGCCAGAGTTGCTGCAACTTGCACTGCTTCTTTCATATCACCCACTCGATAGGTGTTTGTATGCAATGGTAGAAGTTGATTCGCATCTTTCCCTAACACAATCATGGCGCTTACATATTGCTCTAAGTAAGGTTTTAGCACGGTCAGGTCAGCACCTTTTGCGTCGCCTCCAGCAATCAAAATCATTCGCCCTTCGCTACCCCAAGACAAACTTTCAATCGCTGTTTGGGCGGCGCCCACATTGGTTGCTTTAGAATCATCAATCCACTGAATATCATTGTATCGGCTGACACGCTGGCAGCGGTGTGGCAGCGCTTCGAACTGCATGGCTCCTTCGGTCAGTTTATTCAACGCTACACCGAGACTGTGACACAACGCAGCTGCAGCTTGAATGTTAAGGGCATTATGTTTACCGGTGAGCTTACATTGGCGATAATCAAGCCACGCCTCTCCCTTGAATAATAGGCTATGTCCATCATCGCTGATGGTAAAAGCGCCTTCTTTGCCAAAGCTTTCAGAGTAATCACCGGTGTGAGGAATGGTAAGTCGGTCATAGTCATTAATCACGCTTACTTGAGCGTTTTGATATATTCTTAACTTTGCCTGACGGTAAGCTTCAAAGCTCTCATAGCGATCTAAATGGTCAGCTGAAACATTTAGTACTGTAGCAGCTTGAGGCTTAAGAGAGTGAGTAGTCTCGAGTTGAAAACTTGATAATTCGAGTACTGCAATATCGTACGGTTCACTCAATAGGGACAACACAGGAATACCAATATTACCTCCCATTTTTGCGTTGAAACCGGCACTTTTAAGCATACTGCAAACAAGGCTCGTTACCGTTGATTTTCCATTAGAGCCTGTAATAGCAATAACAGGTTTCTGGTTAAACCAAGAAAAGAGTTCGACATCACCAATGGCTCTAACGCCTGCCGCAATCGCTTGAGCAATGGCCGGATGACTGAGCGGTATACCCGGACTAACCACTAACAAGTCCATTGTAGAGAGCACATCGGGGTTCAGCTCACCGAAAGCCACAGTAACATTTGATGAAATATTAACCGGATGAGGACTACGCGTATCAAAAGCATACACCTGAGCGTTATTTTGATAAAGAAAATCAACACAAGAGCACCCTGTCATACCTAAGCCAATGACAGCGAAACGTTTTTCTTTCAGTTGCTCAAGTGTCAACATAGCGTTATCTCAATTTCAAGGTGGCTAATCCCACCAATACAAGAATGAGAGAGAGTATCCAAAAACGCACAATGACTTTTGGCTCCGGCCACCCTTTTAACTCATAGTGATGATGAATTGGGGCCATTCGAAAAATACGTTGACCGCGCAATTTATAGGAACCAACCTGAAGAATTACTGATACTGTTTCAAGTACAAAAATACCGCCCATCAAAATAAGGACAATTTCCTGACGAACCAAAACGGCAATAATTCCCATTGCACCGCCAAGCGCGAGAGAGCCAACATCGCCCATGAATACCTGAGCCGGATACGTATTAAACCAAAGAAACCCTAAACCAGCGCCAACCATTGCAGTACAAACAATAACCAATTCACTGGTTAACGGAATATATGGAATATTCAAATACTCAGAGAAATTTACGTTTCCGGTCACATACGCAAAAATACTCAATGCTGAAGCAACCAGAATGGTGGGGACAATAGCTAATCCGTCTAAGCCATCGGTCAAGTTGACGGCGTTACTGGTGCCAACCAGTGTAAAATACACGACAACAAGATAGAACAGTCCGAGTTGTGGGAAATACTCTTTAAAGAAAGGGATGACTAACGCAAGTTCGTTACTATTTTCATGACTCATATACAAGTAAATCGCTACGGCGATTGCAACTGCTGACAGCCAAAAATATTTCCACCGTGCAATCAGTCCCTTAGGATCTTTACGAACAACTTTCCGATAATCATCAACAAATCCAATGACACCGTAACTGAGAGTAACAAATAACGTTACCCACACATAGCGATTACTCAGATCCGCCCAAAGCAAAGTCGCAATGCTGATACCAGCAAGGATAAGAATTCCTCCCATCGTCGGTGTACCAGCCTTTGAAAGATGGCTCTCAGGACCATCATCACGAACCGTTTGGCCTATTTGCATTTTCTGCAGCCACCGTATCATGGATTGACCAAAAAACAGGCTCACAATTAAGGCGGTGAGAATACTCAATATCGCTCTTACCGTTAAGTATGAGAAAACGTTAAAACCAGGGTCAAATTGCTCAAGCCATGCGGCTAGCCATATCAACATTCTGTTGAGTCTCCATTATTTTGGGTGTCAATTGAAACACCACTTTCTATTGCACTCACAACCTGTTCCATTTTTGCGCTTCGTGATCCCTTCACTAGAATTGTCGCTGCTTTTGTGTGGGTTGATAACCAAGCAATTACATCATCAGCGAGTGTTTGCTTGTCTGTATAATGTCGTCCTGCGGAGCCAAAAGCGTTGCACGCGTACTGACTTTCTTGCCCAACACAGAACATCTGGTGAATTTCATGCTGGCGAGCGTATTCGCCGATTTGAGAGTGATAGTCTTTAGACTCATCACCCAGTTCACCCATATCGCCCATGATAAAGAGTTTCTCGCCTTGAGTCTGTGAGAGTACATCGAGAGCCGCTTTCATCGAACCTACATTTGCATTGTAGGTATCATCAATCAAGGTAAGCCTACCAAGTTGTTTTTGATATAAACGTCCCTTGACCTGGGCTAGAGCCTGAAGACCTGATTTGATCTGCGACAAGCTGGCGCCGACTTGGATACATAAAGCTGCCGCTGAGAGTGCGTTAGCGACATTATGATAGCCCGGGGTCGGTAATTGAATATCGGTCCTGCCAGTTGGAGTATTCAACACGAATGAGTAACAACCTGAGACGTTTGCTTGAATTTCGGTGGCATAAATGTCCGCTGGATGAGAGCGAGATAGTGTTATAGGGTTAGGACGTCCATCCTGTTTCATTTGCGATAACCACTGTGAAGCATAGTCGCAGTCAAGATTAAGAATGTGGGTAGCAGTCGCAGGCGAATGTGTATAAATCTCGCCTTTGGCATTTGCCACGCCATCGAGTGAACCAAACCCCTGTAAGTGAGCCTGTGAAACGTTCAGCACCATACATGCATCCGGTTCTACTAACCCCACTGTATATGCAATTTCATGGGCATGATTCGCACCAAGTTCTAACACTGCGTATTCATGTTCGTGGGTTAGTCCGAGTAATGATAGAGGTACACCGATATCATTATTAAAATTACCAGGCGTTGTCCATACACTGCCAAGTTGACGCAGAATACTGCCACACATTTCTTTGACTGTGGTTTTGCCACTGCTACCTGTCATAGCGACCGTTTTTGGTGATACTTCCTGCTTCACCCCTTTGGCAAGTTTAGCCAATGCAATACGTGTATCCTCAACAAGTAATAATGGTATTGACGTATCCTGTTTGGTGTCAGATATAACTGCTGAAGCGCCAGCAACGATGGCC
>CAXRGH010000103.1:0-34736 GCA_964230195.1 Alteromonadaceae bacterium
ATCTCCTTGCTTATACCGATCCCATATCAATGCTTTTTGTTGAGGTGAATAGTAAATACGTTTTCTTCGGCTCATAACAACGTCCTCCTTATTTAAGGATAGCGTTGCATCCACCAATTGAAATCACAGCACAAAGCGGCCGGTCATTCTTCAACTAATATGCACTTTTTGCATCTTCCTGATTTATTGAATTTACAAAATCATTAAATGTTACACACCGTTCTATAACAGGCATAAAAGTTATAATTTTCTCGACAGGCTAAAAAACAGGCAAAAAAAATGCCTAGAAAATATATTCTAGGCATTCGGATTGCTTAAAGTACTGTCTAAGCCGGATTAAATCCGACCTTTGCCTCTCTAACTTTTTGACATTCCCCTTTTTGGGTTAATACCTTGGCCACATGGCTCGTTTTTCATCAACAGAATCGAATGAATTGAGGATACATACGGGTTATTCAATAACCTGAATAGAGCCTTGGATTAATTGTAGGTAAGCCGTGTAAGGTAAGACTAGTGTATCCGCCGCAGACGATAATATGAAATCAAGAAATACAATTGGCACACCATCTCCCGTAGCGATAATATTCGCTTGATGGCGTGGCTCTCCATAAACCAAACAAAAGTTGTAAACAGCGCCGCTGTATACAGGTGGAATAGTTTGACACTAGTTTTTTGAACTGCCGTAAGTGACTATTATGTTATCGCGCTGGGCGTCAACGGTTTTCATTATGCCGCATGAAATACAAGCGAGACACATATTTCAAGATACAACTCCTTTTGAAATAGATGTCAACGAATAATAAATTCCTAAATTATTGCGTATACAAGCGCTAGATGAATAACAGCACAAGCCAATATGCCGGCGATGATATCGTCAAGCATAATACCGATCCCACCGTGAACATGTTTATCTATCCATTTGATTGGCCAGGGTTTAACGATATCAAAGAAGCGAAATAGTATAAAACCTACTGCGAGATTAGTGACGGTCATGGGCACCATGACCATCGTAATCATCATCCCTGCTATCTCATCCCAAACAATCGCTGGATGATCATGAACTTCCATTGCCTTTGCTGTTGTATGGCACAAATAAACGCCAATCAGACACGCAAACAGAGTGACAGAAAGGTACGCTGATAATGACAAGAAGGACATTGCATATACCAAAGGTAAAGCAGCTATGGTTCCAAAAGTACCAGGTGCAAACGAAACACAACCTGATCCGAAGCCCAATGAAAGGAAGTGTAATGGATGTTTTAACGACACTTTATTCAGAGCATTCTTCTTCGAAGTGGTCATAACCATTAATTTCCGTTGTGTAGGCTTCACCGTCTAATGTCAAGCGGAGCTTTTCATTCAATCCTGCAATTTGTCCAATGCAGGTCGCACTGACATTGGCATTCACTAGCGCAAGTTCTAACTGCCCTTTAAGACTTTCTGGAACCGTGAACAATAATTCGTAATCATCCCCGCCATTCAATGCATATTGATAAGCTTGTTCTGCTGAAACCGTTTGCGTCATGGCGTGAGATAAGGGTAGTTTATCAACGTGCACTAGAGCACCACATTGAGATGCATAAAGGATATGTTTTAGGTCGGATAACATACCATCAGATACATCAATACAGGAAGAAGCGATTCTTCTCAACATGGTACCTACCAGTACTCGCGGCGAGGGATTATTTAATCGGTCAAGCGCAAAGTTTTTATGACTTGGATGCGCATGCACCAACCCTTTACAAATATCTAAACCAAGCGCCGCATCACCAAGAGATCCAGAAACATACAGTAAATCACCGGGTTTCGCACGAGAACGGGTCAATGCTTGATCCTTCGGTATGAATCCATGAGCGGTAATCGTAATTGAAAGCGGCCCTTTTACGGTATCACCACCGATTAACTGAACCGAGTAATACTCACTCATTTGTTGGATACCCAGCGAAAATTCGTGTAACCACTGTTCGTCATGTTCAGGAATTGATAACGATAAACTTAGCCATGCGGGTTCTGCCCCCATGGCTGCAAGATCACTAAGGTTGACCGCAACGGCTTTTTGCGCCACTAATATTGGCGGCGTAGATTCTGGAAAGTGTATTCCATTAACAAGCGTGTCTGTCGTAACCGCAAGAGATTGCCCCTCGGGAATATCGGTAATAGCACAATCATCACCAATGCCTAGTGCCACATCTCTACGTTGAAAACTACGCCCCTGGAAGTAGTTTTCAATAATAGAAAATTCACTCATGAATTAATCTTTCTCGTGTTGACGTAACTTGCGTACTGCTTTGTCCAGCACACCATTGATAAATTTGTGGCTTTCCTCAGCACCAAAGGCTTTCGCAAGTTCAATGGCCTCATTGATAACGACACGATATGGCACATCAATACGATGGACCAACTCATACGTAGCAATACGAAGAATCGCTTTTTCAATGGGATCAATCTCTTCAGGAAGGCGTCCTAAATAAGGCTTAATAGATGCATCCAAGTCCCCAAGCTGTTTAACAATGCTACGGAATAGTTCTTGGAAATAAGGCATATCCACTTTCGTCATGTCGTTGGACGTCGCAAGATGCAACTCAACTTGAGCAATATCATTACCGCTCATATGCCACGAGTAGAGTGCCTGTACTGCTAGCTCTCTTGCTAAGCGACGTGCTGAAGGCTTCACAAATTATGCCCCCGCAATTTGGTCAACAACATTAACCATTTCAAGAGCACCCATTGCAGCTTCTGCACCTTTATTACCCGCTTTCGTTCCTGAACGCTCAATGGCTTGTTCAATCGAATCCGTTGTAATTACACCAAAAGACACTGGAATTCCATACTCTAGCGACACCTGCGCTAGACCTTTGTTACATTCGCCGGCAACAAAATCAAAGTGAGGCGTACCGCCGCGGATAACAGCACCAAGTGCAATAATGGCATCATACTGACCTTTCTCGGCTAGTTTTTTTGCAACCACAGGTAATTCGTACGCGCCTGGTACGCGAACCAAAGTGATATCATCATCGCTGACTTCACCGTGACGCTCTAATGTATCCAACGCACCATCAACTAAACTTTCGACAACAAAGCTGTTGAAACGCGCCACAACCAAGGCAAACTTTTTGCCTGTCGCTCGGATATTACCTTCAATGATTTTCATAAATTCTCACCCTGTCAAAAAATGGCCGCCATGATAGCACAGCGAACCGTCAATCTTGAACCCAAATATGGTTCAAGAATCAATATATTTCATCAATTATGCGTCAGATTCCGGATTAACGTACTCAACCACCTCTAATCCCCAGCCTGACAACGCGTGGTATTTTTTAGGCTTGCTGAGTAAGCGCATTTTTGAAACACCAAGAGACGCCAAAATTTGACACCCTATCCCAACGGTACGTGATGTTCCCTGCCATTTTGCCGCTGTTGGCAATTCGCCTTTATCTTCCGCTTCAAATTGCTTTACCTTGGCAATTAAATCGTCGTTTGTTTCTTGGTTGCCTAAGACAACAAGCACACCGTCCTCTTTGGCGATTTTTGCCATTGCTTTTGGCAGGCTTAAGCTGCGCTCAAGCGAGCGTTCGGAGCCCAATAAATCACTAAACGTATTTTGTAAATGCACGCGAACAAGGGTTGGCTCCTCAGGCGTCACTTCACCCTTGGTTAAGGCGAAATGAATTTGTTTATCAATGTCATCTTGGAATGTTACCAAGTTAAATTCGCCAAACTCTGTCTCTAGTTTACAACTTGCAACCTGCGTGACCGTAGTTTCGTTAAGGTTACGGTATTCAATTAAGTCAGCAATGGTTCCCATTTTGAGACCGTGTTTTTTAGCAAAAACTTCCAGCTCAGGTCTTCTTGCCATACTGCCGTCTTCATTGAGAATTTCGACAATAACAGCGGCTGGCTCACACCCAGCCATTCTTGCCAAGTCAACGCCGGCTTCGGTATGGCCTGCACGATTTAATACGCCGCCAGGCTTCGCTATAAGCGGGAAAATATGACCCGGTTGCACGATATCACTGGCTTTTGCGTCCTTAGCAACAGCGGCCAAAATCGTTGTTGCTCTGTCGGCTGCTGATATCCCAGTGGTAACCCCTTGCGCAGCTTCAATGGAGACTGTGAAATTGGTGGAAAACTGGGCGTTGTTATTGTCGACCATCAAGGGAAGGTTCAGCGTTTGACAACGTTCTGCAGTCATGGGTAAACAGACGAGACCTCGGGCATGACTGACCATAAAATTAATGGCTTCTGGTGTTACATGTTCAGCGGCCATGATGATATCACCCTCATTCTCACGATCCTCGTCATCCATTAAGATAACCATCTTACCTAAACGAATATCGTCAATGATCTCTGCTGCCGTGTTCAATGCCATAATTTACTTCTCTCTTATACCACTTATTTTAAATAACCGTGTTCGGCAAGAAATGCCATACTGATATCAGACGATTCGCTATGCGCCGCCTTGTCTCCTAACAATAATCTCTCTAGATAGCGCGCAATAACATCCACTTCTAGATTCACCTTTGTGCCCGCCTCGTAAACGCCAATAATGGTTTCTTGCATTGTATGTGGTACCAAAGTTAACAAAAACGATGCCCCGTCCACTTGATTTACTGTCAAACTGACGCCGTCGACGGTAATCGAGCCTTTGTGAGCAATATACTTAGCAAGGTCATCCGGTGCTTTTACCCAAATTTCTACCGCTCGCGCGTTTTTACTGATACTAACGATTTCACCGACACCATCGACATGGCCGCTGACAATGTGACCGCCTAGTCTAGCATTGGCTTGTAGCGCTTTTTCCAAGTTAACGGGTTGACCTTCGGTGTAATCGGAAAATCCTGTGCGTTTGATGGTTTCAACGGAAACATCAGCCTCATAATAATGGTCACTGTAGGCAACGACGGTCAAACAAACACCGTTTGTCGCAATACTGTCACCAAGGGCGACATCCCCCATATCCAAGGATGGACAGGCTATTTTTAAGCGAATATCGCCACCCTTTGGTTGTAGACTTTCAATCACACCTTTTGCTTCAATGATTCCGGTAAACATAGTTGTATCTCTCTGATTATTCCAGATTAGACGAGGTAGCGTCTGCGGTTAACATGGTTATTTTGATATCTTGCCCCACTGTTTCGACTTTCTGTACGTCGAATCGATAAGATTGGGACAATTCGGTGAGTTCCGGCAATGATACCATTGCTTTAGCGCTATCGCCCAACAGTTTTGGTGCTTGATATTGGATGAGCTGATCCACCAAACCATTGGTCAGTAAGGAACCGGCAAGTTTCGCACCTGCCTCAACCCACACGTGATTGATCTCAAACTGTGTAGCCAGCGCATCAAACACCTTTGCAACATTCAATCCTTGCGAAGAGTTTTCCACTGTTAGGTAGCGCACTCTAGGTGACGTAAAAGGTGTTCGAGTTTTGTGACTGACCAGAATAATCTCCCCCTCCGATTGGAACAGTGGCTCATCACCAGTGAGTCTATGATGCTGGTCCAGAATAACTCGAATGGGTTGTCGGGCATGGCCACGATTAGCGTTCTCATAGTATTGAGCATCGACCTCAGTCAGTTGATTTGGTCGAAAGGTCAATGAGGCTTGGTCCGCAAGTACTGTTTCTGCAGTTGATAGGATGGCACAACTCATGCCTCGGTGGTTTTGAACATCTTGCCGTGCAAGATCAGACGTTATCCATTGACTCTTGCCATTTGCCAAGGCAATTCGACCATCCAGACTCGTGGCGAGTTTTAAGGTCACAAAAGGGCGATTGGTGCGCATGCGCTTCAAAAATCCCAAATTGAGCATTTCTGCTTGTTCACGCAACACGCCAACACAGATTTCAATGCCATGAGATTCCAACCGACGAATACCACGTCCAGCGACTTGAGGGTTTGGATCTTTCATTGCAATCACCACACGTGCAACCTTTGCTGCCACTAATGCATCCGCGCACGGGCCGGTTCTTCCGGTGTGACTGCAGGGTTCAAGTGTGACATAAACGATTGCACCTGCTGCCTTATCACCGGCCATTGCGAGCGCGTGAACTTCAGCGTGAGGGGTTCCCGCCTTCTTGTGCCAACCTTCACCCACAACCTCGCCATGATTGACAATGACACAGCCTACATTTGGGTTAGGCGTTGTAGAGTAGCGGCCCTGTTCAGCCAGTTTGATAGCCCGTAACATGTATTGACGATCAAGCTCCATCTGATTCACTTGTCATCTCCAAGTTTGGCAATCTCTTCACCGAATTCTCGAATATCTTCAAATGAACGATAGACGGATGCAAAGCGCACGTATGCCACTTTATCTAATTCTTTTAACGCATCCATAATCAAATTCCCTAACAACTCTGTGGCAACTTCTCGCTCCCCAGTGGCACGCAAACAAGACTGAATACGAGAAATGTGTTGTTCTATGGCATCGATACCAACAGGACGTTTCTCAAGCGCACGCAGCATACCTGAGCGTAGCTTTTCTTCGTTGAATGGCTCTCTACTACCATCCCGTTTCACCACACGTGGCATCACAAGTTCGGCGACTTCAAACGTGGTAAATCGCTCGTGACAAACCGCGCACTCACGACGGCGACGGATACTATGACCGTCTGATACTAGACGAGAGTCAATCACCTTAGTTTCTTGTGTTGAACAAAAAGGACAATGCATGGCCTCTCCTTCTGTAAATTAATCGTTGTCTTTTATGGTTGCACTGGCGGCAACACAAAGTAATTGTCGGCGACCCCAACTGATTTGGGTAATTGGAACAAAAACACATTGCCCGAACTTGGCATTTCATCCAACGTCTGTTCAGACAAACCAACGCGAGCACTTGTAACCGCCAACACATCGTGATTAGGACCACCGATACACAAGCAGGTCGGCTGCGGCACCGGCATGGGCAGTACTTGTTTTATTTCCCCAGCAGGTCCATACACGACAATTCGATGTCCACCCCATTTGGCACTCCAATGATTACCCTCTGCATCGCAAATAGCGCCATCTGGATATTCATCTCCCTGCGTTGTGGCAAATGGTTGACGATTGGATGCGGTTCCGGTGACTGGGTCGTAATCGAATCGGTAAATGGTTTGGGTTGGGGAATCTGCGAAATACATCACAGTGCCACAGGGAGACCATGATAATCCGTTGGAAACGCCAACATTATCAACCAAGACTGCATGTTTACCCTGCTCATCAACTTGATAAAGCGCCCCCTCGGGCGTTTTGGTATGTTCGTCTTTTTCATTCATAGTGCCGGCACAGAATCGGCCTTTGGGATCAACCCGTCCATCATTGAATCGGATTTCAGGTTTCTGAGTGATATCAGGCACAAACAACCATTCAATCTCACCGTCTTCCATTGACAACAGGCCAATACCTTCCTCAAACGCAACAACCAATAATTCTGGGTCCTCTGTGAGTCCCAAAGAACCAGCGCGACTTGGCAAATCCCATGCTTGAATTGCTTGGGTATCAAACCGCCATTTGAACAAACGACTTTCCAATATGTCGGTCCAAAAAAACGCGTTATGACGGGGATCCCACAGAATACCTTCGCCTAACGTATTTTGTACTTGTGCTTCTCCAATTAATGGGAAATTGACGGTCTCTGTCATCTGCGAACCTCTCCGTTCACCAACTCTGTAAAAAGGTTGATGAGTTTAACATGTAATCGCCTATAAAACATCTTTCTATCAGCGTGTTACAAAGCTTAAGAGAAGTTATCTTAGAGCGGTCGCATCTTGGCTTATCTAAGGGTTGTCGCGTTGGATATCATCAGTAACACAAGGCTTATGATTAACCTAGAGACGGAAGAAAGATTACATTCTCGATTTCACTCTGGTTCGTTATTTCAGTATACTCGGCAGTCACAACATTTTGAGACAAACGAGCCGGGGATAGTGTGGCTAAGCAAGCACCAAAAATGACTCTTCAATTTGCCCATCCTAAATACTGGGGTATCTGGTTTGGACTGAGTATGATATGGCTAATCACTCAACTGCCTGCACCGATGATTTGGTCTCTTGGTAATGCCGTTGGACGACTTATTCGCCCATTGATGAAACGTCGCCTTCACATTGCTCGTACCAACTTGGCATTATGTTACCCAGACATGCCTGAAGAAGAACGCGAACAACTCTTGACGGACAATCTGTTGGCTCACGGGCGTGGAATATTTGAAATGGGCATGGGATGGTGGTGGAGTGATAGACGCGTTCAATCCATAAGCGAGATAGAAGGAAAAGAGTACGTTGATGCATTTTATGAACAAGGTCGCTCGGTGGTTGCGATTACCATCCACAATGTGAATCTAGAAATGAATGCACGTGTGTTAGGGCTTCGTATACCAGCGGTCAATTTTTATCGCCCTCACAACAATGCGTTGCTTGAATACATGCAGTATCACGGACGTTTACGCTCGAATAAGATGCAAGTGTCCAAGCGAGATGTTAAGACACTATTCAGTGCGTTGAGGGAACCAAACCTGATTGTTTACTTACCCGATCATGACTACGGACCAGAACGTGCCGAATTTGTCCCTTTCTGTGGCCCGACTCTTGCCGCGACTACAACGGCCATTCATAACATTGTAAAACGCAGCCATGCCGGGGTTGTGCTCCTGATCCCACTTTGGACTGGCTCAGGTTATAAAGTCAAAGTGTTACCTGCCCCTGAACAATATCCTACCGGGGATGACAAAAGTGATTGTAAAATCATTAATCAGGCCATAGCATCAATGATTGCAATGGCGCCTGAGCAATACCTATGGACTCACCGACGCTTCAAAACGCGCCCTCCAGAATCGCCCCACAATATTTATTAGTGGCACGTCTTAGTCGCTGGATAATAAAAATTTGAACACGCCAAAATCACAAAAATGGTTGAAATATGTCCATATTGTCGATAGCGTAGAGGCTAATCATACTAAAGTTGCATCTTAAAATGTATAACTTAGTTGAGCCTTAGAGATTGAACACATTGGAAAGACTGATATAACAAGCGTTAATGTCGTGTGCTGGAGCAGTAAATGAAAAAGACACACTCACCCGTTGTTTTCTGGTTAAAACAGTTGATTTACATCAGCCTGATTTTGATCGGCGGAATAATTGCTGAACGTTTGGTTAATCACAGTCATTCAAATAGCGGCAGTAAGCCTGAGAATGACCTGTCCCCAGGTGAATCATTCAGTCATATGTATTCTAACTTCAGACTGTCGTCACGTCAGCCTTATCCAACGAATACTAGCGATTTTGTGATTGATTTACCCGCGGCAACGGTAACCTTGTCTGAGCGTCTGGCGCAACTCAAAACGCCCTACCCTGCAACCGAAGACGAACTTAATGGTATGGATCGTTATCGTTCGTTCCGGCAAGGCAACACGCTGCAAGAGAGTCTAACACGACATCTTGAGCAGAATGGCCTGTCACTTCTTTGGGATCTGCAACAGGATTTTGTTATTAAGAATCGATTTGAGACAAAGGGAACGCTGACTCATTCGGTTAAAGTGATTGCCTCGTCAATTCAGCACAATTTTACCGATGAACTGCATCTTCTTAAGTGTCCGAATCAACGTGCGATAGTCATCACAACGGATCAGAAAGCTCAATCCAACGCGGACTGTTCAGCAATCAAATGACGCTGCCAAATTGCTATCACCTCTTGACGATGCTTTTGATACTCGGCGCCCGAAAGTTCTACCTCTCGTCCAATGGCAATATTATGAGCTTGCGCTCTCAACCACAAATATGCTTCAGTAAGTGACTGTCGCTCCTCGTCAGAAATCAATCCACGAGCGGCCAATTGGTCTAACAATCTAACATTATCAGACCATTGTGTTAATTCGGGGTACAAGGCACTATATCGCAATATCCAATATTGGGTTAGAAACTCAATCGCAACAATCCCGCCTTGTCCATGCTTGATTTGACTTGCAATATCCCCCTGGTTTAGTAAATGGTTAGACATTTTTTGGCGCATACTAACTACATCGTTTACGAGCTGTTCAGGCTCTCGAGAGCGACACAATATTGACTGGCGGATAGCATTAAAACAGGTCACTAAACTATCACTTCCGTAAACACAGCGCGTTCGTGTTAATGCTTGATGTTCCCAAGTCCAGGCATCTTCATTTTGATATTTATCGAATCCTTGTACATGACAAATCAGTAAACCAGAGCCGCCCTGAGGACGTAACCTGAGGTCAATTTCATACAGCTTGCCGGAATGTGTTACCGTGTGCAGTATATGAATGATCCTCTGTACTAATCGCTGATAAAACTGGGCTGATTCTATTTGACGCGAGCCCTGAGTCATTGTGCCGCGCTCAGATTGGTGTAAAAACACCATATCAAGATCAGAGCCGTAACTCAGTTCAATACCACCAAACTTTCCATAGGCGACGGCGAGTAATCCCTTATCAAACTCTGAGGTATTGATTGGATTTCCATATTTTTGCGTCATTTGTTGCCACGCGATTTCGATTGAAAACGCTAAAATACTCTCGGCCAGGAAGGTGAGGTGATCGCTGACTTCCATAACAGATAAGGCTCCAGCCACATCCATTGCAGCAATCTTCAATTGATAACTTAATTTAAACTGGCGTAAAGACTCCATTTGCCACTCAAGATCATCGGGATCGACTCGCAACATAAACTGGCGCAACAATGCTGCACATTGTTGGTGATCAATTGGTTCATACAGGCTGCTTGGATTAATTAGCTCATCCAGCAGCAATGGAAAACGGGATAACTGTTCAGCAATAAACGGACTTGCCCCACACAGGGTAATCATTTGCTGTCTTGCACCGTGATTTTCTATCAGAAGATCTAAATAGGCAGTTCTTCCAGAAATAGCGGATAAAATGTTAAATATGGAAGCAAGCAAACATTGAATTTTTGCTTGTGACTTGCCTTTTCCGTGATGCAAAATCTCAGCAATTAGCAATGGATACAAGTGCTCCACCAGCAACGCCCCTCGTTCTCCAACGGCACGTTTGTGACTAGCTTGATGAGCCAGTTCTATTTGATGTATGACCTCATCGGGATGACTTAAATTGAATGGCTCAAGCTGCGCTAGCCAATCATCTGAATTGAATTCACCGCGCCATACATCTACCCATTCTTGATGAGGTGACTCCCCACTCACGTGATTTTCTTCGCCGATCAACACGTTGAAGTGACGACGAATTTGTCCCATGGCATGGTTGATGTGCGCGTATTGGTCTGCATATGTCTCTCTGTCTGCGCTTAACGCGATTGCGAGCCGTTGCCGACCAAGGGCATCACTTGGCAGCGACTGAGTTTGTTTGTCGTCAAACTGTTGTAAGCAATGCTCAACTTTTCTCAGTAAAAGGTACTGACTTTTGATACTCAAGTAGTCCTCAGATTGAAAAACACCTTGTGTATACAGTTCATTCAATGCATCAGAGAAGCCCGCGGTCTGCAAAGACTTTTCTCGACCAGCCCGTATCAATTGAAAGCTTTGTACAATGAATTCTGCTTCTCGAATCCCCCCCTCACCGAGTTTGATGTTGTCAACTAGGCCTCGCCGTCTGACTTCTTGCTTGATCATACGTTTCATATCACGTAATGCATCTACCGAGGTATAATCTATGTAGCGTCGGTAAACAAAGGGTCGAATGATGTCATACAAAGCAGGAGTAAAATTAGGTTCAGGATTTAGTACCCGAGCTTTCACCATGGCATAACGCTCCCAGTGCCTGCCGTGACTTTGATAATAGTCTTCCAATCCAGCATGATGAATAGCAAGGGGGCCGCTGCTCCCTAGAGGCCGCAATCGCATGTCTACACGATAGACCTGACCATCTTCAGTGATCTGATTGAGTGCTGCAATCAGCTTCTGGCCGAGACGAGTAAAGAAGGTTTGGTTGTCCACCGACTTCCGCCCCCCTTCTGTTGTGCCTGTGTGGGGGTAACAAAAAATCAGATCAATATCAGATGAAAAATTAAGTTCTCGTCCCCCCAGTTTACCCATTCCAATGATCTGCATTGGTTGCGGCACTCCTTGATAGGTTGGTGTGCCCAAGCGCTCAGCAAAAACTTTATACAACCAGTCGTACGCAGCACAAATCAACTGTTCAGCGAGTAAAGAAACCTGATGCAATGATTGCTCAATATCTTGGTCAAGACACAAATCCCGATACGCAATGAGAGCCATATGATGGTGTCTATATTGGCGTAATACTGCAAATAGTTGCTCTTCTGTTTGACATGTTTTGAGTTTCTTATCAAGCGCTTCGGCTGTACTGAGGGTAATCGTGTCCGACTGCGAAATCATAGCCCGACAAATCGTAGGATATTGCTGGCACACTCGCGCAATAAAATCGCTTAGGGCAAATGCATAACACAATGCTGACTGATGATCACCCAGCGCATCCCGATATTCCGCAGGCAAACGCTCAAACGAAGACTCTCCAGCGGCTCGCAGTGCCTCAGGAAGGGCAGAAAAATTTGGCATTTCACATATCCTCTTCGGTCGAACTCGGTCAACAAAAACCGGAAACGTAACCGTCTCACAACCTTATTTTAATCAAGTAGCTCCGTTAACAACAACGTCCCCTCAATCAAGGCTAATTTTTTATCTCTTCGCTGCTGTTTTATGGCGTATTCAATTTTACTGGCATCAGAACGGTTGCCAACGGTTTCACTCCACATCAATTCAATTGGCCCCTTACCGCGTAATGCTTTGGCTCCAGAACCGACTTGATGCTGTTTTACTCGGCGAGCAACATTGGTTGTAATCCCTGTATACAATTGGCCATTACCGTTACGAACAATATAGACCCACCATGTACTCATGAACTAATGGCCCTCTTAAATATTTGATATACCGACAATTTAGCTTTCAAAGTAGCGCAACAAAAATTATGTTATACACTTAAAACTTAAGTAGCAGTAAACCCGCTCGCTAGTAGGAGTAACATAACACGCAAACTGCGGTAAGCAAGGATAATGTGCATATGACTGATTCTGGCTCGGCTCATACTGAAAGATTAAACAATGATGCTGAACGACTGAAGCTCGTTTTGTCAGCTGTTGAGACAGGTATTATTGAAATCACAGAGAACGACGACATTGTCTATGGCAATACCCATGCTGAATCGCTTATCTGTAGAAAATTAAATACTCCTATCCATATTCCGTTTTCGTCACTACTTGCTGATACTGAGAGTCAGGATTTGTGGGTCGAGGTCTCCAGCCAATATTTTCAAAGTACACTGACCGAGAGCGTCAAACGAAAAGTGAACCTAAATCATCCAGATGGCTCAGTGATACCGTGTGAAATCAACATCCGAAAAGAGTTTAATAGTAACAATACATCCGTCGTTCTTATTATCAACGAGTTGGATGAATTAACCAGGACGCGACAGCGCTTGGAGCGGTTAAACAAACAATTCAAAATTGCCTCTGAGTCGGCGCATATTGGTATTTGGAATCACGATTTTCACCTCAACTACACTGAGTGGGACAGCCAGATGTTTGAACTTTATGGCACCACTGAAGAGGCTTATGACGGTACGACACAATTTTGGGAAAAACGTGTACATCCTGATGACTTGGAGCGTGTTAGAAAAGAGTTGAGTGATTGCCTATATAATAATGAAAAACTCAATACTCAGTTCCGTATTCATTTGCCTGATGGCACTCAACGAACATTAAAAGCCTATGGTTACTGTCAGTTAGACGAGTTCGGCCAACCTGACTCAGTGATTGGTGTCAATTATGACATAACCGAGCAATTAAGCCTCGCACAAAGGGCTGAGAATGAATCTCGCCTGAAACAAGCGATATTGGATGGTGCTAACTACAGCATCATCTCAACGGACGCCGATGGTAACATAGTCACTTTTAATCATGGTGCTCAAAACCTGTTAGGATTGTCTGAGCGGGAACATGCCCAGATCAAATCGCCGACCGATTATCACCTTTCCCACGAAATTGAAGCGAGACGCAAAAAACTGATGTTGGAATACCCGGAAGTAGCCTTTTCTGATTTTGACGTTCTGACTTACAAATCTGCGTTAGGTACACCAGATGAGCGCGAATGGACCTATGTCCGAACTAACGGCTCTACAATTTCCATCATGCTTTCCGTCACAGCATTGAGGGATGCTGAAAATACTATTACTGGCTTTGTGTTTATTGGTAGAAGCCTTGATGAAGTCAAAAAATATGAGCGTGAAAGTAAGCGTATTAAGAAACTCCTTGAAACAACCGAGCGGATCGCACAGTTAGGCGGTTGGGAATACAACATTATTGACATGACGTTCCATTGTTCCAATGGTTTACACCGTATTTTTGGCACACAAGAAAACAGCCAGTTGTCCCTCAGCGAAATAATCGAAATGTTTCCGCCTGATGTCCGGCGAATTATTCGCCAGGCCGTTATGCGGGCCATTGACCAAGGAGTGCCTTGGGATTTAAAACTGCCTTATCACCATTCTGAAGACGCTGACATTTGGCTACGTAGTCACGGTCATGCTGAGTTCAAAGACGGAAGAGCAATTCTGCTGAAAGGTGCGTTCCAAGATATTAGCCCAATGAAGCGTGCTGAAGAAAAAGCAAAAACGGCGAGTCTGGCAAAAAGTGAGTTTCTAGCCAATATGAGTCATGAACTTCGGACCCCTATTAACGGTATCATTGGAATGACACAGTTACTGATGCGGTCGCAGCTTGATGAGCACCAAGCGCACTATGCCCAATTAACGAAAATGAGCGCCGATGCACTTCTCACCTTGGTTAACGATATTTTAGATTTTTCAAAAGTGGAGGCTGGTAAGCTCGACATTGAAAAAATTGATGTTCATATCACTGAATTGATGGCGGTGATCCGAGAAAGCTTTGCGTTCAAGGCTGAGGAAAAAAATATAGAACTCAATTTAACTATCGACTCATCGGTACCTGAAGTGATTACCAGCGACCCGACTCGACTGCGCCAGGTGTTAAATAACTTATTGAGTAATTCATTAAAATTTACCGAGACAGGCGAGATAAATGTTTCGGTTACTCGTATTGACGACACCCTTATGTTTTCTGTTGAGGACTCGGGTATTGGCATACCAGCGGATAAAGTAGACCAATTGTTCGATAAATTTACCCAGTTAGACAACTCAACAACCCGTCAATACGGAGGTTCCGGGTTGGGGCTTGCCATCTCCAAGCAATTGGCTCAATTGATGGGTGGAGAAATTGGTGTTACCAGTGTCAAAGGAAAAGGGTCAATGTTTTGGTTTACGATAGAACTCAATGTGCCTGCTCAGCCATCACCTCCTATCCCTTTTCAACCCAAAGACGATAATGTTATCGCAGCCAATGATAGTGCAATCAAAACCCTTGAGATTTTGTTGGTCGAAGATAATTACATTAATCAACAAGTCTGTATCGAGTTCTTGGTGAGTCTTGGTCACTCGGTTACTCTCGCAAGCGACGGTAACCAAGCCCTTGATCGCTTGAGAACGGCAAAGACATTTGACGTCATTCTAATGGACTGTCAGATGCCTGTGCTTGATGGATATGAAACCACTCGCATTATTCGCAGAGACAATTCGGGTCAACTCGATCCTACCATCCCCATTGTTGCCTTAACCGCAAATGCAATGGAAGATGACAAGGAAAAATGCATTCAGTCGGGCATGAACTACTATCTTGCTAAACCTTTCAATATCGATGAATTGTCTGCAATTCTGAATCAATTATCACAGAATCAACTAGCCTCAGGTACTGTATAAACTACCATTGAAATAAAATCTGTGTATACTCGAGCGACAGATTTTTCAGTAAAAAAGAATAAAATGGCGCAACTATACTTCTACTACTCCGCAATGAACGCGGGTAAATCCACTTCACTGCTTCAATCAGCATACAACTACAGAGAGCGAGGAATGGAAGTGGAAATATACACTGCGGCTTTGGATGACCGTTATGGAACCGGATTGGTGACTTCACGTATCGGATTACAAAGTGAGGCAAAGATCTTCAATAAGCAAACCCATTTTATGGCTGAAATCGCGGCCAGAGCAAAAGATCTGGACTGTATTTTCATTGACGAATGTCAGTTTTTAAATAAGGAACAAGTTAAGCAACTCACTGATGTTGTTGATACGTTTAACATCCCCGTATTGGCTTATGGACTTCGCACTGACTTTCAGGGTGAATTGTTTGAGGGTAGTCAGTATCTGCTCGCGTGGAGTGATAAGCAAGTTGAATTAAAAACGATTTGTCATTGCGGTAAAAAAGCGAATTTTGTAGTGAGAATGGATGAAACGGGTAAAGCCATTCGAGACGGTGATCAAATAGAGGTTGGTGGAAATGACCGATATGTCTCTATGTGTCGAAAACACTTCAAGGAATTAGTTTGGAGTCATGGTGGCGATGCTGATGAATCAAATGAGCCAAGCAACTAATACATTCAATAAATACCAGCGGCTTTAAACAACTGCAGATGCACATCGACTAGCGCAGGAATATCACGTTGATAACCGCCACCGATCACTGCCGCGACAGGCACATTGTGATGACGGCAATACTCAAACACCATGTTATCTCGCGCAAACACCCCCTCTGTCGTTAGTGACAGATACCCCAAGTCGTCATTTTCATGTACGTCAACACCAGCATCGTAAATGACTGCATCGGGACGGGCTAACTGAAACCCCAAAGAAAGTGCCTCATCTAGCAACACAAGGTATTCATCATCACCAACCCCCTTTGCTAAAGGAAAATCAAGATCGGACTGTTGTTTTCTAAACGGGAAGTTTTTCTCTGCATGAATGGAAAGTGTGATGATGTCTGAACGGTGTTGCGCTAATTTCGCCGTTCCATCGCCTTGATGTACGTCACAATCCACAATCAACACACGCTCAATCTGAGGCTTCTGGAGCATCTGCAATGCCCCTAAATACAGATCATTTACCATACAAAATCCAGAACCATAGTCGGCAAACGCATGATGATAACCACCGGTTAAGTTCAGTGCAGTACCGTATTCGAGGGCCAATTCACAACAGGCTACCGTTCCACCTGCGGCAGTTAACGTACGCTCAATCAATTGTTCAGACCAGGGAAAGCCAATTCGCCGCATCGCTTTAGGGGGTAAAGTATTTGACGTGAGTTGATCAATATAGGTTGGATTGAGGACAGTCTTTAAACTTTCTGGTGCTAATGGATTGGGTTGCCAAAAGCGGTCTGGCGAAACACCTCTCGCCAAGAGAGCATCATAAATACCCTGATATTTTTCAATCGGGAAACGATGCCGCTCAGGCAGGTCAAGTTGGCTGTATATTGGATGAAAAACTAAATTTTTTACCTCACCCTTTGCCACGGTTAAATACTCACGCGCGTGTATTGGCGGTACTCAGGCAACCAGAAGTTCTTATCAATTGCTTCAGTCAATGCATGGTCACTGATCTCTAAAGCAAGCCCCTGCGCCATTGCACACTTCGCTACATCAAAGGCAATCCTTTTACTCAGTGTCGCAAGATCATTAAGGGCCGGTAACAAACCACCATCTCCCGTATTGGCCAGTGGAGAAGCTTCTGCCAGTGTTTTGCTAGCAGCCATCAACATATCATCTGAAATTCGAGTTGCTTTAACCGCTAAGACACCCAAGCCAACTCCAGGAAAAATATAACTGTTATTACACTGAGGGATTTCAAACACTTTGTCTTGATAGACAATCGGTTCGCATGGGCTACCAGTCGCAATAATTGCTTGTCCCGCGGTCCATTCAATAATATCTTCGGGCGACGCTTCAATTCTGCTTGAAGGGTTACTGAGCGGAAAGACAATAGGCTGCTCGCAGTTCTCGTGCATTGCTTTAATCACATGTTCGGTGAATAATTTTGGTTGACCAGACACACCAATTAAGATTGTCGGCTTTCCGCAATGCACAACATCTAATAAGGATGGCGTATTTCCGCTAAATTGCCATTCAGAGAGTTCTTCTGGTTCATGGGTTAATGCTTTTTGAAAGTCTCGCAATTCATCCATATCAGAGGTCAGTAATCCGAAGCGATCCACCATATAGATTTGATTTCTAGCCAACGACTCATCTAAGCCTTCAGACACCATCTGTCGTACGAGATGCTCTGCAATACCGCAACCTGCAGAACCTGCCCCAACAAAAACAATACGCTGATCTCTCAGTAACTCACCTTTGACACGACACGCAGCCATGAGGGTTCCCGCTGTCACCGCAGCGGTTCCTTGAATATCATCATTAAAACAACACACTTTATCTCGATAGCGTTCTAATAGCGGCATCGCATTTGGCTGTGCAAAATCTTCAAATTGAATCAAAACACCAGGCCAACGTTTTTGAGCTGCGATAATAAATTTATCAACAAACGCATTGTAATCATCACTTCCCACACGTTTGTGTCTTGACCCCATGTAACGAGGATCATTTAACAATTTTTCATTATTGGTACCAACATCTAACATGACTGGCAACGTATAGGCAGGACTAATACCGGCACAAGCTGTGTAAAGTGATAGTTTACCGATAGGTATCCCCATGCCACCTATACCTTGGTCTCCTAACCCCAAAATCCGCTCACCGTCTGTGACAACAATGACTTTCACTTTTCGTTTTGTGGCATTTCTCAAAATGTCGTCCATTTGCTCTCGTTCCGAATAAGCAATAAATAATCCACGGGAACTACGGTAAATATCAGAAAACTGCTCACAAGCATCACCGACGGTCGGTGTATAGATAATTGGCAGCATCTCTTCCAAATTTTCTTGCAATAAACGGTAGAAAACCGTCTCATTCGTGTCTTGAATTGAACGCAAGTAGATATGCTTATTCATGGTAGTTGTACAACTTGAATACTGCATGTAACAACGCTCAACTTGCTCTTCAATAGATTCGTATCGAGGCGGTAAGAGTCCAACTAGATTAAATGATTCTCTCTCACGTTTTGTAAAGGCGCTTCCCTTATTTAACAATGGAGTTTCAAGCAGTGATGGACCTGAGTGGGGAATGTATAACGGTTGTTCGTGTTTCACGCTGACCTCAATAAAATGGACTTGTATAAATGCAGTTAAAATTCTGTGTGTCTTGTACCATTGTTTCAAAGATGATCCAACCACCGCTGGTAGTCATAATAGCGTTGCAAGTGTAAACACAGAAACCTTTTTTGCTTTAAATCGGTGAAAAATTAAATTTTACTCTTAGTTTTTCGTTTTAGTATTAAAGATACTCTACATTGGTCGATAACTTATTATCTTGTAATCACGAATTTTTGTGATACAAAGTACCTAATTTTATGTGCAACTTGTATTGTTGTATTTGGACATTGATTATATGAAAATAAAAAACCGCCTGGCAATTACGTTGGCACTCACTACTATCATCCCGATCATTGTGATTGCTGGTGTTAGCATCAGTAATACATTTAAGAACTCACTTGAGCAATTTGTTGAAACATCTCGCAGTGAAATAAAACAAGTGGATGTCGGCTTTAATTCTTTCTTTGAACAAGTGAAACATAATGTCAAATACTTAGCAGCGTCAACGCCTGTTAGAGCGGTTCGTACTAATGTGACCGATTACATTGGACCACAAAAACCAATGACGCCAGACCAAAATGGTCCGCTTGAGGAAAATGTTTTTAGGTTGTACAAAACCTTTGGCGAAACTCACCCTGAATTGTTATTTGTTTATTTAGGAACATCGGAAGGTGGTTTTTTACAATACCCTAGCGAAGCACTGGGTGGCTACGACCCGCGCAAACGTCCATGGTATAAACTGGCAATGAAGTCGCCTGGTAAAGCCGTGGTGACTGCTGCCTACCAAGGGCAATCTGGTGGTCCAATGGTCTCGGTAGCTGCCACTATTACCGATGACAATCAGGTGATATCCGGCGTTCAATCAATGGATGTCACTCTAGATACTCTCACCGATATCGTGAAAAACGTACGTCTAGGGGATACGGGCTATATCATCTTGATTGATGACAAAGGCACAGTCTTGGCCGATCCCCGTAACACCAAAAATAACTTTAAGAATATTGATGACTTGAAAACACCTTTGTTTAGTGCGGTGCGAACACTCGGTAGCACCGCACAAACGGTAAAAGTTAATCACAATAACAAAGAAGTCCGGGCAACTGCTTTCAAGTCTCCTGATTTAGGTTGGACTTTTGTTGGCGTCATTGATAATGCCGAAATTACCGCCCCTGCGATTAAAATCAGTACCACCATTGTGTTGATTGCAACATTGATGGTTGCCATTTTTGTTGCTGTTGGCGTTTGGCTGGCTAATCGTTTTATCAAACCCATCAATAATGTCGCCCACGGTTTGCGTGACATTGCAGACGGACACGGCGATCTCACTAAACGACTTGAGGTCACTGGGAAAGACGAGATATCGCAACTTGCCACGTGGTTTAACCAAGTTCTCGACACCATTCAGTCCCTCGCACTGGACATACAAGCACGTGGACAAACCATTACCCAAACGGTTTCCGAGTCCAATAGTTATATCAACGATGTTAACCAGTACAGTGACAAACAATCAGCGATGGTGGGAAGCTCGAGCGAATCGATTGAATTAATGGCCTCCAAAGCGCAAGAAATATCAACTCGCTGTAAACAAAGCATTGATGCCGCCACGCAAAGCGAGAATGCAGCAACCAAAGGCAGCCAAACCATATCGGATAGCGTTAAACAGGTGACTGAACTGAGTGATTCACTCACTGAGTCTTCAACCGCAATGCGAGAGTTGGAAAAAGAAAGTGACAACATCACTACAATTCTTGATGTAATAAGAAGCATTGCAGAACAAACCAATCTTCTTGCCCTCAACGCTGCTATTGAAGCAGCACGAGCCGGCGAGCAAGGTCGTGGATTTGCGGTTGTCGCAGATGAAGTACGTTCATTAGCGAAACGCTCTCATGAAGCAACAGAAGAAATCGATGAAGTACTCAGCAACCTTATTCGTCAGACACAAATGATGTCATCCAAAATGACCACCAGCGTCAGCCATTCAAAACAGGTGGTTGAACAAACTAGCATGGCTCATGAAACCTTTAACCAGATTGTTAATCACGTCACTGAAGTTAAACAGTCGAGTGAGGACATTTTCTCAGCAGCCGCAGAACAAGAGGAGTCAGCGCTGTATTTGAGTGAAAGTATTCAAACCATTAACTCGTCCGCTGAAAAGATTTCTGACATTTCTGAGTCGTTGGCAGGTCACGCTGAGTTATTGGGAGAGCAATCAAGAAGACTCAACGAATCCGTTCAGAATTTCCATTTGGATTAATTCATTTCACCAATAAAAAAAGCCCGACTGTTTGCAAAAACAATCGGGCTTTTTAATGTCTTCTATTGAGAGGATGTGACTACATCTTCTCCATGGTCTCGATGCCAAGCAATTCAAGTCCAGACGTCAACGTTTGGGATGTTACTTTAGCGAGCATCAAACGACTTTCTTTATCAGCCTGAGCAACACCATCTTTCAAGATTGGACAAGCTTCATAAAAGCTCATAAAGGCGCTTGCCAATTCATACAAATAGGTGCACAGCACATGAGGTGTAGCATCTGATGTCAGCTGATTGATAAACTCAACATATTGCATTAATTTAATGGCTAACGCGCGCTCTTGAGGTACGTCTAAAACAATACGATAGTCTGTGACTTCGGGCATACCCGCTTTTTCTAGAATACTGGCCACACGAGTCACTGCATATTGTAAGTAAGGGGCCGTGTTCCCTTCAAAACTCAGCATGGTATCCCAGTTAAACATATAGTCAGTGGTACGGTTTTTACTCAAGTCTGCATATTTCACAGAACCAATACCTACCTTTCGAGCAACTTCTTTACGTTGTTCTTCAGATAAATCATTTTCACGTGCCGCAATCAATGACTCTGCGCGTTCCACGGCCTCATCTAACAGATCCACCAATTTGACGGTGCCACCAGTACGAGTTTTGAATGGTTTACCATCACTGCCTAGCATCATACCAAATGGGCAGTGCTCGTAAGTTTGTTCTGGCGACATAAAGCCGGCTTTACGCGCCACAATTTCAGTTTGCTTAAAGTGTAACGCTTGACGCGCATCAGTAAGGATCAATGTACGATCTGCGTTGAGCTCGCCTGCTCTGTAGCGTATCGCCGCCAAGTCAGTTGTAGAGTATAAATAGCCACCGCCCGACTTCTGAACGATATAAACCGCAGGATTGCCCTCTTTATCTGCCAACTCATCAAGAAACACAACCTGTGCACCTTGATCTTCTACCGCAATAGACTGTGATTTAAGGTCAGCAATAACATTAGCAAGATCGTGATTGTAAGCACTCTCACCTTTGATATTCTCTCTTTTCAGTGACACGTTAAGTTTTTCATAAACTTCCTCACTGTGAGCAATAGACACGTCAATAAATTGCTGCCATAAGGTCAAGCATTGAGCATCTCCACCTTGCAGTTTTACAACATAATCACGCGCGCGGTCAGCAAAGCCATCCTCATCATCAAAACGTAATTTCGCCTCACGATAGAACACCTCCAAGTCCGATAACGCAGTTTCGGCAACATCCTTACCCGCTAACTTATCTGACAAGTGAGCCAACAACATACCAAATTGCGTACCCCAGTCTCCCATGTGGTTCTGACGGATAACCTTATGTCCCATAAACTCAAGAGCTTTAACCACTGCATCACCAATAATGGTGGTTCTTAAATGCCCAACATGCATCTCTTTTGCTAAGTTTGGTGACGAATAATCAACCACCACGGTTTGCGCGAGCTCTTGAGCAATACCCAGTCGAGGATCACGGCTTGCCGCTGCCACTAAACCCGCAACCCAAGCCTCATCCAGATGAATGTTAATGAAGCCCGGACCGGCAATTTCCAACTGACTAGCAATTCCGTCCAGTTCGACAGCGTCAACGATTTTCTGAGCAATATCACGAGGTTTTTCACCAAAGTGTTTGGCCAGGGCCATAGCACCATTAAATTGGTAATCTCCAAAGCCGGCACGAGTACTGCGGGTCAATGGCGCGGGTGCTCCCTCTGGTGCACCAATGGCGGCAATGGCTTGTTGAAATTTCCCCGCGAGTAATTGATAAATATTCACTATGATATCCTTCGGATTGATAAATTAATGTTCACGTGTTGTATGAAATACGATGTCTGGGTGACGCTCTTGGGCGAGTGATAAATTCACCATAGTCGGCGCGATGTACGTTAAGTTATCACCGCCATCTAGTGCCAAGTTAGCTTCCGCTTTACGTCTGAATTGGTCGAGTGTCTTGGGATCGTCAGAATTTACCCAACGCGCCGTTGCAACACTGACATGCTCATAAATGGCATCAACGTTGTACTCCGCTTTCAGTCGCGCTACCACCACGTCAAACTGGAGCACACCTACCGCACCAACAATCAAATCGTTGTTTATCAGCGGTCTAAATACTTGAACCGCTCCCTCTTCCGACAACTGGATAAGGCCTTTTTGAAGCTGTTTTTGTTTCAACGGATCTTTTAAACGAATTCGTTTAAACAGCTCTGGCGCAAAGTTAGGGATTCCGGTAAACCGCATTTTTTCGCCTGCCGTGAAGGTATCACCAATCTGAATAGAGCCATGATTATGCAAACCGATAATATCGCCCGCAAAAGCTTCTTCAAGATGCTCACGATCACCGGCAAGGAACGTCAATGCATCAGATACACGAACATCTTTTCCAATCCGCGTATTGTGCATTTTCATGCCTTTTTCATACTTACCAGAAACAACACGACAAAATGCAATTCTGTCTCTATGTTTAGGATCCATGGTGGCTTGAATTTTAAAGATAAACCCACTGAATTTTGCCTCATCAGCTTCAACTGTTCGAGTATCGGTTTGACGAGATTGCGGTTTTGGTGCCCAATCGGTGAGCCCCTCTAGTACGTGGTCAACACCAAAGTTACCAAGTGCGGTCCCAAAAAATACTGGCGTCAGTTCTCCAGCCAAAAACTGCTCTAAGTCAAATTCATGAGATGCCCCTTGGACAAGCTCCAGCATTTCACGTAACTCATCAGCATAAGCACCAACAGCTTCATCAAGCTCTGGATTGTCTAAACCTTTAATCACGCGAGCATCTTGGATGGTGTGCCCCATACCTGTTTGATACAGCACAGTTTCATCTCTAAGCAGGTGGTAGATACCTTTAAATTCTTTACCCATTCCAATAGGCCATGTAATGGGCGCACACTTGATGTTGAGAACGTCTTCAACTTCATCCAGCAATTCAATGGGATCACGAATATCTCGGTCGAGTTTATTCATGAAAGTCACAATAGGCGTATCCCTCAAACGAGTGACTTCCATCAACTTGATGGTTCTCGCTTCTACACCCTTGGCTGAGTCAATCACCATAAGGCAACTATCAACAGCGGTTAATGTACGGTAAGTATCTTCAGAAAAGTCTTCGTGCCCTGGTGTATCTAAAAGGTTGACGAGTTTATCTTTAAAGGGGAATTGCATCACAGACGTCGTCACAGAAATTCCACGCTCTTTCTCCATCTCCATCCAATCCGATTTAGCGTGCTGACCCGATTTTTTACCTTTAACGGTTCCGGCAGTTTGCAACGCGTTTCCGAACAACAACACTTTTTCCGTAATGGTTGTCTTTCCTGCGTCAGGATGCGATATGATCGCGAAAGAGCGACGGCGATCAATAGCCTGTTTCAATACTTCTTGTTTAGACGACATGTCATTCCCATTGTGCTCTTTTCCAGAGCAATGTTAGCTGGTCAATAATATAAGCCGGCAATTATACTAGCCAACACGAAAAAGCCAATGAAATTCACGCTCGCAATTGACATTATTCAGGTAAACCATCACTCTTGCATTTAACTGTCGGTGAATAAATTCTCGCTGATATCATTGAAAACATGAACGTTAATTGAGTGATGGTGCAGATGCCACGTGTAAACAACATTACCGTAACCTCGCAAATGAGTCGCTGCTTGCACTGCTTATTGGCGCTCTCACTGATATTATTCGCGTTCAATGGGTCAGCAGAATTCATAAAGGTGTCGCCATCCTCAATGATTCAGCCGGCAACATCGGCTGATGCCCTCTGCCAGCAAAGCCAGTTAACCAAAGATTATATAGAGCAACACGTTGAGGATGTTAAGACACTAGGAACAGGTTTACCCGATACCGTCACCCTTTCCCGAATCATTGAAACCCTCAACTTTATTTGCGCTGTAGCCAAACACGATGCATTACGACCCAACATCAATCGTCTCACCGATACAGAATTTCTAGCCCAACATTTTGAATTCTTTCGATGGAAAGGAAATACTCAACAAATTCAACAAGCAGCAAAAACGACCCAACGTGCAGCCCAAAAAAAGCGCCTACTGTCGGTACCTGAAGGCAATATTTTATTGACCAAATATTATGTGAAGCGGGCCGAAGGCAACAGTACAAAAACAACAAAGTATAACCAGGCATTGTTCGCACTGCCTGATGATGAGAAAAACGTCTCAGATGCCGATATTGAGGCATCAAGAGCGTCATTCATTCGATATCAGCATACTCGCCAAGCTATTTTCTCCGGTGTCTTGGATGGCAATCCACACGTTCGTCCCCTGGCCTGGGTTGAAGCTGACGTCATGCACGATATTTTGATGCAAGGCACTGTAGTATTAACGGTAGACGGCAATGAGCGTATTTTTAATGTCCACAAAAATAATGGTATTCGTTACCAATATCACAAGCAAAGTCACGAACAGTCTCGTTATTGGTATTTCAAACCCACTGAACATGTGTTGGGCTATGGAGTTACAACGGATCATAAATTACCAATATTACCGCAAGTGACGGTTGCCGCCGATATACAGCACCTTGGACTGGGCAGTTTGTTCATACTTCAAAACCGTGACGCAAAATTTAGCCATTTAGTGCTGACTGGTGATACCGGTGGCGCATTCGAAAACAATCACTTTCAACTGGATTGGCTACTTGGATATTTCCGTGGTTGGAATGAGTTTAAACAAGCTAACCGTTCCTTACCAGCGCATGTAGACGTCTACTTGATGGTGAAAAAATAAGCAAGCTCACCGCAACGCTCAGGATATTTCTTTGCTACCGCGGGGCGATTCAGTTTACATTCAGTCCATTATCTCTATAGTTACTGCCATCACTAATATTGCATTGCTTATGAGATGAAGTAGTATTATGGTGAAACGCTTAACAGGAGGACATATGCATTTTTCAAGACATCTATTCGTTGCAATCGTGTGTGCGTTTTTGCTGATGCCTTGTCAATCAGATGCGGCCTTATATCAGTCAAAAAAAACCATTAGCAAACAAGAGGCAGCCAGTATCGCCAGAAGTCGTACAGGCGGTAAAGTGCTAAAAGTATCCAAACACGGCAACACATACAGGGTAAAGGTCTTGACCAAGAAGGGTCGTGTTGTCTCTATCAGCGTTAACGCGAATTAACAACAGAGGCTCCGATAATCAACAACCTTTAGGAGAGGTTTATGCGAGTATTGTTAGTCGAGGACGACAGTCAGTTACTACTCCAATTAGATACATTACTTCAAGACGCTGGATACAGTGTCGACCTTGCTGATAACGGAGAGCGTGCTCAGTACCAACTAACAGAATACAATTACGACCTCGCAATCGTTGATATTGGCCTACCTAAAATCAACGGTTTGGACGTGATACGTTGGGCTCGTCAACAAGGTATTAGTAGCCCTATTTTAGTCCTCACAGCACGTGAGCGATGGCAAGAAAAAGTGGAAGGGTTAGAGGCAGGCGCAGACGATTACTTAACCAAGCCGTTTTATAACGAGGAACTACTCGCGCGTTGCAAAGCGCTTATTCGACGTGGCGCAAATCAGCCAAACCCAACCATCCAGAAAGGCCCCATTCAACTGGATACCAATACTGAGGAAGTCTCTATTTCGGGTACCCCAATTACCTTGACCGCCTATGAATACAAAGTATTGGAATACCTATTGATGCACCCCACCAAAATTATTTCAAAGACTGAATTGACTGAACATATCTATGACCAAGATTTTGATTTGGATAGCAACGTCATTGAGGTGTTCGTTGGACGTCTCAGGAAAAAAATTGATCCGCAGAATGACATCAAGCCTATCGAAACATTACGAGGGCGAGGATATAGGTTAAACCCACAACTATGATAGGGAACCTTATACCTACCCTGTCCCTCAAAATTCGCAGTGTTGCACTGGCGCTTCTGGCGCTAGTCATTGCATTGCCTGCAACCTATTCAATATTACTATCAGCGTATCAACGAGATGCGCGTTTACAGCTAGCTCAACAATTAGAAATCCATGGTTATATGCTCATTGCTGAAGTTGAGCTTGAACTTGAGAGTGACAGTGACAGCAACATCGACATGCCGCCACAATTGCCTATCAGTGAATTTAATCTGCCCGATTCAGGACTCTACGCCAGCATCTTCTACAACGATGTATTGCAATGGCAGTCATTGTCCAGTATTTCGCTATCAATCCCGACACCACCGTCAATGCTCCCTCTGGGTGAAGGCGTATTTTCGGAGCAAGAGATTAATAATACAGCTTTCTTTCAGCATCATATTCGGGTTGAATTTTTTGACGGCGAAGCATTCAAGCCATTGACGATAGTAGTAACCCAAGACGCAACAAACTTCCTTGAGCGACAAGCGGCATATAGCAAAACGTTGAACCGTATTTTGATAGGACTGACCCTATTACTGATGGCGGTATTGGGCACTACCTTACTGATGGCAATCCATCCAATATCGCACCTTAAACAACAAATCAAAGCATTACAGAATCACAGCATCAATAGAATAGAGCATCAATACCCGCAGGAGCTAGAGAGTGTCAAACGGCAGCTCAATCGATTGATCACTAACGAACAGCAACAACGTGAAAGATACAAGAACAGTCTTGGCGACCTCGCACATAGCTTGAAGACACCGTTAGCCGTTTTAATGACCATGCCAGAATTACCATCCCAAGCACAGTCTCCAATTGATCAACTCAATGCTATTATTCAACGTCAGCTAAAGCGAGCTAGCAGTAATTTAGACACGCTTGGTACGGAAGCCATTTCAATTGAACCTTTAATCAACAAGATCGTCTCGGCAATGGCAAAAATACACCAAGCCAAATCTTTAACTTTTCACGTCAACATTCCACCGTCTCATAAAATTGCAATTGACCAAACAGACTGGTTAGAACTCATGGGCAACTTGATTGATAATGCAGCAAAAGCAGCTTCATCTAAAATCTTAATTTCATCCAACATTGAACAGCACTGGATAACTCTAACAATTGATGATGATGGTTGCGGTATCAATGAAGAACAGCGTGAGATCATTACCTTGCGAGGAAAACGTTTAGACAGTTATCAAGAGGGGCAAGGTATTGGTATGGCAGTGGTGAGTGATATCATCACCGCCTATGAAGGAAAACTGATGATTGATAGCAACTCAATGGGAGGAGCACGTGTGCAAGTGCAATTTCCGCAAAGAGCTGCTAGTGAGGACTAACTGAGCGCTAGTTAAAAATATGTTCAATTGCTTCATTGAGACGAGCAACCGGAATCACTTCCATGCCGTCCAACGGGGTTTTAGGGCAATTAGCTGTTGGTACAATGGCTTTTGTAAATCCATGCTTTAATGCTTCGCTGAGTCGTTCGGTGCCATTCGGAACCGGACGAATTTCACCCGCCAGCCCTACCTCACCAAAGACGATCAAATGTTCGGGTAATACCACATTCTTGAAACTGGATATCATCGCCACCAGCAGCGCCAAGTCTGCACTGGTTTCACTTATCTTCACTCCACCAACCACATTAACGAAGACATCTTGGTCATGCATCAATAATTGACCATGTCTGTGCATAACTGCTAACAACATAGCTAGTCGATTTTGCTCTAATCCCACAGTAATGCGCTTGGGATGCGACATGGATGAGTCATCAACCAGTGCCTGTATCTCAACAAGCAACGGTCGCGTTCCCTCCCATATCACCATAACGACACTACCCGGGGCAGGCTCAGAACGACTCAAAAAGATGGCGGATGGATTTCGCACTTCTTTCATACCTTTGTCGGTCATGGCAAAGACCCCTAATTCATTGATGGGACCAAATCGATTTTTGTGTCCCCTCAATGTGCGATACCGGCTGTCACTGTCACCATCCAGCATCATTGAACAGTCAATACAATGCTCCAACACTTTGGGGCCTGCTAAACTGCCGTCTTTGGTGACATGTCCGACAATCAACATAGCAATGTGGTTTTGCTTTGCAAAACGGGTCAAATAAGCGGCACTTTCACGCACTTGAGAAACACTACCGGGGGCAGATTGGACGTCTGCCACATGCATAACTTGAATAGAATCTATCACCATGAGTTCCGGCTTTTCTTTGAGTGCGAGCTGGCAAATCACATCAATGTTGGTTTCCGCCAGCAATTTCAGTTTATCGGTGGGGAGTGATAATCGGTCAGCTCTTAATGCAACTTGTTGCAATGATTCTTCACCCGTGACGTATAATGCCGACTTAGTCTTGGCTAATTCACACATCGTCTGTAAAAGTAACGTACTTTTCCCCGCCCCTGGTGAACCACCAATCAAGGTGGCAGAACCTGGTACAATGCCGCCACCTAATACACGGTCTAACTCCTTAAAGCCTGATGTGAACCGAGGTAACGCAGCCAAATCAATACTATCAAGCGTATGCACTTTTGCTTCTGTTTGACCAGCATACCCCGCACTCCTGAGATTTTGTTTGGCCGTAGAAACCACGAATTCAGTAATAGTATTCCACGCTTTACATTCACTGCATTGCCCTTGCCAGCGAGGGAACTCTGCCCCACAGTCACCACAAACATAAGCGACTTTTCGTTTTGCCATGTTAAAAACACTCTTAGTTTTTGATTGTTAATAAATAATTTTTCTAATGATATACTGTTGAATGCCGATGTCGAATTATATCATTACATAATATCAACGAGGGCAGTAGTTGTTTGGGAGAATACAATAAGCTATGAGCAACAATGAAATTAGTGAAATTATTGACCAGCTAAAACCAGTGGTCGCAGAATCAAATTTCACTCAATTATTAGACACAATGACACCTGACTTTTCAAAGCCACAGCGGTTCCTATTGAAAATGGAACTGACTCGCCTTGCAAAACCGTGTACCCGTGTGATTGATCAAAGAGGCAAGGTGCACATAGACACTGAAGCCTACACTCATGGCGATATTACCCACTACTTGATCCCAACGTCCATCGGGGTATTTGAACATCAAGTGCGGGTGTTTGGACAATACACCATTGGTGTCTTTGAAGCGGTTGAACAAGACCTTACACAACAGCGCTCCGCCACTCAGCTACCACCTGACGAATCTCAAGACGGCAAACTCGTTTTTGATCCTGAGCAACACTACAAGGCGCCAGTAATTATTTTTGATGACTATATTCAACGCTGTGAAGAGCGTATGAATTTTTCAATTGAATTGGAATTAGTCACCGAATCTCAAAATGATATTCCAGCCATTAGTTTGGATATTTCTCTCAACGGCCTGCGGGTCAAAGTGTCCAAAGATTACGAGTTCCTGCCGGGTAGGAAATTATTTGTACTATTCCGAGGTTTAGAGAGAGAATATTCCCTTGGCATCAAAAATGGTGTTTTATACAGCGTCTTAGAAATTGAAAAGCATACGGATTATCAACGTCTCTCTCTTGAGCGCGTCAATACCGGAGATACAGCACCTTTCGACCAATTTCTTGAACAATTTATTAATGGTAACAAACGACGTTATAAAGTGAATGTTGACAACACCATTCATGCGCTTCGAGTCAAAGGCTACGAACAGTATTACATTCCGTATTTCACCTCTGCACCTATTTTCATTGCTGATTCTGAATACGGTTATGAACCCAAGTTCTTGCTGACAAATAACAACAATCGCGAAACCATAAGCTATTGGCATGACGAAGCACGTTGGTTAAAAATTGAGGGGCTGTTAACTAGAAAACGGCTTCATCGTTATCTTGATGATACCACATCGGCAGTTTCAACAACCGTGTACTGTTTTAGCTTTAATCATCAACAAAAAACATTTTTCTATTCGGCCACCATTGAAGAGTTAATGGAAGACAGAGCCTTGATGATGACCTTCTTCGGCTACGGTTCAAGGCGAGTGAGTTGGAGAGTGTATCAGCTACAACTAACCCCTGTTGATCCGGCCAAAGCACACAAGCCGCTCTCATTACCAGATTCAGTCAGCGAATTCGTGTCAAAGAAAAATGCACCAATAGCGCCAAGGTTAGTGAAAAAGTTACACAATGTCAGCCACGTTGCTCTTTTAACTGACATCACTAACAAAGACAACACTGAGCCTTTTCAAACCATTAAAGTGGGCCGCGATAGTGTTGGCGCCATTCAACAGTTCCTGCACCCACGGACACCCGAGCATGATCCACTAGAACTGTATCGCTTCAAGTACCACGAACTGAGGCATGAACAGCGTTTTAACTATCGCACTGATATCGTATTGTCAGTTGATGGGAAACGGGTGAGCGCTACCACAGAAGACATTTCCATTACCGGTCTTCGAGTACAACTCAATGAGGAATGCGAGATTAATCGGCGTTCAATTGTGCTGGTATCACTTCCCAACCTGCAACAATTCATCAAGAAAGTGCCGCTCGTAGATTTACCGTACAAAGTTATGAATGTTAGCAACAATGGACAAGTGATCCATTTGCGGGGATTTACAGAGTTTGATGAAGATGACACCAAACCCATGTCCACTAGCCGACGTTTCTTCGGCGCTTTTATCAAACAATTTAAAGACAAGTTAGTCAGTATTGCCGAACCTGATGATGTACCAGGTACCGGAGAGGCATTACGAAACATTATTGCCGGTAGTAACACCAACCTTGCGGTATTCTTTGCTAGAAGTAACATCAAGATCTACCCAACTGCATTCGGCAACCCCCATGAGGGCTCTCGTTTGCTCACATTATTTGAAAATACATCCGGCGGAAGTGAGTTAAACCTTGCGCCTCTGTATAAACAAGGTGAAGAGACTAATGATGTAATTTCTCCTCTCGTTAAAAAGCTCCAAAACGACAACACGCCAGTGATGTTAGAAGCATTTATCAAGGTGCCGAATGATAATAAGAGCGACAGTGTGTGCCGTTACAGCGATCAATTTACCACCCATCAAGAAAGAAAAGCATTCGTTAAAGACGCACTCGCGAATGGTCAGTTTTATGGGTTAAAACTGTTCATTAGTAAAGCAGGGAAAGCCGATATTGATGTACTACAAACAGAGTTGAAATACGTTAATGTCTACGCTTCTCACCGCGCAACAGAACTAGAAAACGAGTTGTGGTCAGTGATTGCCGTTGGTGACATCTTGGATACCACTGAAGAAGTGCTAGCGAGATATGGGTTACTCGCGTCCAGCTCTTGATGTTGAAAAGGCTACCTTCGCAAGTAGCCTAATCCAAAATTGATCTTGTTTAAGTTGATATATTTGATATGTCAAATACTGTGATTCAACAGATGAAGCAAGACCTCATGTCCGTAAAAACGCGTTGACGCGTCTGCTTGTTGTCTGACGAGTGGCTTTGCGTGATAAGCCATGCCCAGACCAGCTGCTGACATCATAACCAGATCATTAGCGCCATCCCCAAGGGCAATCGTCTGGGATGTTGCAATGTTGTTTTGACGTGCAAGCGCTTGCAAAGTATCTGCTTTTACTTGTGCATCAACTACACCGCCAATTACCTGCCCTGTTAACTTGCCATCTTCAACTGAAAGAACATTTGAGATGGCAAAATCTAAATTAAGGCGCTGTTTCAAATGATCGGCAAAGAATGTGAACCCACCTGATGCAATGGCCAATATCCATTGCTGATTTTGTAGTGCACTCAACAATCGTGTGATACCCGGCATTAGGGGAAGTCGGTTACGTATACCTTGAAGCAGATCAACTTCAACGCCTTTTAAACAAGCAACACGTTCGTGAAGGCTCTGAGTGAAGTCTAATTTTCCTTGCATAGCGAGTTCGGTGACCTCACTCACTTTGTCTCCCACCCCCGCAAGTTTTGCAATTTCATCAATACATTCCATATCAATCACTGTGCTGTCCATATCCATTAGCAATACACCGGGTTGATTCAATGACGGAATGGCAGAAACTAAGCTGATCTCGGCATATTGGTCTGATGCCAACTGCTCTAATTGGGACGCTATATCATCTTGTGTATTCAAATCAACAGCAACACACACAGAGACTTCCGCAGCATCATTTCCGAGCCGTTTCAACGAGTAACATAACGGAGATACGTATGCGTTTAGCGACTCAACAATTGTCATTACTTTATTAACGGATAAGTGCTCAGCGTAAATAAAAAGATAGCCTTGAGCATCCACATACGCTGCTTGCGTTGATGATGTTATTGACCATGATGCCTCATTTTTGTCATCTGAAGTAATGGTAAAAAAGCGACCGGTATTCGCTTGCTCTTGCAAGAACTGGTAGGAGTGAATGTCGGTTGATTGCACCGTTAGGGTTGTCACTTTTTGAGCTCCGTCTAATCTATTGTCTATTAATCGTTAAAAATTCAGGTAGTATAGTAACCAATCCAGCGTGAGGTTCACAGTTAAGATCTACATATTTATCGTCTATTTTATATATTATGCGTTCACCGAATCCAGTCACTCAACCTACTATCATAAAACCTTCGCGCCGCAGCGTAGTGCAGCGCCTGTTTAATCTGGTATCGGTAGTTATCATATCGGTACTAGCGGTCCACATTTGGGTCAATGGTAAGCAACAAGAACAGGTGTTTATTGCCAAACAGTCAAGCATCATCGGTGAAAGTTATATTGCACAGACAGCACGCGTTCATTATGGTCACCAACTCGGTGCAAGCAGTGATAAAACTCAAAAGTTACTTAACGACATGCTGTCAGAGTCATACGTTTACTCTGTATCATTACTCGCCCCAAACGGTGAAGTCATTTTTACCAGCGATACTGAGGATCGTCCAAACCTAAGCTTGAGCCAACAAGCCTCTAATGATTATTTAATTTATGTGGAACCATTATTGTTAGAGGGTAACATTATTGGTTTTAACAGGGTTATTCTTTACCGTCACGATGTACAAAAGTTGCAACGAGAACATTATCAACAACGTTCTAACGAGACTCTGTTTTTGACTTTGTTAGCACTCGTGATTGGTGGCTTAATTACCTCCAACATATATACCTTCAAAAACAACGGCAAACTCTCATCTAAAGGTATTTCTCAATAAAATACCGTTTGAAATTTGCGTCTGTGTGACGCTCAAGCTCTTCCGGTTCAAGCCCTTTGACCTCAGCGAGTGCGTCTCGAATGTGAATCAGTCTATCCGGTTGGTTACGTTGTCCTTGATAGCCACAGACAGGCATTGTGGGACCATCGGTTTCAAGTAAAAGATAGTCAATGGGAACCTGCGCCAGTGACGTTCGCGTACGATCGCCTCTCGGGTACGTAATGGTTCCGCCGACTCCCAAAGCGAACCCTAAATCAACGTAGTTCATGGCATCTTGCACACTGCCGGAGAACGCATGGATGCAGCCTCGCCGTCTCAACGGGTATTGCTTCAATAAACGGATAATATGATGATGGGTCTTACGGTGATGGATAATGACGGGTAATTCATAGGTTTGAGCAA
>CAXRGH010000104.1:0-12556 GCA_964230195.1 Alteromonadaceae bacterium
GGTATCTCACCTTTGCTGAAGTCAATGATCACCTACCTCAAGACATTATCGATTCGGAACAGATTGAAGATATCATCAGAATGATCAATGACATGGGTATTCAGGTGTTTGAAAGTGCGCCAGATGCTGACGAATTATTGATGCAAGAAGGTACCGCCGACGAAGAAGCTGCAGAAGCCGCTGCTCAGGCACTTGCTACGGTTGAAAGTGAGATTGGCAGAACAACGGATCCCGTTCGTATGTACATGCGAGAAATGGGTACTGTTGAGCTACTGACTCGTGAAGGCGAAATCGATATTGCAAAACGCATCGAAGAGGGTATCAACCAAGTTCAATGTTCAGTCGCAGAATATCCTGAAGCTATTACCTACTTGCTTGACCAATGGGACCTATACGAAGCAGAGGAAATTCGTCTAAGTGATATTATCCTCGGGTTTGTAGACGGTGATGAAGATGTCGCTCCGACAGCAACTCACATTGGTTCAGAACTCTCAGAAGAAGAGTTGGAAGATGAAGATGATGAGGGTGATGACGAAGATAGCGAGGATGAAGACAGCGGCGCAATCGATCCTGAATATGCACGTGAAAAATTTGACGAACTTCGTGCTCAATATGAAAAGACGCGCGAGGCAATTGAAGTTTTTGGTCGCTCAGACGACAAAGCGAAAGAGCAAATTACCGCTCTCAGTGAAGTGTTTAAAGAGTTCCGCCTTATTCCAAAACAATTTGACCGCTTAGTGAGCAACATGCGCGAGATGATGAACAAGGTTCGTGTTCAAGAGCGCTTGATCATGAAGCACTGTGTTGTTGATGCAAAGATGCCCAAGCCTGATTTTATCAAGGTGTTCGCAGGGAATGAAACAAGCACTGAATGGTTATCAGCAGTACTTTCTTCAAGTGAAGTTTATGCACAGCCTTTAATGAAGTTCAAAGAAGACATTGAGCGCAGCATCTCCAAAATGAATGCATTAGAAGATGAGACTGGCTTGTGTGTTGATGATATTAAAGATATCAATCGCCGCATGTCAATCGGTGAAGCGAAAGCGCGTCGTGCGAAGAAAGAAATGGTTGAAGCAAACCTTCGATTGGTCATTTCAATTGCTAAAAAATACACCAACCGCGGTTTACAGTTCTTGGATCTGATTCAAGAAGGTAATATTGGTTTGATGAAGGCGGTTGATAAATTTGAATATCGCCGAGGCTACAAGTTTTCAACTTACGCTACTTGGTGGATCCGTCAGGCAATCACCCGTTCGATTGCTGACCAAGCTCGTACTATTCGTATCCCGGTACACATGATTGAGACCATTAACAAACTCAATCGTATCTCTCGCCAGATGTTGCAAGAAATGGGACGTGAGCCTTCACCTGAAGAGTTAGCAGAGCGTATGCTAATGCCAGAGGATAAAGTTCGTAAAGTCCTGAAGATAGCCAAAGAGCCTATTTCTATGGAAACACCCATTGGTGATGATGAAGATTCGCATTTAGGTGATTTCATTGAGGATACCACGATTGAACAGCCTCTTGATTCAGCAACAGGCAACAGCCTGAAATTTGCAACTCAAGAAGTCCTTGCTGGGTTAACCGCAAGAGAGGCAAAAGTATTAAGAATGCGTTTTGGTATTGATATGAACACAGACCATACGCTTGAAGAAGTTGGTAAACAGTTTGATGTTACCCGTGAGCGTATTCGTCAGATTGAAGCCAAAGCACTTCGTAAGTTACGCCATCCAAGCCGTTCAGAGCAACTGAAGAGTTTCTTAGACGAGTAATGATGGTTTTCTACTGATCAACATCAAAAAGGCCATGCTATACCATGGCCTTTTTTTAATGAATGACTCTATTGACAGTGTCATATTCCTGCTTTGAGATAATTGATTATTAAAGAGGCACATACCATTCAGGTAGTTGACCTGTTCTAACAATATTGAAAACCCATAACGCGAAACACCAAAGGACAATATTTATTGCTGTGACGATGCGCGAGTGATAAAACCGTCTTTGAGGTAACCTTTGCCGCCAAATGAATCTAACCACTAAAGCCAAACTGTAAGACACTGTCGCCAGACCAAACCCGAGAACAGAAAGTACAAAGCTGAGGGTTAGCCAGAAGGTTCTATCAGGTAGCAAACGCCCTTCTATATACAAATAGCCAGCAATGGCTAGGGTAACCACCAAGGATACCGTACCGCATAAGACACAGAGTTTATAACCAAGAGCGAAGGAAGGTTTTTGGCCATATAACCACATAACGTCTACTTGCTCCTGTTATCAATTCCCAATATTAAGACTTGAGTATAGCGGAATTCAAATTTTGCGCTGAGTAGCAAAATGAACTGTTCATCAGCTACTCCAGTCAACTAAATTTACAATGACTCTCCTGTCTCTTCCGCCTCAGATACTAAGCGCTGAGCTCTGCGCTGAGGCGAGCCTGTGCTTCGAGCAATCCATGCGTAAATGGTAGGGATTAGATACAAGGTAAGGTAAACGGAAAACGTCACGCCAGAAACAATGACAACGCCAATCACGCCGCGACTTTCAGAACCTGGCCCGCTGGATAATACCAGTGGCAAGGCACTAAATACCGTCTTAAAGTCTGTCATGATAATAGGGCTGAGTCGAAGACGAGCAGCTTCAACAACTGCGGATTCAAAATCCATTCCACGGTCACGCAATTGGTTAGCAAATTCGACAATCAGAATACCGTTCTTTGCCGCTAGTCCAATCAACATAACAAGTCCAATTTGACTGTAGATGTTGAGCGTCATTGACGAGAAATACAATCCAAGAAATGCGCCAAACATGGCAACCGGAACAGTCAACATGATGACTGTCGGGTGAACCCAGCTTTCAAATTGAGCGGCAAGCACTAGGTAGGTAATCGCCAACGCCAGAGCAAATATGAACAGTATGGAACTCCCTGATTCTTGGTACAACAGGGACTCACCTTTGTAATCAAAACTCGCTTCAGATGGCAAAGACTCTTTAACAACCGCTCTAAAGAAACTGAGTGCTTCACCGAGGGTATAACCATCGGCCAAGTTGGCTGAGATAGTGACACTTCTCATTCGGTTATAACGCTCAAGTCTGGCTGAAGTTGCCTGCTCAGAATAATTCAGTACATTATTTAATGGGATGAGGGAGCCACTGGTTTTTGAGCGAACGTAAAGGTTCTCCATACTGGACGGACTGCGGTAATCTTCATCAATCCCTTCTAAAATCACATCGTACTCTAACCCTCGATCAATAAAGGTGGAGACTCTACGTTGCCCCAACATGGTCTCCAATGTACGCCCAATATCACCAATAGAGACGCCTAAGTCCGCGGCTCTTTGGCGGTCAATAGACACAAGCATTTGTGGCAGTGTTTGTTTGAAGTCTGAATCTACCCTCACCAACCCAGGGTTTAGCCGCGCTTTATCCACTACGATGTCGCGCCATTGCGCTAATTCTTCATACGTATTCCCTTGCAGTACAAATTGTACTGGACGTGATGCACCGCGCCCACCAATGCTACTTCTCATAATGGCAAAGGCTCTCACATCAGGTAATTGACTAAGCTTGCCACTGACTTCACGCATTAGCGCAAAAGTATCACGCTCTTTTTCATCATGAGGCACAGTCCCTACAATGGCGATACCTGCACTTGACCCAAATCCCGGGGTTCTCACCAATACTCGGTCAACCTCTCCCGAATCAATATAAGGCAATAGAATCGCCTCCAATTGCGCTAAGTTTCGGGCGTTGCTGTTGAAGCTAGCACCTTGCTCACTTTGCATCAATATAAAGAAGTTATTACGATCTTCTTTCGGGACGAATTCAGTGGGTATCCAGCGAACAAGAAAGAAAGAAAACAGGGCACAGACGACAATTAGCGCGATAGCGGTAGGCCAGTGAGACAGCGTACGACTGACACTCGCTTGATAGCGTTTTTCCAGTTTTTCGAAATTACGATTCACAAACTGAGAAAACCATGAGGTCTTTGCTCTCCGCTTTAACAGCACAGAGGAAAGCATGGGGGTTAGTGTCAATGCCGTTACACTAGAAAAGGCGACAGCAGCAGCAACGGCGAGTGCAAATTCGGTGAATAACCTGCCAATATTTCCCTCAAGAAATACCAGCGGAACAAATACGGCGATGAGTACCAATGTTGTGGCTATTACCGCAAAACCAACTTCGCGCGCGCCTTGATAGGCTGCGAGTAAGGGAGGCGAGCCCGCTTCAATTCGGCGGTAGATATTTTCTAGAACAACTATGGCATCATCCACTACTAAACCTATCGCCAATACCATGGCTAACAGCGTTAAAAGATTGATGGAAAACCCAAGGGCATATATTAAGGTAAAGGCTGATACCAGGGAGACTGGAACCGTCAATGCCGGAATAAAAGTTGCTCTCAAATCCCCCAAAAATGTATAAATAACCACAATCACCATCAACAATGCGATGGCCAGCGTTTGATACACCTCATTGATGGAGTCCTCTATGAATTTTGAGGAATCATAACTTGGTACAATGAAAATGTTCTCGGGTAATGTTTCTTCAATCCTTTCAATGGCTGCCTTAGCTGACTTCGCCACCTCTAAGGTATTGGCTTTGGATTGCTTTACTATTCCCAGACCAATCATATTGACACCATTGCCACGAAATTCCGTTTTATCGTCTACCGATGTCAATTCAACATTTGCGATATCACCAAGTCGAACCAAATAATCATTACTGCCTCTGGCTACCGCTATCTGGGCGAAATCCTCGGGCGAAAGAAAGCTTCTCGCGACTCGCACTTGGAAATCTCTGTTTTCAGATTCTATCTCGCCTGCGGGTAACTCTACATTTTCAGCACGAATGACAGATTCAACGTCGGCAACCGTAATCCCTCTCGCCGCCATCGCTTTACGATCAAGCCAAACTTTCATGGCGTAATTCCTACCACCACCGACTTGGACACGAGAAACACCTTGCGCCACCGATAGCCGATCAACAATATACCGCTCAGCGTAATCTGTTAGTTCTAAAACAGACAGAGTATCACTCCGCAAGTTGTACCAAATAATCGCTTGTTGGTCTGAATCGGCTTTACTGACCTCTGGCGGAGTGACTTGGTCCGGCAACTCACCTAACGCTCGCGATACCCTCTCACGCACGTCATTTGCTGCTGAATCAATGTCTCTTGACAGTTGAAATTCAATGGTAATAGATGAACGTCCATTTCGACTGCTGGATGAGATATTTTTTATTCCCTCGATACCGCTGATGCGATCCTCAATCGGCTGCGTAATCTTAGTCTCTACAATGGACGATGAGGCTCCAGGGTAACTGGTACTGATTGACACTATGGGTGGGTCAATATCAGGGTACTCCCGCAACGACAATAAGGAAACAGAAACAATTCCAAAGACGATCAATAACAAATTGACTACAGAGGCAAATACTGGGCGTTTAACCGATAAATCAGAAAGTAACATACCAGCCCCCTACGATTTGTCAGTTGCTGTCACTTGGGAGCCTGGTCTCAACTTCATTGCCCCCTGTGTAACCACAATCTCACCTTCAGAGAGTCCGTTGACAACCTCTGCAGTGCCCGGTAAACGTTGCCCTATGGTAACATCGCGAATACTTACTTTACCCTCTTCACCAACAATATAGACATAATGGCCGTTACCACTTGGTATCAGTGCCGACTCAGGCACACTAACCCGTTGAACAGTATTGCCATTGACCGTAATGTTTAACAACATTCCGGGACGTAAATGAGCATCGCTATTGTCAATAATCGCCCGAACAGTAAAGGCACGTGTAATAGGATCAATCCGAGAGTCTACGCTGGACACTAGACCATTGAACTTAACACCAGTTGCAGCTGATGCTGTTGCTTCAATCATCAAGCCGCGCTCAATTACAGAGAAAAAGGTTTCAGGAACTGAAAAATCCACTTTAATTTTTGTAATATCATCCAAGGTAGTCATCACATCGCCCGGACGCAACAAAGCCCCTTTGCTGACTTGACGATACCCCAACACCCCTGAAAACGGTGCGACAACCTGCAACTCCAAAAGCTGACTTTCCACCACTTCAACCTGAGCTTTTAACACGTTGACCTGGCCCTGTTGTTCATCAAGTAACTGTTGAGAAGCAACATTGTCTTGCGCTAACCCTTGTATCCGATTCAATTGGCGAGAAGCCTCGGCAAGACTAATATTGAGCTCTTTCAAACGTGCCTGCTCTTCCTTTGAATCCAACTTCATGAGCAGTTGCCCTTCCTTGACTGTGTCGCCATCATCAAAAAACAGGGCTTCTACAATCCCACTTTGTTGCACACTCAAGGTGACTGATTCATTCGCTTGGGCAGTACCAATGGCTTCAATGGTTTGACGAGTTTCATTGAGTGTTGCAACCGCAGTAACAACAGGCGTTGCCCCGCCTCTGTATCCACGACCACCAGCACTGGTATCTGATTCTTTAAAGTAAAGTACAGCCGCAAGTATGCACAGCAATACCACAACAACACTTAATGGCGACAATAAATATTTACCCACGCAGCACCTCAGATTTTAGATTTCTTATAATTTTTATGGCGTAAGTATACGCATGTTTCTTTGATTTTGTTCAATCTGACGGATATTTAGTTGCTTGCACTAAGCGATCGTGTGACTATGATTGAAAACGCTCTTGCATGCTATTTGAAATAAAAATAAATCGAATAAAAAACATGACAAATTCAACTTTTCTCGCCTTATTTTGCACATTGGTCGTTACGTTCATCACTGGTTGTCAACCCAATACCCCATATGAGCCCATGTGCAGAGCGACTCATACGAGTATCACTCACGACGGCGACTTCGGCGCTTGTGTGATTCGAGTCAAACATCAGCTTTTAGCACTTCAAAACGAACAGTCTTTTCAATTGTCTGTTGCTCAAAAGCGTTCGACTGAGTCTTTAGCCTGTGCCGCACACCGTGGAATATGGGAAACCATGGGTATCAATCTTGAGGTGGGTGAACCGCTACGCTATGACCCCATCAACAATGTTCAGTTATTTGACTGCCACCTAATGGAAAGTACCTTACCAAACACCGTACCTTACGCAACGCCAAACTGGAGTAAGGCATCCTCACACAGTATCGTGTTAATTGATCCATACACATTGGATGACAAACAATGGGGAACACATGTCTCACCATTATTGCTGCGAGATAGCTTTAATGTGGCAACTGATAATCCACGGTAGTATTACGGTATGTCATCGAGTAGCGCTTTTTCTGCGCGCAAAGCCCGATAATGGGACAGGTTGGGATTAGCGCAATCCATTGTTTCGATGAAGATATTACGCTCAGCCCAAATAACCTCTAGGTCGTAAACGCAGAAAGAATATTGATTAGCATCTTCCAGCCATACTTCATCTTGCAAAACCGAGACTGAGGTAAATAACTCATTGTCATTACCCCACCACGCCAAAATCAAGTAGGGAAAGGATTCGCCTTGATGAAAAATGGCAAACGCTGGCACATGACACCACACTTTTGCTTTTTGCCTTTTTACCTCTTGTAGGCGCTGAGCAAATCTCGTTTGTTGAACAGTCTCATTATGAGCGCTGATGGTGTAAATTTTCACACCATCACTATCCAACCATGAAGCGTGAGTCATCAGTTTACGTTCCTTGAACATGTTATTACCTCCATCAAAGCCACGAATTGTGAATACCCAACCTTCACGCAAAAAAAACCACATCAAAGATGATGTGGTATTAAGGTGGCATGGAAACAACATATGCTCAATTATGTTATCGGCCACCCACCCGGATTGTTTAATTTTTGTACAAGAAGTTTCTCAAGAAAATGCTATCCCTTTATTTTCTATCGTACTTTAATCAGCAGTTATGCTGACACTAATAAGCTGAACAAGACAATCACAGCCAATGCATCAACATAGATGGTTAATAAGTAACCTTTTCCAACCACAGCCCAAGATTTGAACAACAAACCAATAAAAACTAGCTTACTGATGATAGCGACAACCGCCACCGGACATTGCATGGCTGGAATGAATGATGCCCAAATCATCAATGCACCAATAGCGGAGATTGGCAGCGCACCAGCCTGCGCAAGAAAAAGGCTATAGGGCTCACTCACTTCCCGCTGGAAGAACCACATCAGTCCTGATTTTGGTGCGAGCACAATCACAAGCATAGACGCAGTGATCACACCAAAAATAAGCAGACTCAATGATAACCAACTATCCATACTAAGTACTCCTTTACACAGTCATCAATTCTGAGACACTGAGTTAATCTAACTCAACCATATTTCCTTTGGTTTCTAACCAGCCTTTTCGATCAGACGCACGTTTTTTACTCAACAACATATCCATCAACTCAACCATATGCTCTGCGTCATCAATGGTTAGCTGAACGAGGCGTCGTGTATTCGGGTCCATTGTTGTTTCACGCAATTGCATAGGGTTCATTTCACCTAAGCCTTTAAAGCGCTGGACGTTGACTTTTCCACGTTTTTTCTCGGCCTCAATGCGATCCAATATGCCTTGTTTTTCACCCTCATCAAGGGCATAAAACACTTCTTTCCCAACATCAATCCTGAATAATGGCGGCATAGCAACATACACGTGACCTCTTACCACCAGCGTTCTGAAATGTTTTACAAACAATGCACACAATAAAGTGGCAATATGTAATCCATCCGAATCGGCGTCAGCCAAAATACAAATTTTTCCGTAACGTAAACCCGTTAAATCATCACTATCGGGATCAATGCCGAGGGCAACAGAGATATCGTGGATTTCTTGTGAAGCCAGTACTTGAGAAGACTCTACTTCCCAACTATTCAAGATCTTACCGCGCAACGGCATGATGGCTTGAAAATCTTTTTCACGAGCCTGCTTTGCCGAACCACCGGCCGAATCCCCTTCCACCAAAAACAATTCAGAACGAGAAATGTCCTGACTGCTACAATCTGTTAACTTGCCAGGTAATGCTGGCCCTTGTGTCACTTTCTTACGAGCCACTTTCTTGCTTTGACGTAACCGACGTTGCGCGTTAGCAATACATAACTCTGCTAACAATTCGGCTACATCAGTATGCTGATTCAAATACAAACTAAATGCGTCTTTGACAACACCTGAAACAAAGGCTGCAGCCTGACGTGATGACAAGCGTTCTTTGGTTTGCCCGGCAAACTGTGGATCCAACATTTTTGTTGAGAGGACATAACTACACCGATCCCAGATATCCTCTGGCGAAAGTTTCACACCGCGCGGTAATAAGTTGCGAAATTCACAGAATTCACGCATAGCTTCAAGTAACCCTTGGCGTAATCCGTTGACGTGTGTACCGCCTTGCGCCGTTGGGATCAAGTTAACATAACTTTCAGTGATACCCTCACCGCCCTCAGGCAACCAACTCACGGCCCACTCAACAGCCTCATTATTCGCTTTGAAGTCGCCAACAAAACAATCATTTTCAGGCAGCGTTGGTAACGCTTTAAGACTATCAATCAAATAGTCCTCAAGGCCGTTGGTGTAACACCACTCGGTTGTTTCTTTGGTAATTTTGTTATCGAAGCGGATAGATAATCCAGGACACAACACGGCTTTCGCTCGGAGGTTGTGCACTAATTTGGTAACCGAGAAATTACCCGAGTCGAAATATTGTGCATCTGGCCAGAAATGTACACGGGTACCGGTATTGCGCTTACCGCACGTATCAATGACTTCTAAATCCGACACCTTTTCACCGTGTTCAAACGCAATCTGATAGACTTTTGAATCACGGCGAATAGTCACTTCAACACGGCTAGATAATGCATTAACAACAGAAATACCCACGCCATGTAAACCACCTGAGAACTGGTAATTTTTGTTTGAAAATTTACCACCAGCATGGAGCTTAGTCATGATCAACTCGACACCTGATATCCCCTCTTCTGGATGAATATCCACAGGCATACCGCGACCATCATCAATCACTTCCATCGATTGATCAGCGTGCAAAATAATCTTAACCGCCGATGCATGACCGGCAAGGGCCTCATCAACACTGTTATCAATGACCTCTTGTCCTAAGTGGTTTGGACGGACGGTATCTGTGTACATCCCCGGACGGCGACGGACAGGCTCTAAGCCGTTTAAGACTTCAATGGCTTCAGCATTATATTGATTTGACATGATGTATTTCTATCTGGCGTTAAAACTTTTTTATAGTATGAGGTTGTAACCGAAAACACAGGAGGAAACAACCACCAATTCACATTCGCAGAAAAATTTGCCAGCCAATGACGCTAAAAACAATTCTCAATCGTCCGTTTCACCAAACAAGTAATCGTGAATTGCCGGAAGATGAGCAACATACCCTTGGAAACTGTGATCACCGCCTTCTTCGATAACGAGTTGAGATGGATGGTAATAAGTCTCAGCTTGACGGTAGTCTAGTATTTCATCTCCCGTTTGTAAGTAAGCACGCACTTTTAACGGTGCGTTAGGTATCCTCAACGAACGTAATAACGGCAGATGTTCAGCTTTCACCTCAACACTCCTGTCACTGTAGTAGCATTGATGAACACCCAAGTAATCCATCAGCAGTTCATCTGGCTTAACCGCCGGATTAATGACAACCGCGGGACAGTTCAGTTGGTCGCTTAAATAAGTGGCAAGGTAACCACCTAATGAACTACCTATAATGCCAACCTGTTGACTCTCCGCAAGGGACCGCTGAAGTTCACGAAGCGTGTCAGGCAACCGTTCGAAATCAAATGGCAATTGAGGGCAATGAATCCTAATATCTGGATGCTTGTTTTCAAAATATTGGACCGTCTGCTGAGCCTTTTCGGAAGCAGGTCCGCTTAAAAAGCCGTGGAGATACAGTAAATGTTTCGTCATAGTGATGAAGATGCCTTTGGGTAGTCAACCATATAAATCCGAGGTTATTGCGGAAGCTCAGCCTTAGCGCTGTGACAAAAGCCAATCCATTCCGCAAGGAATCGATCACTCTGTTCACGCTCATCCGGTTGATGCATTTGCTGATTTGGATAGTCGTATTTTGCTTTTAGTCGTGATTGTTTTTTCCAGCTCAACACTTCAGCAACGTGAACATCATGATAAAGTCTAACCATCATTTCAACTTTGAGATAATTAGGTAGTCCTAAGTTAGTCTGGGTACAAGTCAAAGTGGTAGTAAAACGGCTGCATTCACTCACTGTAATGATGTACTGATTCTTTTGTGCAGTAAACGCGTATGACAACGATTCTGTGTCTAGTTCAGGCAACAACGTCAGCAATCCAACATAGTTACGTTCACACAAGTTTAACCACCGTGGGATACTGGGTCGGTAGTTTCGCTTGTCCATCACTCCACAAGCCCACTTTGCGTTAATTGCGTTATATATTCATTTTTACGTAAAAAGAAGTGTTGCAGTGCAATCAAACACGCTGCGTTGTCAATTTGGTTATTGACTAACATAGTGTACATATCGTCTTCCGGAATCACTTTGACCAAAATGTCTTCCCCTTCTTCAGGTAATCCAAACACACCACCCACTTTTGAAGAGTCCACTGCGGCTAGGTAAATAAATAAACGTTCAGTAGATGCGCCAGGACTAACGAGATAATCGGTCATGGGGATCACGTGTGTCAAGTGTAAGCCAGCTTCCTCTTCTGCTTCACGAATGCACACGTCTGTTTTTTCTTCTCCTGGTTCAATCATTCCAGCAACACACTCCAATAACCATGGGCTATCAGTGGTTGCCATCGCGCCAATTCTAATTTGCTCAATCATTACGAATGCACGATTAACGGGATCATAGGGTAATACCCCCACTGCATTGCACCGTTCAATGATTTCACGTTCAATGATTTGGCTTTTACCGCCACGATATAAGGCATGGGTGAAACGGTATTTATTCAACTCATAAAAGCCTCGATACAGACTATCCTTACCTTCCATGGTCACATCTTGATGATTAAATTCAGGGCGATATGAACAATTACTCATAACCGGCGTATTCCTCTTTTTAAGATAGTAAAACACACTGAAAACATTAACTTACAAATTTTGTCACATTTTCACAGGCAAATGCCATCACGTGCTTGATTTAATTGTATTATGGCGCAAACTAGTAGTTAAAGTGAATGATAATCATAAAACATGGACACAAGGTACCTACCAATGAAAAGAATGTTAGTTCCCATGCTTCTGGGCGTGATGTACTCCTCAATGGCAAATGCTGAAAATCTTTTTGACATCTATCAACTGGCAATAAAAAATGACCCCGTCACACTCAAGGCAAAATCTGACCGTGATGCCGCAATGGATGATGTGGATGTCAGCAGAGCCCCACTGTTACCTCAGTTGTCTTTGAATCTATTGGCAAGCAAAGACGAAGATTTTTCTCACGATGGCAATCTTATCAATCGAACCAACAAAACTGGCGAGCTTAGACTGACACAAACCCTGTTTGATATGTCACAGTGGAACAATCTTGATCGTACCGAAATGGTGGCCGCACAAACAGACGCATTGTATGCACTGGCGCAACAAAACTTAATGCTT
>CAXRGH010000105.1:0-27747 GCA_964230195.1 Alteromonadaceae bacterium
CGTCCAACTGAAAACCCTTACTGGGATTGGGTTGGTTCACAGTATCCAACAACAGCACCATTTGGTGTTAACGGCGGTTTCTACTACTTCCGTGCTAACTACCAGTTCTAATTCTTCTAGAACTAGTTGTTAATCAATAAGAAGGCTCGCATTGCGAGCCTTTTTTATGGATGAATGAGTGTTTTTGCAACAGAAAAGTGAGACAAAACGAGCGATTTAACTGAGGGTTTTATTTTTAACTTAAAGCGATATAAAGCAGAGGTATGAAGATGCCATTGTTGTTTGTATTGCAACAACAATGACGCTTAGCAACGCGTTGTATTGTTTCTATCTCTACTTTGACGTATCAGTAAATTGTCTGTTTGAAAAGCTTGAGACTTTGCCAAGCGGTCATATAAGACCACATTCACTGTTGCTGCCAGATTCATACACCCCTTGGTTGGAATGTAGACCACATGATGGGCCTGGCTGACGACTTCTTGAGGTACAGATCCATCTTCAGGACCAAAGATATAGACAGCATTTTCAGGGTGTTTGAATTCAGGAAGGGGGGTTGCGTTCTCAACGAGTTCAATGACGACGCGCTGACATTGATTGTGATTCAACTCTGCTACATCACTGATCTGTTGTGTTGGGATATTGAGGTGATTGTCTTTTGTATCGGTTCTAAATGCTTTTGCAAAGTGATAGCGATTTCCGCTATAAAGAATGCGCTGTGCACCATAACAGCCAGCAGCACGTAAGACACTACCAACATTATCTGGGCTCTTTGGGTTAATAAGTGCAAGTTCAATCATCATTCTTGGTCTCACGTTGCTAGTCGGCATTAATAAAAAAGGGACCTTTCGATCCCTTTTTGTAGATTTTTGTGCTTAATTCACTCAGTGGCGTCTATTAAAGATTACCGTGGTTAGCGAATGTTAGCTTGAAGTGCCGCAATTGCTTCTTCAATATCACGATCCATCATGGCATTGAGAATACGGTTGTGTTCCGTAAAACAATCGTCAGCATTGTCGATGCGGCGATAGTTCATTCGCATGCGATAGACAATGGGTTCCCAAATGTTCACGAGGTCTGAGCCGCCCGCTTTCTGCACGAAATAGCGGTGGAAACTCATGTCTAGCTCTGTGACTAATGTATAGTTTTCCTCGTTAAAGGCATCAATTAGCGCTGAAAGACAGCCAGATAGTTCGTCGAAATCTTTATCTGTTAATGTGTCAATAGATGAACGCAATGCATGCATTTCGATTTCGGTACGTAATTCAACCATTAGCGTCTGCATGTGAGGGTTCAGTGCAGTGTTGACTGATACCCCACAGTTGGGCTTAGACGTTAATAGGCCTTCCTTGGTGAGCTGCAATAAGACGTCACGGATTGGACCACGCGATACGCCGAAGCGTTGGGCGAGTTCTTGCTCTTTGAGCTTTTCACTTTCGCTGAGCGTTCCATCTATGATGTCGTTTCTCAGTTTTCTCGCGATCTGATCGCGCACGGAAACCACGACTTTACCTTCATACATACGCAAATATCCTTCTTCTTATTCTTTGCCGAAATCCTACCACATTATTATTGTTTAAGATAAACAGTTTTTTTGTCTAGGTATTGCTCTAAACCATACTCACCGTCTTCTCCACCACAACCTGACATTTTCAGGCCGTAATGGAAGCCTTGATGTTGCTCACCAATACCGCGATTAACGTAGACTTCACCTACTTCTAGCTCATCAATGAACTGGTTGATGTAGTCCTTATTTTCCGTGAATACGTATGCAGATAAGCCAAACTCACTGTCATTGGAAAACGCAATCGCATCGTCAACGGATGTGATTTTCACAATTGGCAATACCGGACCAAATGTTTCGTCTTTTACAATCGTCATTGACTGATCGACATCCACCAGTACTGTTGGCTCAAACCAGCAGCCGTTCTCGTAGCCTGTTACGGGTGCAGACGTTCCACCTATGGCAATTTTGGCACCTTGTTTAACGGCTTGGTCTACCTGTGATTGAATCAATGCAATTTCACGCTGGTTGACTTTTGGCCCCATTTCGACAGATTCATCAAGTGGGTTGCCTACTTTCAATGTCTTGACTTTTGCAAGGAACTTATCCATGAATTCATCATACACATCCGCGTGTAAGTAAAGACGCTCTGCACATGTACATACCTGACCACAGTTTGCAAAGCGCGTCCAAAACGCTGCTTCAACGGCTTGGTCAATGTCTGCATCTTCCATAACAACAAACGGTGCTTTACCACCTAACTCGAGCATTACGTGGGTTAAATGAATTGCACTGCTTTTGTAGATTTCCTGACCTGCACGTGTACTGCCCGTCATGGTAATCATCTTGGTGATTGGACTCTCGCATAGATATTTACCGAGAATAGTGCCTTTACCATTGACGATATTTAATAGGCCTTTGGGTAAGCCTGCTTTATTTGCAATACGACCAAGTTCCATTGTTGTTAATGGAGTCTCTTCGGTAGGTTTAATAATGATACTGTTACCCGTGATTAATGCAGGACCTATTTTTCTTCCGGCTAATGCCAGCGGAAAATTCCATGCAGTAATACCAACCACAACACCCTTGGGGTATTTATGAATGAAGATTTTTTCGTCTTCATTATCAGAAGGTAGAATGTCACCCTTGATGGTTAATGCGTTGTCACATGCGTATTCAATGAAAGTACAGGTGGCTTCAACTTCGTGACGAGCCACTGTAAGCAGTTTACCTTGCTCTTGAACAAGTAAGGTCGCTAACGCTTCTTTTTCATCACGAATGGCTTGTGCAAACTGACGGAGTAGGGCAGCACGCTGTCTGGCAGGCACTTTTTTCCATAATTTTTGCGCGTGTGCAGAAGTATCTAGTGCTAACTGTGCATCTTTTTCACTGCCACGTGGCACGGTACCAACGATTTCACCTGTCGTTGGGTTGAGTACTTCAACGGTTTCAGTTTCGCTTGAGCTGATGTACTCACCGTTGATAAATTGTAAGTTATTTTTAATTTCAATCATGGTTATCTTCCCATCCATCCGCCGTCAACCAGCATAATACTACCGTTCATATAATTAGAGGCTTTTGAAGCTAAGAATACCGTTGGACCTTTAAAGTCTTCAGGCTCGCCCCAACGCCCTTGAGGGATTCGTGCTAAGATCGACTCTGAGCGCTCTGCATCCTCACGCAATGCTTGGGTGTTATCAGTCGCAATATATCCTGGCGCAATGCCGTTAACATTAATCCCTTTACTTGCCCATTCGTTAGAGAATGCCATGACCAATTGGCCAATAGCCCCTTTACTCGCAGCATATCCAGGAACTGTGATCCCACCTTGATAAGTCAGTAATGACGCGGTGAAAATAACTTTACCTTCGCCACGCTCAAGCATTCCTTTACCCACTTCACGGGTCAGGATAAATTGAGAATTCAGGTTCACGTCAATGACTTGGTCCCAGTATTCGTCACTGTGCTCTGCAGCTGGCGCACGCAAAATGGTGCCCGCGTTGTTAACTAAAATATCAATGACAGGGTGATTGCCTTTTAATTGTTCGATGAAAGCGTATAGCGCCTCACGATTTGAAAAGTCACATTGATAGCCCTGAAAATTACGCCCTAACGCTTTCACTTCTTGTTCAACTGCAGAATCTTGTTCAAGAGATGCTGAAACTCCGATGATGTCAGCGCCAGCTTCCGCAAGTCCCAATGCCATTGCTTTACCAATACCGCGTTTACAGCCTGTAACAAGAGCAACTTTGCCCTCGAGTGAGAAATTGTTGAGTATCATTATAAATCCTTATTCTTGACAGGAAATTAAGGCTTTCATGCCTTGTGGATCACTGGCTAATTCAGCGAATGCATTTTGAATATTACCGAGGGCGTTTACCGAGGTAACGTATGCATCCAACGCCAATTTGTTGTTGGCCAACAGTTCTATCGCTTGGTCAAAATCTTCGCTCTGATAGACTCGTGCACCGACAAGTTGCAATTCTTTCCAGAAGAATTTGAAGAGATCAACTTGTGGTTTGTCTGAATGAATTGCGACCATACATATACGGCCTCTAACTGCCGCTATCTCTGTCATTACATCAATTGCAGGTTGCACACCTGACACTTCAAAAACAACATCAGCACCCTTGCCGTTGGTCCATTCATTCACAACATCAACTAAGTTGTCTTGTATTGGGTTAACAGTTTTAATACCGTGCTGTTGGGCGAATGCCTGTCGAGTTTCATTAACCTCTGACATGATAACGTCTGCGCCCATAGATTTTGCTACTTGAGCAATCAGTTGACCGATTGGGCCTCCACCAATAACCACCGCGTGTTCACCGGCTTTCAATTCCGCACGGTTGATGTCGTGCACCGCAACCGCAAGCGGTTCGACCAATGCACCTTGTTGCAGAGATACAGATTCTGGTAATTTGTGAAGCGTTCGGGCTTTAACTGTCCAGCTTGATTGAAAAGCTCCTGGAGTATCAATACCCATGAATTTTAAATTTTGACAAACGTGGCTGTGACCCGCCTTACATGCAGGACATTCACCGCAGTAGTCGAGTGGGCGAACCACAACACGATCACCAATCTCGAAACCTTCGACACCGTCACCGATCTCGGCAACCGTACCCGACATCTCGTGACCGATAACTTTCGGTGGCATGACACGTTGATCCATGACGCCATGATAGATGTGCATATCAGTACCACAGATACCGACATAACCAACGTCTAGGCGAACTTCTCCTGCGGAAGGTGAAACGGCTTCACCGGCAGAAATCGAAAAAGACTTATTTCCTAAATACTGTGCTGCTTGCATATTGAATTCCTAAACTACAGTTTGATTCTATGTGGATCTAGTTTGTTCATATCGAAAACGACACCTGTTCCTGGGATGGATGGTGCAATTGCTTTACCATTTTCCATTCTAAACGGATGCGTTGTATATTCGTCAATCGGGAACGAGTGTACTTCCATCATTCCAGCATGAGGCTGTGAGGCCATGAGTGAAACATGAAGCTCGTGCATTCCATGACTACATAGCTGAAGATTATGTGCTTGCGCTAATGTTGCAACTTTTAACCAACCGGTAATACCACCGATGTTTGAGGCATCGGGTTGCAAGTAGCTCAAACGAGCTTGGTCAATGGCATAGGTAAACTCTTGGATGGTGTGCAGGTTTTCGCCCATTGCTAGCGGGATATTGATTTTGTTTGCAATGTGAGCATATCCCTTGTAATCATCGGGTAGCGTCGGCTCTTCAAACCAAGCGATATCATAAGGTTCAAACGCGAGTCCGGCTTGAACAGCTTTCGCGAGTGACATTGAATAATTGGCATCAACCATAAACTTACGATCAGGACCGATCAACTCCCGAATTGCGGCAACGCGATCAACGTCATCTTTAAGGTTTTCTTGACCGACTTTGATCTTGACTGCTTCAAAGCCACGGTCGAGGTAATTTTGGTTCTTTTGAATCAACTTTTCGAGAGAAAAGTTCAAATCGATACCACCAGCATAACACGCCACACGATCTGCATTACCACCAGCGACTTGCCATAAGGGTTGTTCAAGGCGTTTACAACGGATATCCCAAAGTGCGATGTCGACAGCAGACACTGCGAACGATACCAATCCGCCTCTCGCAACGTAATGCATATGCCACAACATGTGCTCGTTGACCTCTTCGATACGTCCAGCATCAAGCCCTTTAAGTAGATTGGAAAGGTCATGTTCAATAATAGCGCAAACTGCACGGCCGCCTTTACCACCGGTATATGTGTATCCAACACCTTCGGTTCCGTCAGCACAGGTAAGGCGACATACAACTAACTCAAAATGAGTATGGTCACCATGTTTTGCATCTGACAGTACTTCACTTAGTGGTACTTGATAATATTCAACCTTAACGTTTTCGATTCTATTTCGATTAATCACACCGCATCTCTAATTGTCTTTAGTATATTGTCAACAATATACCAGAGGGTGCGGAGGATTGCCATATTGTCCGCAATAAAAAGTGACAAAAATGTTAAAAAATTCTTTGATGATTTAAAAGAAGAGGCGAAGCCATAATTGAAAGGGAGGCTGTGACTAGCAATATTTGTTGGAATTACAATAATATATACAAAATAAAGCTAATTATTGATGAATGGTTAACGTTTTTGCTTGGTGTGTAAATATTTTGTAAGTGTCTAATTGGAAAAGCCGAGATATGTCTCGGCTTTTATTGGTGTAGTCAGTGATGTATTTACATTATGAATCTAAGCAACTTTATGTTGTTGTTCATTTGATTGACCCAACATTAACTCTCGTGAGTCAAAATCATCAACATTGATGACACGTAAACGATTGATTTCGGTCATTCGAAGCAGTTCGGCTTGCTCCTCATTTAGTGCACCAGAGGCGAGACCAGTTTCAGCGATTTTATCTAGACGCACAAATGGTGTTCGTTGTCCCGTCGCTTGTACTACTTTTTCGTGTAATTTTTCACACACAATGATGTCTCTTAGTGTCATCTCAAGATGGCCAAGAATGTTGTCGTCTGAAGGCGTTAGGAACTGACCTTCTCCAATTTTTTCACGTGTCTCACTCGGATTTTGTAGCACGTTTGCAATAGTCTGGTCCATCTTATCTGTCGGCCCATTGAAACGCTTACCAAATGGTAGCGTAAGACCTTTTAATATTGAACCCATAACACGTGATGGATAATTGTTGAACAGTGAAAGCATGCTGTCTTCAAGTTTTGACAGGCAATCCTGCATGCACCAGTGTACAAATACAAGTTCGTCTTTATTGCGCCCATTAGCGTGGTAACGATGCAATACGGTTGACCCTAAATATAAGTAGGAGAGCATGTCACCGAGGCGCGCGGAGATACGTTCTTTACGTTTTAAGCTGCCGCCTAACAGTGCCATGCTAAGGTCTGAGACTAATGCAAGGTTGGCGCTGTAAGTCTCTAAAGCTTTGTAGTATCTAGCTGTCTCGTCGTTGACTGGTGCTAGGAGTAGTTTGGTGCCAGTCAGACTAGTCCATACGGTTCGGACGAGGTTGCTCATAGTAAACCCGATGTGACCAAATACCGCCGAATCAAATTGCGAGAGCGCAGCTTTCTTATCTTCAATTTGACACGCTAACATCTCTTCTAATACATAGGGGTGACAGCGTATAGCACCTTGACCATATATCATCATATTTCGCGTTAGGATATTGGCGCCCTCAACTGTGATGGCAATGGGTGCACCTTGATAGGCACGTCCCAAGTAGTTATTGGGACCTAAACATATGCCTTTACCCCCATGCACATCCATCGCATCATTTACGACTTGACGCATTTTTTCTGTGAGGTGGTATTTACAAATAGCTGAAATGACAGACGGTTTTTCACCTTGGTCGAGGGCAATCATGGTCATACTGGTAACAGCATCCATAAGGTAAGCGTTGCCGCCCATTCGACCGAGCATTTCCTCAATGCCCTCCATCTGTCCAATAGGTAGTTTAAATTGACGTCTGATACGAGCATAAGCGCCTGAAGCCATTGCGACAGTTTTTGCGCCACCGGCAGAATTTGATGGTAGTGTGATGCAGCGACCGACAGAGAGACATTCAACCAACATTCTCCAGCCTTGTCCCGCCATCTCTGCACCGCCGATAATAAAGTCGAGGGGAACAAACATGTCGTTTGCTTGGATAGGACCATTCATAAATGGAATATTTAACGGGAAATGCCTACGTCCAATTTTCAGCCCGTCAGTATCAGCAGGGATAAGAGCACAGGTGATACCAAGTTCTTTTTGTCCACCCAGTAAACCTTCAGGATCTTGAAGTTTTATCGCAAGACCAACAACAGTAGCAATGGGCGCGAGAGTGATGTAGCGTTTATTACAAGTAATTCGCATACCTAACACTTCTTTTCCGTCCCACATGCCCTTAGTAACAACACCAGTATCAGGGATAGAACCGGCGTCAGAGCCAGCCTCTGGACTCGTTAGTGCAAAACATGGGATCTCTAAACCAGATGCAAGGCGAGGCAGATAGTGTTGCTGTTGCTCAGGTGTTCCATAATGTTGAAGTAGCTCACCTGGCCCTAAAGAATTAGGTACGCCAACCGTCGAAGCTAGCACGATACTCGAACCCGATATCTTCTGTAAGACGCGGGATTGCGCGTAGGCAGAAAATTCTAGTCCACCGAATTCTTTTTTAATGATCATGGCAAAGAACTTGTGATCTTTCAGGTATTGCCATATTTCCGGCGATAAGTCGGCGTCTTTATGATTAATTTCCCATTCATTGACCATGTTACATACGGTCTCCACGGGACCGTTCAAAAATGCTTCTTCTTCAGCACTTAAGCTTGGCTTCCCATAATTATGTAACGTTTTCCAGTTTGGCTTGCCGCTAAACAAATCGCCATCCCACCAGACGCTCCCCGCGTTAATTGCATCTTTTTCGGTTGATGACATCTCGGGCATGATGGATTTGTACAGCGAAAAGATATGTGAACTGATTAACGTCTTGCGTATTGGCGGAATTCCAAAAACAACAAAGAAGCCAATGATGACAGAGGTTAGCCAAATAGGGGTATAGCCCAAATAACTACCAGCAACGGCGGGAATAATTGCTACAAGAGCGGTTTTTGTGATTGAAACATTAAAGTAGCGTGTTAACACCACTATAAATAGCAAAACGATTATTGAATATCCAAGTTCCATAACTAACTCCACGGAGGTCTGACCAGATGGTTTACAATATCTTCACATTTAACGAAATGCAAGAAAAAGTTGTCATTAAGTATGGTATAAATCTCAAAATAGCTGATGTAATATTTCCGTTACATTCATGAAAAACTATGACTCAGAGGATTTATGTGCGAGTTACTCGGTATGTCGGCGAACGTACCAACGGATATTTGTTTTAGTTTCAGTGGACTACTCGAACGTGGGGGAAGAACCGGGCCGCATCGAGATGGTTGGGGGATCATGTTTTATGAGGGGTTAGGTTGCAGAAGCTTTAAAGATCCGAAGCCAAGTTGTGATTCAAATGTCGCAGAGCTGGTTAAGCAATACCCCATTAAATCCGAAGTTGTTGTTAGTCATATTCGTCAAGCTAATGTGGGTGAGGTATGTCTTGTGAATACACATCCGTTTACTCGTGAATTGTGGGGACAAAATTGGACCTATGCTCATAATGGTCAGTTAAAAGACCATACTCATCATCTGGTGATGCCAAATGACCGTTATACACCGGTTGGTTCAACGGATAGTGAATGGGCGTTTTGTTGGTTGTTGAATAAAGCACGTGAGCAGTTTGGTCAAAAACCGCAAGATAATTTAAAGGTGTTTGAATACATTGCGTCTTTGTGTGATGAGATTGAGGTTCTGGGTGTTTATAACCTTCTCATCACTGATGGTGTTTATATGCTGGCGTATTGCAGTAACAATTTACATTGGATCACTCGCCGTGCACCGTTCGGTAAAGCTACACTGATTGACGCTGATGTGACTATTGACTTTCAGGAAGAGACCACACCGAATGATATTGTTACTGTGGTCGCGACGCGCCCGCTCACAGGGGATGAGTCTTGGCATCAAATGAAAAATAAAGAGTACGTTATCTTCAAACAAGGGGAACGCGTGAACAACTCAACCTACAGTGGCGTCAACGAGAACAGCGCTAATCTCTAGATTTCTCTGGGTTAGTAGAATAATCCTGTAACTCAACTTTGCCGTGCTCTTTTCCAGACTTGTATTGAACAAGCTTAGCTAGAGTGTAATTTAAGCTGGGGGCAAACCATGCATATGTCACACGTTGCGCATTGCTGCTTTGTACCGTGACTTTAAGCGCATCAAGTTCGCCGTATGGCACGCTGATAGTTGAAGGAGTAGATACTGAGTAGTGATAGGTTTTTTGATCTCCCTTATGTGTGATTAAATCAAAACTAAATTGGGTTTCTCCAGCCGCAAGTTTTTGTTTCAACGCAATGTAGTAACTCTGATTGTCCCATTGTCCTTCAAAATGGATTGGTTGGTCTGGTTGAGTGGACACCGTGATTTTCTGATTTTTGCTATCAAACTCTATGTTGAGTGATTTATCTTTTCCAGTACCAGAGCGCGAGTACTGATAGTGTAATGGCGTAATAACGCCGTTGTTACTCGTAAAGTTGACGGATTCCGAGCGTTTATCGGTGATAAAAAGGAATCTAAGCTTTGATGTGAATTCAAATCGATATTCATTGTTTGAATCAACCGAGAGCTTGCGTGTTGCTTCTCCTAATCGCTTTCCTTTTGCATAGCCATTGTATCGTGCTTGGTATGGCTGTAACTCAAATGTGGGCAGAGGAGTGGGGGTTTCAGTATTCGGTGCTTGATAGGCAAAGGTAGCTACAGAGAAAGTAGCTACAAACAATGAGAACAGCAGGTTACTCTGATGCGTAACCCGTCTCGGGAATAATTGTTTTATCAAGTGTTGCAACGCCGTTCTCCATGTGTAGCCGGTTTTCGCAGAACCATTTAACCACTAGAGGATAAATCTTGCGCTCTTGCTCTTGAACTCGAGCAGCAAGTTCCCCTGCAGAGTCATCCTCAAATACTGGCACTTTGGCTTGAATAATCACTGGGCCGTCATCCAGTGTTGGCGTTACAAAGTGAACCGACACGCCATGTTCGATATCACCAGAGTCAATTGCCCGCTGATGCGTATTCAACCCTTTGTACTTTGGCAGTAAAGAAGGATGAATATTGACCATGGCACCAGAGAAACGTTCCACAATAAAGTCAGAAAGTATACGCATGAAGCCCGCCAATACAATTAAATCGGGGTTGAATTCTTCAATAATCTTCTGTAAATCAGTGTCATAGTCTGCTCTGCTAGAGTAACCATCGTAAGCATGAACTCGTGTTTCGATCTCTGCGTTATCAGCTCGTGTTAATCCGTATGCATCTGCTTGGTCTGAGACTACACCAACGATCTTTCCATTAATCTGATTCGCTTCAATTGCATCAATAATCGATTGCAGATTGGAACCATTACCCGAGATTAATACAACAATGGATTTCATTTATTTTATCTCAACTTGGGCTTCTTCGCCGGTTGCTTCAGCGATATGTCCGATTAACCAAGCATTTTCACCAGCGTCAATCAAATGAGCAACAGCTGCTTCAGCGTGTTCAGCAGGCAAGGCTACTACCATTCCAACACCACAATTGAATGTACGGTACATTTCATGCGTTGTTACGTTACCGCTTGATTGTAACCAGTTAAAAATACTCGGCCATGACCAGCTACCACCATCAATGACTGCCTTGGTATTGTTGGGTAGGACCCGTGGAATATTTTCCCAGAATCCACCCCCTGTAATATGTGATAGTGCGTGGACAGGATATTGACTAATGAGGGACAAAAGCGACTTTACATAAATGCGAGTCGGTTCGAGTAAGTGATCTTTCAATGCTTTGCCGTCAAGCTCTGTCGTCAGGTCTGCATTACTGACTTCAATGATTTTTCGCACAAGCGAATAGCCATTAGAGTGTGGTCCAGATGACGCAAGTGCAATTAAGGCATCACCCGGAGCAACTTTTGAACCGTCAATGACATCATCGGCTTCAACAACACCGACACAGAAGCCTGCAACGTCGTAATCATTGCCGTGATACATTCCAGGCATTTCGGCAGTCTCACCACCAATCAAGGCGCAGCCCGACATTTCACAACCCGCGCCAATACCAGTGACTACCTCGGCAGCGGTATCTACGTCGAGTTTACCCGTTGCATAATAATCGAGGAAAAACAATGGCTCAGCACCTTGAACGATAAGGTCGTTTACACACATAGCGACAAGATCAATACCGATACCGCTATGCTGCTCTAAATCCATTGCAAGTCTTAATTTGGTGCCGACACCATCAGTGCCAGATACGAGTAAGGGGTTTTTATACTTTTCTGGTAACGCACAGAGTGCGCCGAAGCCACCAAGGCCCCCACGAACTTCGGGGCGATGCGTTTTCTTTGTAACATGCTTAATTCGCTCAACTAATTCGTTGCCAGCGTCAATGTCCACACCTGCATCTTTGTAGCTCAATGTTTGCTCTTGTTGACTCACAATATACTCCAGTAGTTAATAACCCGTTTTAAAACGGCGCTTATTTTAGCAGTATTATTACCCATTGAATATAACGATAAATACATAAACTTCGAAGATCAGAGCAGTCCATTAAAAAAAACTGCCATCGTAAGATGAAATTTAATAAAAAATCATTAACAATAGGGCGATTGGAAGTGTTTGGAGCGAAACGTGAAGTTTTGGATTTTTGCGATTGTTGGTATTTTGGCCTTCGGCAGTATTTCTGCGGTAGCAGAAAATCGCCTTTACAGTGGTACTGTTGTGGTTAAAGATCAGAGCAATACGAGTAGAAGCATGGCCGCAAAAACTGCCATGAAAGAGGTGTTAGTTCGCGTTAGTGGTGACCGGGCTGTGCTCCGATATAAGAAAATTCAACAAGCCCTCATTAAGACTCAAAGATTCACTCGCAAGTTTCATTATGTTCGTGAGGGTGATGAACTCTTAATGAATATTGAGTTTGAACCCACTCTCATCAATCAATTAATCGAATCAGCTAACTTTAATGTGTGGTCAGGTCGACGTCCGACTACGTTATTTTGGCTTGCAGAGCAAACAGACGATAACAAGAAGCGTTTATTCGCGGATAGCATCGACTCTCTGGAAATGCAAACCATAGAGCGTGTGGCAGCAGAAAGAGGTCTACAAATCTTGTTTCCGCTCATGGATTTTGAAGAGCAGCAATCGGTTTCAGTGTTTGATGTTTGGGGACGATTTGACTCTGTATTGATGACCGCCAGTGAACGTTATATGTCTGGGCAAGTTGTGTCAGCCCGTTTGTTCAAGCTTGAGATAGGTAATACCATGAAGTGGCGAGTGGAGTGGCGTCTTTTGCATAAAAACCCTGCCGAGAGCGGGAGCCACGACGCAAGTTCCAAGGAGGATGCTGTAGTGCATCTTATGCATCAGGTTGCCGATTCAACCATGATGCAATTTGTAAACTCCTCAAATAACGCTTCGGATATTGAGGCTGAATACGAGATGGTTGTAGATGGGCTATCGACGATGGAAGACTATGTTGAGGTAGTCAAACTGCTCTCTAATATTAAAGAAATTCAAGGAAGTTATGTGACTGCTATGGATGATGGACGTGTCACGTTCTCGATTTCATTTACAGTATCAAGCTCGGAATTGATGCAAGAGTTGGAGATGGATGGACGACTATTAAAACAGCGGGATGAATTTGGTATAGCGCTGGATTCATTGTCCTTTGATTGGCGTCCTTAGGTATTCTGATTTGATTAAGCAAATGTCGTTACCGGTTCAACTACCGGATAATCAAAGTTTTGAAAACTTCACTGCTGGTGATAATGAGCTTGTGTTGCGTTATCTACACGAGCTCGCCGTCGTAAAAGGATTCTCAAGTACGTTTGTCAGTGGGGCTCAAGACAGTGGCAAAACACATCTGCTCTCTGCTTTATGCGGTCAATTTGAGAGTGCCATGTTTATTGATTGTAATACACTTGATGGATTGCATCCGTTGATGTTGGAAGGACTTGAGTGCAGTGAATTGATCTGTTTCGACAATATTGATGCATTGAAGGGGAGTATTGAGTGGCAAACCGCGGTTTTTGATTTGTTTAATAGGAGTAAAGAGAACGATGCGTGTCACCTGGTTTTTTCATCAGACACAGCGGCTGCTCAATTAAACTTTGAATTACCCGATTTAAAGTCACGTTTGCAATGGGGGATGAGTTTCCATTTAAAACCATTATCAGATTCACAACGCCATGAATTTTTGGTTACCCGCGCACTGCAGCGAGGGCTTGATATGCCTCCCGAAGTCGCACGTTTTTTATTAACCCGCGGCAAACGAGATATGACCAGCCTAGTGAGCATACTTGATAAGCTGGACAGCCTATCACTCCAACAACAGCGTAGGCTAACTATTCCTTTTGTTAAACAGATACTCGGTTAAGGTTATTCCGACTCGTCTTTTAATTTTTTGAGACCTAACCCCAATTCACGCCCTCTTAACCGAGCGTAGAAACAACATCCCACGAGCATTCCAGTACTCAGCACAATTTCAATGAGTGCATAATACCATTGTGCGCTATTCGCGTAGATGTCCGTTAGTCCATGCATAAAATAGATCATGACGATGAAATTAGCCCAAGCGTGGGTATAGGGGTTACCTTGGATGATACCTTTCGCCGGGAAGGCAAGTGGGGCAAACCAAAATAAACTCACGAATACCAATGAGTAATTATTGGCGGCGTCCAATACTAAGTACCATACAACAATCCACAGGCATAAAAGAAGGTAACTTGTCAGAGCCAAGTGTCTGAAGAATCTTGTGTTTGGTTGCATATCAGGTTGTTGTTTTGTCGTCATGTTTAATTTCTTTTTAATTGTGTTGCCAGGATAGCAATGCGCTTTCCTTGTGCGATGGCTAAGCGTTTTTCTTCATCCGTTAATTGCGCGCTATTGTTGGTACCAGCAACATGGGTAACGCCATATGGGGTACCACCGCTGGTCGTATGGTGTAAATCTGATTCAGAATACGGTAGGCCTACTATCATCATTCCATGATGAATTAACGGCAGCATCATACTGAGCAGCGTACTCTCTTGCCCACCATGCATACTCGTTGATGAGGTGAACACGCATGCTGGTTTATCAATTAGTGACCCTTTTACCCAAGCCTCTGTCGTACTATCAATGAAATACTTCATCGATGCGGCCATGTTCCCAAAGCGCGTTGGGCTCCCAAGTGCAAGACCACCACAAGCTTTTATATCAGCTTGAGTGACATAGGGATCACCACTTGCGGGTACCTCTTCTTTTATCTGTTCTGTCTCTGAACTGACCGTCGGCACCGTTCTTAATATGGCCTCCGCTCCGGCTTGTTCAACGCCTTGAGCGATATATTTTGCTAGTTCACGGGTGGCCCCGTGCCTGCTGTAATAAACAATCAGTACATTAATCATGAGAGTAACATTACTACGTTCTCTGGTGGACGCCCGATAATTGCTTTATCGCCTAACACTGCGATTGGACGTTCCATTAATTTGGGGACTTTTACCATGGCTTCAAATCTTTGCTGTTGCGTTGTTTCTTCACAGTGGAGTCCCAGCTCTTTGTATTCAGGCTCTTTCACTCTCATCATATCTCTCACATCGTCAATATTGAGTTTTTTAGCAAGCTCGCGCAATATATCAAGATCCAGTGGAGACTTCAGGTACTCAACGACATCTACTTCGTGAGAGTGCTCTTGTATAATACTGAGAGTTTGTCTGCTCTTAGAGCAGCGAGGATTATGATAGAGGGTGATCATTGACAATTTATCTCCAACTGATGATAGTGGGTAAATGTTACATGGAGAAATTAACGAGGTATAGTGTTTTGCAAAGGATTCTATTGATAAGTGCAGCACTTATAGCTGGCTACTTTGGTTATTGGATGCAGCAGTCGAATAAGCAAACGGTTGTATTATTGGACGAGGAGTCCGTAACCTTGTCATCACTGAAGCAAGATTGGCTAGTGGTGAATTATTTTGCTGAATGGTGTCGTCCATGCTTAAAAGAGTTGCCGGCGTTGGCGGCACTGAATAATCAGAAAACACGGCTCCCTTTGCGGGTGTTGACAGTGAATTTTGATGAGGAGCCGGAAACAACGCTGAGACGAATCCGAGAAAAATATGGTGCGCATGCGCCTATAGTGTTGAGCTACGATGTGATAGCCACCCTCGCACCACGCCCGCGACAACTTCCTGTGACTTATCTATTTTCACCAGGCGGTGAGCTTCATAGAACCTTGTGGGGAGAGCAATCAATTGACAGTATATTGTCTGCTATGGACAGTGAGTCATGAATTGTGATTAAAACCGATTGGTCTTCCGCAATATCAGTAGCTTTGCGGCTTCCACCATTGATCTCGCACTACCATGATCCCGGCACCTTCTAATTTGCTTACTAGTTTGAACGCATCTTTTTGGTTGAGAAACGAGCCAATCTGTACGCTGCACTGATCGTCTTTGATATACAACGATGGGCTGTCGTCTGGGTGTCTTGGTGTAATGTATTGCAGAAAACATGACCGACGAATGAAACGCCATTGCTGATTTGGTTTCGATCGACCTTCACTGACAAGTATGGTGGAGTCATTGATAGTGAGCACTTGTTGCTTTGTGGAGTTGATGGATATGGCGTACATTAACCCAAAAACCAAAAGCACCTCAAAACCGGCGAAGGGTAATATGACCCATACGCCAACAAGTGCCCAACCAACGGCAATAGTACCAGTGGCTAAGGCAATGATTGCTGATATCAGTTTAACCTCTTTCCAAGAAGCAGAGCGATTGGGCGAGATAACTAACTGGCTGCAGTCTTCGAATTCATTGTAACGGACCATAATCTAAACCTCTGTAACCTTCTGAGTATAGGAGAGAAGCTCAAAGTTTTTGATATATTGCCTATAGACAATGGTCTGAAAAGTGTAGTTTTTTCATTCTTAAGTTGGATGGTAAAGGGAGGAGTCACTGGACTACTCCCTACATGCGCGCAGTTAAACACCTTGCTTTCGAGTTTCTAATTCATTGCGCACTGATTGGGTTGCATTGACCATGTTTTTCAAACTCTCTTCGGTTTGCTGCCATGTTCGAGTTTTCAATCCGCAGTCTGGATTGACCCAGATTTGAGTTGGCGGCATAGAAGTTAGCAATGCTTTCACGTTGTTTGATATCGATATCTCAGAGGGAGTTGTTGGCGTATGTATATCAAAAATTCCTGGACCAAGTGCCTTCGTATAATTTGACTCTGTTATTTCATTGAGGAATCGTGAGCCAGCTCGCGCATTTTCAATGGTCAACACATCAATATCTAATTTTTGAAGGTGTGGAATGAGCTCAGAGAAATGTGAATAGCACATATGACTGTGGATCTGAGTCGTACTTTTGACACCTGAAGTAGCAAGTTTAAAATTATCAATCGCCCATTGGATATAGTTAGGCTGGGCTGCTAGTTTCAGTGGGAAACCCTCTTTTAGTGCAGGTTCGTCAATCTGAATGACACTGATTCCTGCACTTTCTAAGTCAATTACTTCATCTCGGATTGCGAGTGCTAACTGCTGGCACGTCACTGAGCGAGGCTGATCGTCTCTGACAAACGACCAAGTCAACATGGTAACAGGCCCCGTCAGCATTCCTTTGACTGGTTTTTCGCTTAGGCTCTGAGCATAAGTTGCAAGTTCAACCGTCATAGGTGATGGCCTACTGGTATCGCCATACAAGATAGGGGGACGCACACATCGCGTTCCATAAGACTGCACCCAAGCGTGTTCAGTAGTCGCAAACCCGTCGAGTTTTTCGGCAAAAAATTCTACCATATCGCTTCGTTCTGGTTCACCGTGTACCAATACATCCAGCCCAATGCGTTCTTGTAATTCAATATTTTCTTCAATGGTTGTTTGAATTGCTTGTTGATGGTACTCGTGAGAAATTCGATGTTCTTTGAAGTCTTGTCTTAGCTTTCGGAGTGCGTTAGTTTGTGGAAATGAGCCGATTGTTGTGGTGGGTAAGGGCGGCAAGGCGAGAGTCTGCTGTTGGAGCTTCGAGCGAGTCTCAAATTCGTCTGAGCGGTGGTACATATTTTCGTTGATATTCATCATCATGACTTTAACAAACGGCTTGTGTACTAATAGCGACTTTGAGCGACTCTCTACGGCTTGTTTGTTGGTTTTCAATAACAGTTGTTTACTGGTACTTGGTGTGTCGTCCTGTAGCAGTTGCTTAATATCTGTCAGTTCTTGAATTCTTTGTTTTGCAAAACATACCCACTCCTTAATTTGCCGAGGTAAATGAAGTTCAAGGGACAGGTCTACGGGTAAGTGGAGCAAGGACGTGGAAGGAGCTAGCCATAACCGCTCTCCCAGTCGTTTATACAGTGGTGTTACTGTATCCAAAGTTTGCTCGTAGTTGGTTTTCCAAATGTTTCTACCGTCAACGACCCCCAGTGACAAGACCTGGTGGGGCTCCAACTGTTCAGAAATTGTTATGAGATATGATTCATTGGCTTTTGCGTCTAAATGAATACCATCAACCGGGAGCTTCAGAACCCAATCGGCGTGCTCGCCAATATCACCAAAATAGGTAGTTAACATTAGCTTGGGTGAGGATTTTGCTCTAATGGTGCTGTAAGTTTGCTGAAAAGCCTGTTTCCATTCAGGGGGTAAATCGAGTGTGAGTATGGGCTCTTCAATTTGCACCCATTCAATAGCGTTTGATGAGAATGCTGTGAGTAATTCGGAGTACTTGGGCACTAATTTTTGTAGTGCTTCCAATTTGAGGCTGTCAGAAGAGGCATCGCATAACCAAAGGTAAGTTAATGGCCCCAAAATCGTTGGCTTGGGACGATAGCCTGCCATTTCAGCTTCTTCACATTGTGCTAACAGTGATTTTGCATTGAGCTTAAACTCAGTATCTTCTGAAATTGTGGAAACAGAATAGTGATAATTTGTATTAAACCATTTCGTCATGGGTAACGGGGTGATGGGCTGATTACCGGTATTTTCGTTATCTAACCCGCGAGCCAATGCAAAGTAGTGTTCAAGACCCTTCAGGCGCTGTTGACTTTGTAACTCTGGATAGTGTCCAAAGAGAAAGCTGGTATCTAAGACATGATCGTAAAACGAGAAATCACCAACAGTGACCATGTCCAACTCAGATTGGCTTTCCCATTGCTCTCTACGGAGTTGTCGTCCTATTGATTCAAGATGCTCCTCGGGCATATCGCCACGCCAATATTGTTCTACTGCAAATTTAAGTTCTCGACGTTTACCAATGCGAGGGAAGCCGAGTGAATGTAATGTGATCATATACGAGTCCTATGTCTGTTATTCGCGATATAAGCTTACGGCGTCGGGTTCCATGTTTATATTGACAAAATTTTATTAAATGATGATTTCTTGTAATGAATATAACGAAGATAAAAGAGGTATTTTGAAATGATTGAGCGACATCACTTAAGGATCTTATCCGAGATACATCGCTTGGGCTCTGTCTCTAAAGCGGCCGATTCGTTATTTATTACTCAACCCGCAGTTACGCATGCAGTCAAACGATTAGAGCATATTGCAGGTATTAAGTTGTGGAAAAAGAAAGGTCGACATATTGTTTTGACCGAGGCAGGACAGTTTTTAGTGAGAGGTTCAGACAGAATTCTCCCGCAATTGAAACGGCTTGATGAAACATTGCAACATTTTGCGGCAGGTGAGTTGCATCGGTTTTACATCGGCGTTGAATGCTATTTAAATTGTCACTGGTTGATTGACTCCATCGCAAATTTTTGCAGCCAGAATCAGTCATTGGAAGTGGATATTAAAAGTGGCTGTCGGTTTGCTGGCATCAATGCAGTGTTGAATCATGACATTGATTTGTTAGTCTCTCCAGATCCGGTGAGTCACCCAAAGTTGTGTTGCATTGACCTATTTCAATTTGAACTGGTCCTGGCTGTGTCTTCGAATCACCGACTTGCAGAACGAAGCTTTATTCAACCTTCTGATCTTGAAAATGAAGTGCTCTATGTGTACCCAGTGAACGAGCAACGCCTTGATATTTTTTCTCAATTTTTATCGCCCGCCAATTGCTTACCAAGATTGTCTAAAACAATGGAATGTGAGCCATTAATGATGCACGCAGTCGCGCAAGCTAAAGGGGTTGCTTGTATCCCACATTGGCACTTATCAGCGTATCCCAGCATAGGTTTGAACGGCGTAAGACTCAGTGAATCTGGCTTGTTTAAAAGCATGTGTTTATTGTTCAGGAAAGAGGATGCACACTATAGAAGCTTGCAACGGCTCATCAACCATTTAGCAGACAACGCCCCGGCAAATCGCCTTGTTTGAATCCTGCTGGGGCGTGAAAAACACTCGGTATATACCCAGTTAAACGTACTGAATAATGTGGCGGTTAAACTCTTGCCAACGTTCCTTTTGAACTTTCAAAACACTTTTCATTGTTTTATAACGATGAATCAAGTCAAGGTATTGATAATCTCTCATTAAGTTTTCGGCTTTTAACTCGAGGAGCGATTTTTTAGATGCATAATAGTCTTCGAGAGAGTGAATAAGTGCATTGTATTCTTCTTGAATTTTATCGAGCAGCGTATCAGCTTGCGTCGCATTTTTGGCCAGTTGTGTTAGTACATTTAACTGTGCTTTGAGACGCGCTTTTTCTATTTTTTCGTCACTGTATTGACGCAATTTACTTGCAAACCCTAGGCGCTCTAGGCTTTTTATTAGCCACTTGGTCGGATCGAAGTGATACCATCGAATACCATTCCTGTAGTCAGCTTCAAATAAGTGATGAAAATTATGATAACCCTCACCAAAAGTGAATAATGCCAAGAGGCCATTGTCGCGAGCGGAATTCTTTTCAGTATAAGGTTGAGATCCCCACTTATGAGCCGCTGAATTAATTAAAAAGGTCGTGTGGTGGCTCAATACTAAACGCAAAAATCCTGCGAGTAATAACATGCCCCAGATATCACCATTTAGCCAGCCAAGAAAACACGGTATTCCGACATTTGTTGCAACCGTTAAAAGCAGGTAGTGTCTGTGTTGCCAACGAACAACGGGATCTTTCAGCAGATCTTTGCAGTTGTCATAGTTATGATAGTGAGATGCTTGATACTCTCTTAACATCCAACCAATGTGTGAGTACCAAAAGCCTTTGCCGGCAGAATAAGGATCTTTGTCGTTCTCATCCACGTGTTTGTGGTGAATTCTGTGATCGGATGCCCAGTGTAAAATGCTGTTCTGCATGGCCAACGCACCACCCAAGGCGTAAATCATTCGAATCGGTGTGATAGCTTGATAGGTTTTGTGAGACCACAAGCGGTGATAACCGGCGGTAATGGACATTCCGCAGAAAATGAATAGCACAATAGCACTTATGATCTCAACGTTATCAAATCCATTACGGTAAGCTTCGAAGGGAACTAAGAATAATGCGATTAATCCCGTCAATGAAAAAAGTGCGATATTCACTGGGATAAAAGGAGGTTTTTTCATGGGTTACCATTTTTACTGATTAATTCGGTGAACAAGTGTACGCTCAAAAGTGTTGGTGTACAAGTGTACGCTGGAAAAAACTATTAGGATCGTGGTAGTCTTTGCCAATCTTGAGAAGTTTACTGCTTGTTGAGTACGGTAAACACCCTCTACCAAGGAAAATGGTTGTGAATAGGCAAGCCCAAAAACAAAAAACGAGACAGAAGATCATAGACGCTGCTTTTACTTTGCTTGAGGGGCAAAAAAGCTTATCGAGTCTAAGTTTACGAGAAATTACGAGAGAGGCAGGTATTGCTCCAACGTCTTTTTATCGTCATTTTTCCAATGTTGATGAATTGGGTTTAACGTTAGTCGATGAGGCGGGACTGACACTGCGGCAGCTTATGCGCAAGGCTCGTTCCCGCATACAATCAAACCATAGTGTTATTCAAACATCAGTTGATACGTTTATGGAATATATTTCTCAGCAAAGCACGGTTTTTCGCCTATTACTCCGCGAGCGCTCGGGTAACTCAGCGGCGTTTCGTTTTGCGGTGTCACGTGAGGTGAGTCATTTTACTCAAGAGTTGACAGACTTTTTAATCAAAGATAACCGTTTATCGTCTGAGATCGCATCCTTGCAGGCAGAAGCGATGGTGAAGTTAGTTTTCAGTGCTGGTGCAGATGCCCTTGAGTTAACAGAGGTTGAAAGACAACAGCTCAGTAAACGAGTAGTCACTCAATTACGATTTATTGTAAAAGGTGCAGAAGCGTTCGCTGCGCGAGATCAACGCAGCAAATAGTCCTCAATATCGATAGCTGTTATTTGTTCAATGGATAAATGCTCGTGGGCATAATCCAAATAACATCCAGTGGTCAGAAATAAGTTGTAAACATCTTTATCTAAGTGATCGTCTATCACCATTTTCTTCAATATCGATAACGATTCGGTGAGGGTTTTTGCTGTTTTATAAGGGCGGTCTGCGGCGGTTAGGGCTTCAAAAACATCCGCGAGTGCAAGAATGCGTTCTGGAATACTTAACTCTTCACCTTTCAGTTTTCTAGGGTATCCATCGCCTCTCATCGTTTCGTGGTGTGTTGATGCAATACGAGGAACTTTACTCAGTTCTGGCGGGAAGGGTACATTGTCGAGAATTTTAATGGTACTGATCATGTGTTCATTGATTCTGAATCTGTCTTCCGAGCTTAATGTTCCTCGCGAAATCGACAGGTTATACAGTTCACCTTGGTTGGCAAGGAATTCGGGTATATCCATGTTAATGTTCAAGTGTTGAGGTAGTTGATATTCAGATTGTCGATGAATAATGTGCTCCGCTTTGTTGCTCAATAAGTACTCGGTTGTCGGGAGCTCGGTTTTAACTACTCGTTGTTGCTCAATAGGAGATAGGCCAATTGTATTGCACAATGTGCGCTGCCACGTACGTTGTCCAATTTTGTTCAACCGTTGTTGTTTTTCAGGGGATAAATACTCCCCACCGACGTTACACTGGGCAACAAACTCAAATTCATCCATCAGTTCATTGCATCGAGTCTGCCATTCAGCTTCAAACGTGAGTTTTTGTTCGGGAGTGGCTTGACACTTTTCCAAGTATTCAATTTTTGCGTCTCTCAACAACACTTCAAATCGGGTACGGATTTCATGTATTCGGTTATAAATACATTCCAGCTTGGTGCCTTTATCCACAATATGCTCAGGTGTTGTGATTTTGCCACAATCATGCAGCCAAGCAGCGGTCTTGAATTCACGCCATTGGTCATCAGTCTCAAACTTAAACGGCTTAAAAGCTGGACTGTTGTCGTCACTCGCATATTGCGCTAGTTTCATACCCAGGTCAGGTACTCGTGCACAATGACCCGCCGTGTAGGGGGACTTATCATCAATTGCTTGCGCAATTAGCTGAATGATTGAGTCAATCAGTTTTTGCTGGGCTTTCTCATGAGTATTCATCGTCTTTGCCATGTCACTCATGGCATTGGATAAAGCTTGGAACTCGCTAATTGGCGATTCAACTGCTTCGATTTCACGGTATCGTCTGGCTGCGATATGTTGCGTCATCACCAGTAATTTATTTATCGGCTTTACCATTGGCGTGGCATACCAGTAGGATAATGGCATCATCATAACGATCACTAATATGATAATGCCGACGCTGTTAAAGGTATCGCGGTAGATTGGGGATAACAGTTCTCGTTCGTTGACAATAAAAGCAATTTTCTTGTTTGCTGCAGCGTGAACAATATCTACATACATTAGTTTTTTGGTGCCGTTGTCATCAAGCTGATGAAGTTCTCCGTACTGAGACTCATTAAGTGCATTTAAGGCATCAACATAGGGAAATACTTTAAGACCTTTACTGGTATGCTGTCCTGACAGCCAGTATTCATCTAACAAAGGTAACTCTTTCTCGCTAAGGGTTGTTATACTGCGATTAACCAGCTTCAGAAATGCATGGTCATGCTTCTGCAGCATCAGGTGCAAGGTGTCTGGCAATATTTCAGGCTCAGATATTCGATGTATCAACAGATCTTTTACTTCAAACTTTTGAAAATTCTCTTTTAATATACGCTCACTCTCAATACCAAAATCAGCTACTCCGTTTTTGACAGCTTCTATCACCGCTAATGAATCCGTGACTTCGATCAATCCTATCTCAGGGTAGTGATCGGCAATCGCTTTTGTAATCGACCAGCCTTTTGCCAATGCCAAACGTTGTCCCTTGAGGGGCTTTAATCCTGTAATTTTTCGTTTTGAGGGTTTTGAGATAACTGCGAATGGAAGTCGGGCGAATGGTTTTGAGAGTAACCCCATATCGCGGTTGGTTTGGTTATTATACACCGCGTTTAGAATATCAATCTCCCCCGATTCAAATTTTGAGATCAATTCTGACCAATGAAAACCATTAATAAACGTTGGGGGAGTGTCTAGTTGTTGTCCAATCAATTTGACCAAGTCAACACTAAATCCTTTTGGCTCGCCTGATACTGCAAAATCAACAGGGGCCCAATCAACACTATTAGATACGGTGAACTGTTTCTTGTCCGAAAGCACCTCTCTCTCTTGTGAGGAAAAATTAAGCATCGGGACTGAATTCAATAATCTTTTCCTTATGGGTAAGGTATCAGTAATGATTTCCCCTGTTGAATCGAGCAAGAAAGTGTCACCTGAGAAATTTTTCATTGCCTCAACAAGCGATCCGGATAGATTAGAAACACTGACGTCTAAGCCAATCACACTGGTACCGTCAATGGCTTGTTTAAAATAGGTCATCCCCGGCTTTTGCGTGTAGCTGAAAGTGTATGGGGCACTTTGTTGAACGTAGTTTTTAGCGTCTGTAAACCAGCTCCGAGTCGTGGCGTCATAATCTGTTGATTCCACCGTTTTTCTTACTAGACGGAGGGCGTCGTCAAAGAAAAATAATTTTCGTATTTTTGTCTTTGGTTGGACACGCATCACTAGCCAACGTTCGTTAGTATGGGCTTTGTAACCCATCTTCACTTCACTGGAATTTAAGTTGATGAGCTCAAAGAAGTTACCGTTCAGATCAGCATAGTAAAGCCCATGGATGTACTTTTCATCACTCATGGCATCAGAGAACATTATCAGCTTTTGCCGTTGCGTGAGATCTCTTAAGTGTGGGTATGAGGCAATGATATTAACAATGCGTGCTGCAGAATTTTCATTCTGAATGATTCGTTCACGCGCACGATCTGCAAAAGCGCTGAGTTGTTTGACGGTTTGCTGTTTTAAATTTTCAGTGCTGAAGAAGAAATGCAAAATGATGGTTAAGGCTGTCACGCTCAGTGTGGAAACTACAAACAATGTTGTGAGAATTTTTCGAGTTGAGTACATGCTACTTGCCTTTTTAACATCCTTGATGAACCCACTATACCGATATATCTCTTTGTTTTGTCTTATTTTTATATAAAATTTTTTGAGGTTTTTGAATTTGAAATTATTTCAGTGGTTTGATGTGTTAGTTTTTTGTTCTTTTACTGTAAAAAATTAGTTACATTGTTTTAGGGCTGTTTTAGCCAGTATTGATTGGCTATTGCAGAAAAGTGACCTTGCTATTAAGGAGATACGATGAAATTAGTTACAGCAATTATCAAACCTCACAAGTTAGATGATGTAAGAGAGGCGCTTGCCGAGCGCGAATTCAAAGGGCTTACGGTGACTGAAGTGAAAGGGTTTGGCAGACAAAAAGGCCATGTGGAACTTTACAGAGGTGCGGAGTACAACATTGATTTCGTGCCAAAAACAAAGTTAGAGCTCGCTGTTGTAGATGAGCGTTTAGACGAGGTAATTGAAATTATTTGTGGGGTTGCAAACACCAATAGCATCGGTGACGGAAAAATTTTCGTGTCTTCATTAGAACAGGTTTATCGTATTCGCACGGGTGAGTCTGGTAACGACGCTATTTAACAAGGAGAAAATAAAATGAAATGGTTGTACTTATTAACAGCGCTTTGTTTACCGAGTGTTGCAATGGCAGATACCGTAGACACTGGTGATACTGCATGGATTTTAACCTCTACCGCGCTGGTATTGTTTATGACATTACCTGGACTAGCTCTGTTTTATGGTGGCCTAACACGCAGTAAAAATGTGCTTTCTATCCTCATGCAATGTTTCTCTATTGCATGTTTAGTCTCGATTCTTTGGTTTGCCGTAGGCTACAGCTTGGCCTTTGGTGAAGGCAATAGCTTCATTGGCGACCTGTCCAATGCGTTTTTAGCGAATGTGGACAAGTCTAGTGTCTCTGGGAGTATTCCAGAGCCATTGTTCTTCATGTTCCAAATGACATTTGCAATTATCACACCGGCACTGATTGTTGGTGGATTTGCTGAACGCATTAAGTTTTCATCGGTTCTATTGTTTACCGGAGCTTGGTTATTGCTCGTTTACGCACCAATCTGTCATTGGGTTTGGGGCGGCGGTTGGCTCGGTGAGCTAGGTTTGCTTGATTTTGCTGGTGGTACCGTAGTTCATGTTACCTGTGGTGTTGCCGCACTTGTTGCCGCACTAACCATCGGTAACCGCACGGGTTATCCTAATGCATCGATGATCCCTCATAACTTAACGATTACAGTTGCTGGAGCTGGCATGCTTTGGGTCGGTTGGTTTGGATTTAATGCCGGTTCAGCCGTGGCTGCGAATGCTGATGCTGCAATGGCGATGACTGTCACTCACATTTCAGCTGCGGCCGGCTCTCTAGCCTGGATGACTATGGAATGGCGTAAGTTTGGTAAGCCTTCTGTGCTGGGTATCGTGACCGGTATGGTTGCCGGTTTAGGTACTATTACTCCTGCTTCTGGTTTTGTTGGACCAGCGGGTGCCCTAGTCATTGGTTTATGTGCGGGTATTATTTGCTTCCACGCAACCTTGGCTATCAAGCAAAAATGGAAAATTGACGACTCACTTGATGTTTTTCCGGTGCACGGTGTTGGTGGCATTTTGGGAACGCTGCTTGCGGGTGTGTTTAGTTCAACCGAGCTTGGCGTGTTCAGTGGTTACGGTTTTGCTGACGGTGTTAACAGCATCGGAGAGCAACTCTCTATTCAAGCAATGGGTGTAGTCGCAACAGGACTTTACACTGCAATCGTTACTTTTGTGTTGTTGAAGTTAGTCGGTATGCTGACTAACGGCATCCGTGTTTCTGAAGAAGACGAACAGAAAGGTCTTGATTTAGTCAGTCACGATGAAAGAGGTTATAACCTTTAATTTCGCGTGAATCGAATGTGAACAATAAAAAGCCTGCTCATTGCAGGCTTTTTTGTAACCTATTGATGTCAATGTTTTTTCTTATATAGGCTTGACAGTGAATAACAGTACGGTCACTATTCAGAGCTAAAGATTTTGTTACAGAATGAAATGTGACCTAGCTGTTAGGAATTTGGTAGTCGGTACAGGGAGTCGTAAGGTGATAAGACTATATTCGTTCATAACGATGTTATTCGTAATAGGGTGGAGTTTATGTCAATTTGCTCACGGCCAGTCGGCTTTTGGTCATCCGCATGCTGCTATTTCACTTTCTAAATTTCAACAACAGAATCTTTGGTCAACTGGGAAGCTCTACCTGCCTAATTCTCATAGTGACTTTGCTATGGACTCGGACTTAGCGATAAATGTGACGTCACGACTAACGCCCGTTGATTCGATATCCCTCTTCGGTGGAGCCTATTGGTATCACACAAAAATTATTAATGATACAAATCAGTCGGCCTGGGTATTGAGTGTTGACAATGGGCTGATCGAATTCCTTGATTACTATTGGTTGTCTGACGGACAGTTAACGCATATCAAATCAGGTTATTACGAGAAAGATGAATATTTTCTCACCTACGGAAAAACACTTGAAATAGCGAAAGGGCAGACTGGGGAGTTATTGGTCTTGATGGATAGTCCGTATTATGCGTCTTTGCCTGCCATTACAATGACTTCTGTAGATGATTATCGCCAAGAAAGTCTGATTAATTTGGTGATTATAACCCTTGCGCTTGGGGCATTGCTGTGCCTCAGTTTGTATAACATTTTCTTGTACATAGGCACTAAAGATCCAGCGCTATTTCATTCTGCAGCCTATCTTCTTTCTTACTTTGCTGCTAGGGCCCTCACTTTTCAATTACCAAC
>CAXRGH010000106.1:0-6004 GCA_964230195.1 Alteromonadaceae bacterium
TGCGTCACGTAACTCTGAAGATGGTTCTTGGTGGGTCAAAGCTGATCTTCGTGTAGCGCAAGAGTTACCGGGATTAGCGGATGGTCATAAAGCAAATGCTTTCTTTGTGATTGATAACTTCACTAACTTCTTGAATGATGAATGGGGTGTGCTTGAGCAATCAGTATTCCCATACATTGGTGATGAACTCCGCGTTGGTGAAGCGTCTATCTGGCAGATGCGGTTCGGTGTTCATTACTCGTTCTAATTGCCCTTTGAGCTAATTGCGCACTGTTTTTCAGTGTCAAAGCAAAAACCGGAGCTTGCCTCCGGTTTTTTTATGGGTGTTCTGTTTTGAGTTTTTTATGGGTGTCCTGTTATTACTATTTTAATAATGGTTGAAAAATCCAACTGGTACGATGTGGTAACGATCGGTAACAGTTTGGTGACGATTAGAAAAATTTGTTACACAGATTAGTTGTAATGAGTTTGGGTAAGATTCGGCCCGAATTAATTAATGAATAAATAAATAGGAACGAGACATGAAACGAATCATAATTGCTTTATTTTCTTTTACCATTATCGCTTGTAATGAATTGCCTGAAGTTGATGAGCGGATATCGTATGAGCCAGACGGAGGTGTTACGTTAAACGTGGGTTTCCACGGTGATGCCACTTATTGGAGAGCGGGATTTTCAGATTACCCTGTCGCGGCACAGGGCGACTATCAATTGGCAGCCGGCATGACGGCACTACCCCATGATCCCGAACAACGCGGATTTTTATTGAGTGGTAATAATCCTGATGCTGATTTGTTTATGTATCTGAAGCGCCAGGTGCACGGTCTGCAGCCAAATACTGAATATAAAGTGCATATATCGTCTCAAATTTCCACTAATGCGGGTGAAAATTGTATCGATATTGGTGGGGCACGAGGTGAATCTGTATTTATGAAAGCAGGTGCGAGCTTGATTGAGCCTGTTCAAGCTGATTACTATATGAACATAGACATTGGTCATAACTCTGAAGACGGCACTGATGCGCTGGTGCTAAGCGATATCACAAGTCCACACGTAGATTGCAGCGGTGATAATTATACTAGCTTGGGGCTTGTCAGATATCCGGACCCTGGTTTTACTATTACGACCAATGATGAGGGAACTGCGTGGGTATTTTTGGGCGCTGACTCTGGATATGAAGGAGCTACAACAATCTACATCGAATATATTGTAGTACGCCTTACGCCAATCGTTGATTAAACAGTTGGTGCGGAGTTCTGTGAATAGTCAGTGTGGTGTTGGTGCTAGATTGATGGTGTGTTGAATACGTTACTTTACTCTGCCTCTTTTTATCTGTTGTTAAGTGAAAACCGGAGCTTGTCTCCGGTTTTTTGTGGGTGCCCTGTCTGTGCTGTTTACGATTCTTTCTGTCGCAAATAATACCGAATTCAATGGGTAAATACGGAGGTTATGAATAAAAGTCAGGGCAATATATCCAGCGTCAGCCGACTTGAAAATTTAAGAAAAATCATATTAATACAACCTTTTTCGTATTTGTGTGTTTTTGGACCTTGATTGCCGTCATTTGCGCCTTGTGAGGCTTTTTTTATTCCAGTGTATGTGAGACTCTGTAAACAATTTTTTGGGGGCTTGAATACAGAATATAAGGAATCAATAGATGAATCTTTCGTTGTATCGTTCATTGCGAGTGAAGATTATCGCTATGCTCGTTATTCCTGTTGTGGCATTAATCGCTGTGTGCGCTTATCTCTTGAGTAACGCCACTCAGCAATACAAAGAAGTGTCCAAAACCCAAGCGCTTTTGCATGCGACTCAACCGTTACGAGCCTTTCAACTTGATACCCTAGATTTTCGTTATGTCGGCATTGCTGAACCCTCCAACTCAGAAGCTTTGTTGAAGGATCTTCGTCAACAAGTCAATGCTTTACAGGCGTTTACCAATACCAAAGCGTTTTATGACCTCGATGGCGAACGTCAGAATTTATACCGGACTCGCATTACCCGATTGCCTGAGCAATTACCGGAGACAGTTGAGGGTAATCAGGGTATTCAGCATTTTCGTCAAGCCAGCCAACTCTTTTTTAATATGAACTGGTTACATTCGATGTTTTTGATGGATGTGCCCTATAAACCATTAGAGCAAAAGTTGTCGTCTTATAACGCGCTAATCAAGCTGTATAATTCACTCGAATCTTTGAACGCACTCATTCATCCGAATATTGCCCCCAGTTATAACAACTATAAATCGGAACAATCACGTATAGAGCGTTATTCGAGTGGCTTAAATGTTCATTTCTCTTACCTCAGACAAACCCTAGGGCAACTCGGTGAAACGGAATTTGATCGCATTTGGGAAGATCAACAGACCGTTAAGTTCCGAAAAACGCTCAGTAAATTTGCAACCACTACATTTAAAAACGAAGAACAATTTAAGAGACGTTTATCCGCAGTTCAAGGGAACAATACGGAGTTTTTAAGTTTGCTCAAAACAGCGTTGCTTGATAGCGAAAAGGCCTTATACGCTCACTTAGATGCCAGTATGACGCTAGCGAATAATCAGTTATGGACGTTAGGTGTTGCTGTGCCTTTGTCGTTACTCTTAGTATTAGCTTTAGTTTGGTTTGTATTACGTCAGTTTGACCAAGCGATTGAAAGGCCAACGCAAGCCTTAAACCAATTGGCTAATCAAGGGGGCGATCTGACGTTTAGACTACCAACCGACACCACTGTGAAAGAGCTACAACCCCTTGCAGTGGCAATTAACTCGTTTATTGCCCAAGTCCAAGCGATAGTGGAAAAGTTGAAAGCGAACACACAAAGCGTTTACCAAACGAGCGACAGTTTACAAAATGACTCTAAGTACAATACTGAATCACTTCAAAATGCTCAGGCTAAAATTGCTCAAGTTGCGAGTGCCACCAGTCAATTAGCCATCACTGCCAGTCAAATAGCGCAAACCACTAACGACACTCATTGCCTAGTTGAAAGCAATAGTAAAACGTTAGACGAGGTGCACTCACAAATTGAACAAACGACCAACATCATGCAGGAAATGACAACCCAGTGTCATGATGCTACGGCGCAAGTAACTGACTTGGATACGGCCACGTGCGCCATCAATGATGTGGTGAGCACCATTGCGAGTATCGCTGACCAAACAAATTTACTCGCACTTAACGCCAGTATTGAATCTGCGCGAGCTGGGGAGCATGGTCGAGGATTTTCGGTGGTCGCTGATGAAGTTCGCACATTGGCGAAACGCACCGCAGAAAGCACACAAGAAATACAGCAGATTGTTACCAATATTGGCGCTAAACAAGCATCAGTATTGAACTCGGTCAGTGCTTCTCAACGCCTTGCTGAACAGACGTTAGAAGAGAGTATTAAGACGCTAAAGAACGTGGTTACCTTAACTGACAGTAATAGCGAGCTGCGAGATTTCGGCGCTCAAATAGCAACGGCTACCGAACAACAAAGTAGTGTCTGTATGGAGTTAGACAGCGACTTACTGCAAACCAGTGATACCACACAACAAGTACTCGATAGGGCAACCTCGGTTAGTCGCTCTTGTCAAATATTGAATCAATTAGCCGACACTCAAACAGAGGTTGTTAATCAGTTTACGAGTTAACTTAAACTGGCAGCCATACCCACATCATTAGGTCGTCGTTGATGACTTCACTGTCTAACAATGAACTTGATTGCGATACATTCCACCTTTTTTAAGCTTTAATCTCTCTGTTGGTTTTGTGGGTGTCCGGTTTAAACCGTTTAAATACTGGACAGGCACAAAGTAGTAACTCTCGGTAACAGTTTGGTGACGATTGAGAAAACTTGTTATACAGATTAGCTGCATTGAGTTTACGTATGATTTGTTTCGAGTTCATTATGAGGAGCTACTTATGAAACGAATGATACTAACTTTACTTTCTTTTTTAATCGTCGCTTGTGATAACAACGTTGATTCTATCCCGACATATCCTGAGGGGACGGTATTTATTGAAACTGACTTTTCTGACACAACAACCGAATGGGTGGCCGGTTTTTCTGATTATCCAATAGCTGATGAGGAAATGTTCGGTCTCACAGCAGAATTAACCAGTTTTGCTGGCGCAGGACAACAATCAGCATTTTTACTGAGTGGCAACAACCTCAGTAGTGATTTATTTATGTATTTAAAACGTGAGGTGACCAATCTAGAACCTAATAGTGTATACCAAGTACGGTTACGAGCTCGGGTTTGGTCCAATGCTGGCGAGAATTGTGTGGGAGCTGGCGGTGCGCCTGGCGAGTCAGTCTTAATCAAAGCAGGAGCGGCAAAACTTGAACCGATGCAAGCCGATTATTACATGAATATTGATATTGGTGAGCAGTCAGAGGATGGTGCAAATGCTATCGTATTGGGTGATATTTCGGTACGCAATCTGGGGTGTAATAGTGAGTTGTATGGTCGAAATACATTTGAGTTGAATTCATATGACAACTTTAATATTACTAGTAATGATGATGGAGCAGCGTGGGTTTTCGTGGGCAGTGACTCTGGTTTCATGGGAGTAACAACACTGTATTTCGACACTGTTGAAGTCGCGCTAGTACCTATGGTCACTACTCAAGATTAAAATCTCTGTATTAAGAGTGACGAGCAACCTGTGTTGTTCGTCATTAATTTCTATTATTTATTGGCTTGGAAAAGAGATACCGTTACCTCAATGACGTGTACTTTTCGATGCATATCCTCCTCCATCAAATACATGACATAAATGATTACCACAGTGGTGACATAATGACTACCAACACCCATCTACAAATGACTGTAGAAAACTATCGTAAGAAATCACAACGTGAATTTATGGGTGTCCTGTTTGAGGTGTGAGTTGGTAACTCTCGGTAACAGTTTGGTGACGATTAAGAAAACTTGTTATACAGATTAGTTGCGCTGAGTCTAAGTATGATTCGTTTCGAATTAATCATTAGGAACCAAACATGAAACGAATTTTACTGACTTTACTTTCTTTTACCATCATAGCCTGTGATAACACAGACCTTTCTGTTCCTTTGTATCCAGAAGGGACGGTTTTTACGAGTACCGATTTTTCTGAATATCCGATTGAATGGACTTCAGGTTTTTCTGATTATTCCACATCAAATGGCGACTTTCATGGATTCTCGTCAGGGGTAACAAGGGTGCCTGGAGAATTCGAACATACAGCATTCTTATTGCGAGGAAACAACGTTAATGTCGATGTTTTTATGTTTTTAAAGCATCAGGTCGAAGGTCTTGAGCCTGACAGCGAATATAGAGTGTATTTAACTGCGACGGTTTGGTCGAATGTGGCAAAGAACTGTGTAGATACAGGTGGAGCACGAGGTGAATCTGTTTACATCAAGGCTGGGGCTTCTACAATCGAACCCGAACAAGCAGATTATTACATGAACATTGATATCGGTAATCAGTCTCAAGGTGGCGCTAATGCCGCTGTCTTGGGGGATATTGCGGTTGATGGTTTGACTTGCTATGACATAGCATACCGTGAAAAAACCTACGCTTTAAACTCACAACACAATATAAAGGTGACTGCTGATGATGAAGGTAAGGCTTGGGTTCTAATTGGAAGTGACTCGGGTTATGAGGGAGAGACTACTCTGTATTACGATACCATTGATGTTCTTTTAATACCTTCTGATGCGGCGACGCAATAGCATTTGCTGCAGACGTGGCGGACGCTATGGGTTCGCCACTTGTCGTTCAAATTGCATCAGGCTTAAATAAGAGAGAGATACTGTTAACACAGTGACGTGTGTTTTTTGATGTATATCCTTCTCCTTCAAATACATGACCTAAATGACCGCCGCAGTGGTTACAGAGGATCTCGACTCGACGACCATCGGCATCCACTTCACGTCTCACTGCACCAGATATCTCATCATCAAAAGCTGGCCAACCACAATGCGCTAAAAATTTATCATTGGAGCGATACAATGGCACATCACACTGTTTACAGTGG
>CAXRGH010000107.1:0-6667 GCA_964230195.1 Alteromonadaceae bacterium
GTGATATGATACGACGTATAGCCAAGCTTGGACAATATCAGCGTTTTATTCGTTTTGAAGACGTTGCTTCCGATGAAGCCGACATATCATCGAATATAGCAGCAAATGAGATTGTGCGTCAGGTTTTGGTCGATAATCAACTCTATGAAACATTGGTCTGCCAACCTTTTATTAAAAATACAACAAACCGTATGACGCAGACTTGTCAAGGATTAAAGCGCTACACAACCGTGTTGACATTTGCCTCAGATGAGCTGGTTAGCATCGAACAAGATATTCCTTTTTATAACCAAACACTCACTCTTACCAAGTCAACATATAACTTGGTATCGGACTAAATTACCGGACAGATAAACATGATGAACGTGAAACGATTATTAACGACACTGTGTGCACTGACACTTGTCCCGACTGTGTTGGCACAAACACCTTCCCCAGCGATGATCGAACAATTTAAGTCATTACCCAAAGCCCAGCAACAAGCACTTGCTAAACAATATGGCATTGATTTGTCTAGCCTGACTGGGGCTTCAGCACCGTCCACCTCAGAATTGGCTCAACCAGGTGAGCCCTTGATGCAAGTGACTTCTGCATTAGAAGCAGAATCAGTATTTGTGGTATCTGAACCAACTGAAAAAGTTACCAAAGTAGGGATAAAGCGCTTTGGTTTGGATTTGTTTGATGCATTAAAAGTGAACTTTACACCAACTGATGATGCGCAGATCCCTGCCGATTATCGCTTGGGCATTGGTGATGAGTTGGTGATCCAGTACTTCGGTAAAGAAAATCAAGAGCTAACGCTGCAAATCAGCCGAGAAGGCGTGATCAATCTGCCTAAACTAGGACCAATTAATGTGTCTGGTTTGAGTTTTTCAGATGCGACTGATTTAATTAAACAACGCGTATCAGAACAGTTATTAGGCGTCGAAGCGTTTGTGGCAATGGGTGGATTGCGCTCAATCAATGTATTCATGGCGGGCGAAGTAAATGTACCAGGTGCGTATTCAATGAACGCGCTCACTACAGTCACTCAGGCCATATTTCAAGCTGGTGGTATCTCTGATATTGGCTCGTTGCGCAACGTAAAAGTAAAACGTCAAGGTAAGACAATTGAAACCTTCGATGTGTATGATCTTCTTATGCGTGGCGATACGTCGGCTGACATTCGTTTGCAAAGTGGTGACGTGGTCTTTGTCCCAACGTATGAACGACTAGTAAAAGTACATGGCGAAGTGAAACGCCCGATGGAGTACGAAGTCACTTCTAAAGAGTCACTTTATGACGTACTTAAGATGGCAGGTGGATTTACTTCCTCAGCTTTGGATAGCAAAATCGTTCACATTCAAAAGAGGGCTGGGGGGGAACTTGCGAACGCAATCAATGTTGATACGCGTGATAAAGTTGCTTTGTCAAAACTCCTTAATGATGGTGATGAGCTACGCGTGTTTTCTAAAAGTGACGCTCTCAATAATGTTGTCACCCTGGACGGTGCGGTAATACGCAAGGGTGCATATGGTTGGCAAGCAGGCATGTATTTGTCAGATATTGTGTCGGATCTTCGTCGTGACTTGGCGAAAAATGCAGATTTACAATATGGTCTTATCATTCGTGAGAAAAACACTGCGCTTGATATTGAAGTTATTCAGTTTAGTCCAATCGAGCTTATCTCGCATCCACAATCTAATAAGGATCCGGTATTACAAGCGCGTGACCGTATCCTATTTCTTGAATATGTGAAGAAGGGTGATGATGCGGAAGAAACTCGTACGGCACGAGAAGAGGAACTTGAGCCGGTTTTGAACCGATTAAGACTGCAGGCAGATGAACAAACGGCGGTTCAGATTGCATCGATCTCCGGTGCAGTTAATGCTTCGGGAGAATATCCTATTTCGAGCAACACCACTTTACAAGATCTCGTTAATGCGGCAGGGGGTTTAAGAGATTCAGCCTACTTGCGTTCGGTGGAACTGCGTCGGATCAAAGAGCAAGCCGACGGTGAGATTGCCGTAGAGTATCAAAATTACGATTTGGTATCCCAGACTCGCCTTGACGAGGTTACGATCCAATCTCGCGACCATGTTAATGTTCGGACCAACAAAGATTGGCACCCCAATGATTCAATTGAGCTGACAGGTGAGGTACGTTTCCCTGGTACATATATGATTGAGCCAGGTGAGACCATGCAACACGTCATCATGCGAGCAGGTGGGTTGACACCAAATGCGTTTGCTCAAGGTGCAGTCTTTACACGCAAGGAAATCGCAGAGATTGAACAAACACGCGCAGCAGAATTTGCTGACACCATTCGTCGTGATTTTGCAGCCTCTTTGTTAACCGAGGAAACGGTAAACACGACATACGATGAAATTGCTCGAATTACTCAAGAATTACAAGATTTTGAGGGCATTGGCCGGTTGTTGATTGACTTACCCAGAGCGCTAAGTGGGGATGTCAATGCCAACATAGAGATTGTGGACGGTGATCGCCTACATATCCCCAAAATAACGAATACGGTCACTGTGGTAGGCGAAGTTCGAAAACAAGGCACACATACTTATCAAGCCGATTTAACGTTGGATGATTATGTATTCTTGGGCGCGGGCTTCACTGCCAGAGCGGATAAAGGCGCTATATATATCGTCAAAGCCAATGGTTCAGTGGTCATTCCCGAATACAACTTAAGCAGTTTCTCCTCAAGTGATGAAACGCTGAACCCAGGTGATACCATCATTGTACCGGTTGATGCGCAGCACAAAGAAAGCATTACCTTGTGGCGAGATATCACGCAGATTATTTATCAAAGTACTGTCGCCATTGCGGCGGTTGCAAGACTGTAGAGGCGTGTGAATATGTCACAATCTGATTACGATAAACTACCTGCACCACATCAAGCGTCACACTATGACGATGACGAAATTGATTTAAAAGAACTCTTTCAAGTGCTGTGGCAGGGCAAACTAACCATCATCCTAACCATAGTAGTAGCATCTGCCATTGCGGTTGGAGTAGCTCTATCCATGCCCAATATATATCGCTCTGAAGCGCTTTTGGCACCGGTGAGTGCTGAGTCTGGGGGATTAGGCAATCTGGCGTCAAAATTTGGTGGCCTCGCGTCATTAGCGGGAGTATCTCTGCCAGGTGGTGGCGGTGGTGATAAAACCACTACGGGGCTTGAGGTATTAAAGTCTCGAGTGTTTTTTGCAGATTTTATGGCTAAGCATGATGTGTTAGTACCGTTGATGGCTACAAAGGGATGGAATGCCTCAAATAATCAGCTTATTATTGATGAAGATGTATTTAATACATCTACTCAACAATGGGTTCGAGAAGCGAAACCCCCTCGTGGCTCCAAGCCGTCGGTACAAGAAGCACATGAGGCCTTTGTAAAGTTACTATCGGTTTCTCAAGACAAAGAAACGGGTTTTGTAACCATCGGCATTGAACACTACTCACCTTATGTTGCTCAACAATGGATCAATGCATTGATTGAGATGATAAACGAAACCATTAAAGCGCAAGATGTAACACAAGCGCAGCGCTCTATTGATTATTTAGAGGCACAAATTGCGAGTACTCAGTTAGCAGAGTTACAAGCGGGTTTCTTTGAGATGATCCAATCGCAAACCGAAACCATCATGCTAGCGAATGCAAGCCCCGAATATTTATTTAAAACACTTGACCCTGCCGTTGTGCCAGAGCTAAAAGCGAAACCCAAGCGTGCGCTAATTTGTGTCTTAGGTGCGTTATTAGGGGGCATGTTAGGTGTATTATGGGTGCTGATACGACATTATGCCAATAAACCTGATGAAACTCTTACTTCAGCCGTAAAGGCATAGGAGACATTGTTATTACCCCTACACAACGAGATATGGTTCGTTTTCGGGTGTTACAAGCAATACAGAACAACCCCAAAGCGTCACAGCGCGAGTTAGCAAAAGAATTAGGTGTGTCTTTAGGCAGTATCAACTTTTGTTTAAAAGCGTTTGTGGATAAAGGGCTAATTAAGGTCGAAACCTTTTTAAAATCGGACAACAAGCGTGGATATGCGTATTTTCTAACACCCAAAGGGGTGACAGAGAAAGGCGAGATTACTATACAGTTTTTAAATCGCAAAAAAGCAGAATATGAGCTGTTGAAGCAAGAGATTGCAGATTTGACCTCTGAGGTCAATAAGCTCAATGTTTAATACGCTGGATAGTAAGTGACACTGTTCATTATCAGTTTTTAAAACACATTTATATTCAATCGCTTAGGTTTTTAAGTGGTTAAAAACTCTAAACTTCTCTTAACAAAAGAGGAGTAAATAGGCATTAAGTCTTTTCATTTTTTAATAAATAGAGCATTCAATGAAAAAAATTCTTACTGTATTTGGTACGCGTCCCGAGGCCATTAAGATGGCACCGCTAGTAAAAGCTCTCGAGGCTGACCCGCGTTTTGATGCCAAAGTTTGTGTGACTGCGCAGCATCGTGAAATGCTTGACCAAGTTCTCGATATTTTCGATATTCAACCAGACTTTGATTTGGATTTGATGAAACCAGGGCAAACTTTGCCAGGTCTTACTTCTTCTATACTACTTGGTATGTCATCCGTATATGAGCGCTTCAAACCAGATGTAGTGCTTGTACACGGTGATACCGCTACAACGTTTGCAACAGCACTATCAGGGTATTATCAACAAATTCCGGTGGGGCATGTCGAAGCAGGCTTGCGAACAGGTAATATTTATTCACCTTGGCCCGAAGAAGCTAATCGTAAGCTAACTGGTGCTATTACTAAATATCATTTTGCACCTACTGAGACTTCGCAACAAAACTTATTAAATGAAAATGTTGATCCTGAAAATATTGTTGTGACTGGGAATACTGTTATCGATGCTTTATTTCTAGCGAATCAAATAATTGAGTCGAATACAGAGTTGCAGCAGCAGTTTAAAGAAGAGTTGGATTTTTTGGATGAAAATCAAAAACTAATTCTGGTAACAGGCCACCGTAGAGAAAGTTTTGGTGGCGGATTTGAACGTATTTGTGAGTCTATTCGCCAAATTGCCATAAAAAACCCTAACGTTCAGATATTATATCCTGTACATCTAAACCCAAATGTTCAAGAACCCGTTAACCGACTTCTTTCGGATTTGGATAACGTCTTTTTGATTGAACCACAACAATATCTACCATTCGTTTATCTAATGAATCGTGCTGAAATTATTCTAACTGACTCTGGCGGTATACAAGAGGAAGCTCCTAGTTTGGGCAAGCCGGTATTAGTTATGCGTGATACCACTGAAAGGCCAGAGGCTGTTGACGCTGGAACTGTAAAACTTGTTGGTACAGACATTCAGTTAATTACTTCAGAAGTACAGGTTTTACTAGATAATAAAGAAGCTTATATAGCGATGAGCCGAGCACATAATCCATACGGAGATGGAGAAGCTTGTCAAAGAATTTGTGATGTATTAGGAAAATAAACATGTCATTTGAAATTGTTTCAGTTATTGGGCTTGGCTACATTGGATTACCAACTGCGGCGATGTTTGCTTCACGAAAAAAGAAAGTGATTGGCGTTGATGTCAATCAACATGCTATTGACACAATAAACCGCGGTGAAATTCATATTGTAGAACCTGACTTAGATATGATTGTTCACGCCGCTGTGTCTGAGGGTTACTTAAGTGCAACTAATGTTGCAGAACCAGCTGATGCCTTTTTGATTGCGGTACCTACTCCTTTTAAAGACTCAGATTCAGAAATACCCGAGCCCGATTTAAAGTATATAGAAGCAGCTGCTAAATCAATTGCCCCCGTTCTGAAAAAAGGAGATTTAGTCATTTTGGAATCAACCTCTCCTGTTGGAGCGACAGAGCAATTAGCAGCTTGGCTAGCTGAAATACGTAATGATTTATCATTTCCTCAAACTACAGGAGATCAAGCGGATGTAAACGTGGCTCATTGTCCAGAGCGAGTATTACCAGGGCATGTTGTCCGAGAGCTTGTAGAAAATGACCGCGTTATTGGTGGGATGTCACCTAAGTGTTCCGAGCGAGCTGTTGAACTTTACAAAACCTTTGTAAAAGGCGATTGCGTCGTAACTAATGCTAGAACTGCAGAAATGACAAAGCTTACAGAAAATTCTTGTCGAGATGTTCAAATTGCTTTTGCCAATGAGTTATCTGTTATTTGTGACAAACTGGATATAAATGTGTGGGAATTGATTTCTTTAGCGAATCGACATCCTCGTATCAATATTTTGCAGCCTGGCCCTGGTGTTGGAGGTCATTGTATCGCAGTAGACCCATGGTTTATTGTGAGTAAAACACCTGCTGAAGCGAAAATTATTCATACAGCAAGGAAAGTCAATGATGCAAAGCCTGAGTGGGTTATTAACAAAGTAAAAATTGCAATTAGTGACTTTTTGCAAGCTAATCCAGATAAAACGGCAAGAGATATAGTGATAGCGTGTTATGGATTAGCATTTAAACCAGATATTGATGATTTAAGAGAAAGCCCTGCGTTATCGATTGCACTTAAGATTATTAGAAGTCATAGTGGACAGATATGATTAGTGGAACCCAATGTGAATAAATTACCAATAAATGCTAAAGGATCAAAATTAGTAGATTTTGAAAAAGCATACAAGGAAGCTGACATTCATGTTTTACTAGTTGATCAC
>CAXRGH010000108.1:0-2488 GCA_964230195.1 Alteromonadaceae bacterium
CTCTAGCGCTCTTATCGTTGGACAAAACCTGTTGGACGGCAACATGGTCAGATTCAATGAATACCTTTTCATCAAATTCAGAAACATTTACCTGATGCTCTTTTGTGATTCGCAGCCATTTGAAGAACCGTTCAATCGTACCTTCAGGGTGTAGTGTAAAGCGAAAGTCTTTCTGCAGTTCTACTGCAACTCGAATTTTCGTGATATCTTCATGTTTATCAGTGACTAACTCAAGTTCATATGCGCCAAATGTTGACGTGCATTGCTCTCCATCCCATGAAAAAATAAATCGCCGATAGAATTCTAAGCCGATGAAGGCGGTGATTGAGACAATGCCCAACAGAAACCACATTTAACATCCCTATACAATATTAGTTTGGCGCATCCGACATGAAACAGGTCACGTTAAAATACGTCAAATGATTTTTTAATACGGATAGAATGCCAGATACGCCGCACCTATATCAATATGTCATGGCAAATACTGCGTAGACGGGGTGATTTTGGTGCATGAGTTACGTTATATTAGTGAAATGTCACGATCAACGGAGTCTATTTGCATGAAATTCAATGGGGTTATTTTGGCGCGCCTTTGGGCGTTATGCGCTGTCAGTTCTGTCTTCTCACCCGTCACTGCAGCGGATGATTTCCAACATTATCCGGCAAAACCATCTCCTACGGTCGAAGCCGCCTTGTGCCATTTGAGCAGTTTACATCCGGTGTTGTCGCAACTGACGAGTTCAGAAAAGGTGAAACCTGTGGACATGGTAAAGATCCATGAACTGACTTATACCCTTGAAAACGCATTGGGTACATTACAAGCAGCCCTAGTGGAGACGGCTGAAAGACTCGAAGAAGTCCACAAAGCATCAGAGCGTTTTGACCAGAAAACAGTGGTTGAAAAATCAGTGGAGTATCGCAAGCTTGCTAATCAATTTATTTCGCCAGTCGCGTGTGATTAATACTGAGTAGCAGGAAAACAGAGTACACATCAGCTGAACGCGCCAATGACATAGAGATTGTCATTGGCATTGGGGCTGACGTGAACTCGACGAGAAAGCGTTTAGCCTTTAGACAACTTATGTATGAAAGGCAATCGTGCACGTTTATCCGTCATAGGGATATCATGGTTAAGTGCCCATATCATCACACCGGCATAGCCTTTCTCTCTCAGATAATTGAGTTTTTTAGTGAGTGTCTCATCACTACTAAAAGAGACGAGGCGTAGTTTGACTTTTGGGTCGTCAGGATGACTTAAATTATAAATATCCAGTGGCTTTGTGTACTCAGGGTGTTTGATTAAATCACGATATTCCATTGAGTATTTCTTTTTACCGTCTTTACCATAAAAGGCAATACCACCCCAGATTTTCTCGCGGGGGATACCGATTTCATCTAATCCTTGTAACCGCTCGACAAATCCTTTAAAGCTCGCTTTGTATGACATGACGTTAATTTGGTCGAGCAGGTGATGGTATTCCTTCAAAAACTGTTTTGGATATTGCTTTTTGACACCAAACGCGCCGGTTAGGCGAATGTTGTGAGGTTTTAATTCTTTGTGAAGTGCCTCGTAAAATTTACCGAGCAGTTTGACGTCTTCTGCTGATGAGGCGTGTTCATAATCAACATCAACACCAGTAATTCCATATTTTAAGCAGAGATCCCTGACATTTTTTGCAAAGTTCCCTTGTTGATTATTACGAACAACCTGATTAAAGTTTTCTTCTTTTTTACCCATGCCGTTGATACCAAGGGTGGGGCGCACTCCGTGTTTTTTCGCATCAGCAACCAAGGTTTTAATCATTTGGGTTGAAAGTCCGGGTTTGGTACTGGCACGAATAAAGGTTTTTTCGCCCGTTGCTTTATCCGTACTGAAGGTTTTAATGCTACCGTCTTTCGCATCAGCTGCAACGGCGAAGATAATGACCTCGTTGAGGTATTTCATTGTATCAGCATCATAGTGTGGCCAACCGCCATTGAACCAGTAAGCGGTAATATCCAGCGGTTTCTTGGCTGATGGCTGTTGTGCGTTTAACGTGAGTGGGGCTGTAATGATACAACCGAAAAGCATCACTGTGATCCAGCGAGCCCTGCTATTTTTTATAATTGTTGTTAGTGACATCAATAAATACCTAGTTTCTTTCTATTTGAAGCATCGGTATATCAAATTTTATCAACGCCACCAAGAATATTTACTTTCTCTTAACAAATAAAGGTTATATCGCGCGTTAATCTCGGGTCGCGTGACTATCTATCAGACAAAGCGCGGGCCTTAATCAAAAATGGCAATGGTTTGTTGGCTCGTTGCCAGTAGTTGACCTGAAGGACTGAATATTTGTGCGAGGGAATGGGAATAACCGTGCTCAGCTGCAATGGTTTGTGCCTGATACCCGAACCAATCATCGCCGCTAAAGTTGAAGGTTTGCAGGGGAAAGCTCATGTGCCATGTCATAGTGCTTGCTGGGCCTGGGTGGGGCATCATCTGTAA
>CAXRGH010000109.1:0-14841 GCA_964230195.1 Alteromonadaceae bacterium
CAGAGGGAAGCTAAACAAATTCGTCTGGACTCCAAGTTACGCCGCGAGGAGTTGCAGTTGGGAGTTGAATTAACATTAGGGTTTGATGCTGACGGAGAATCTACCATGATTTCTCAGGCTGATTATGACACTACCTGGGTAAGATTATCGGCAAGTTTAATGCAACTCGGATTTAACATTAGTGACTTTGATCGCTCTGCTGGAAGTATATTTGCCAAGTATTCTGGCCCAGAATCATCAGGCTTCTTTGATGTGTTTTCGAGTAGTGACGAAGAACTTAACATTAAGAAGCAAACCTATCATATTCAGTTAGGCGATTTAGGAGAGCGCACAACCATTTCATTCCTGACTGATGAAAATATTCCGATGCCAGCTACATTTAATACAGAATTACATCCCGCGTTGGCTGAATTGATGGCAGATAATAGTTTAAAAATCCGATAGTGTAAGAGAGAAAAAAGTATGGAAAAACGTGAAGAGTTGTATCGTGGTAAAGCAAAGACCGTTTATTTTACTGATGATCCAGAACGTCTAATTTTGCACTTCAGAAATGACACCTCTGCATTTGACGGCGAAATTATCGAGCAGCTTGATGAAAAAGGTGCGGTAAACAATCGCTTTAACGGCTACATCATGGAAAAACTTCAGGCAGCAGGTATTCCAACACAAATGGAAAAGTTGCTGTCGGCTGATGAAGCGCTTGTTAAGAAGCTTGATATGATCCCTGTAGAATGCGTCGTCAGAAATGTGGCCGCGGGTTCAATTGTTCGCCGATTGGGAGTTGAAGAAGGTAAAGCACTGACACCGCCAACGTTCGAATTTTTCTTGAAGAACGACGAACTGCACGACCCAATGATTAATGAGTATCATATCGAATCATTTGGATGGGCAGAAGCAGAGCATATTGAGCGTATGAAAGCATTAACTTTCCAAGTTAATGAAGTATTAAAGGAATTGTTTGATCAGGGCGGTATGATCTTGGTTGATTACAAATTGGAGTTTGGCTTGTTTAATGGAGAGATTCATCTAGGTGATGAGTTTAGCCCAGACGGTTGTCGCTTATGGGATAAAGAGACTCGCCGCAAGCTAGATAAAGATCGCTTCCGTCAAGGCCTTGGAAGTGTTGTCGAATCTTATAAAGAAATTGCACAGCGGATTGGCTTAGATTTGGATAAACCATTCGAGTCATAAAAAGCAATAAAGAATGAAAAAGGAGCTGAACAGCTCCTTTTTTTGTGCCGTTTAAAAATATCATCACTGAATTGACCAACGTCGTTTTTGGGCACGCTTGCTAGTATTTTGAATAGATACAGTGAGCCAATTATTCTTGATATCAGACAATGACGTAGAAGGCCAAATCACAGCGCACAACTTCTTGCCATTAACAAAAAACATGGGTGTCTCGAATAGGTACGTCTCGAATAGGTACGTTAACAAAAAACATGGGTGTCCCAAATAAGTATCCCGAATAGGTACTATGACGAGACTGCGTTATATATCACAACACTATTCACTCCGATGTGACCTATGATGAAAATTGAGAAAACGATTTTCAGTAGAATTGAGCGTAATTTTATTAAGTCATGTTTGCTAGTGATATCGGCAATAAGAGACCCAGTAATTGCAAGGGCGATACTGATGAAGGTTGTTAGTTGAATGGAGTCAGCTAGTGTAAAGGCAGTAGTGTAGGGCAATTTATTTTCCAATCCATATAAGCCGCCAACGGAGGCAAATAAAGCGCCAGCGCAAAGCGTGACCCTTGGTTGTAATGGAATAGCGGGTAAGAAATGGTTAGACATATTGACTATCATGACAAGGGCAACAAACAGTGTGGCAACAAAAAAGCCGATAAAAGTAGTCGCAAACACTCGTAGACCTTCGCGCTTCATGACAATGGTCGCAGTGACTCGGTCAAAGGTGTATTCGCTGTCAGCGCCAACGCGAGGATCGCCAAATGTCGTTGGATAGGTGTTGGGTTGCGTGCTGATGTTAAACGATTCCATCTGCCAACCTTCAGGGATTAAGTCTTTTGCAACATTGCTTGACGGGTCAAGTTTGAATGCCAAATCTTCCCGAATGTCGATGGTGTCTTCTAAGTGAATTTGCAGTGTTTGTTTATCAAACGGGAACGATTGTACATTCCACTCTTGCTTCACAGTGCCTTTGAATACAATAGAGTGCCAATAAAAATCACCAATTTTTTCAGTGGTTGAATTACGAATGTTGAAACTTTTTGAATTGACAATTTCGGTACGCTCTGCCGGCGAATAATTGGGATCTTTGGTCAGAAACCATGCCCAAAATTCGGTTTTAAATTCACTTTTAGAGAAGTTGATGTCAAATAAATTGGTGACAAACATGCCAACGGTTACGTCGGCTGATTGTACATTGTGTTCTTGTAATGTCGCGTCGACCTCTTTTGCTGACACGAAATTGGGGACTAGTAGGCTCAGAAACAAGGCAGTTATAACAAAGGAAACTCTCATCATTCGTGCCTCTTTCTTTAATCAGCTTTGAGGTTAATATCTACGTTCGGTGACATCTCGCCACCGCCAACTTCATCCACCTCAGCATCAAGATCGCGTTGCCAAAAATATTGCAGGTACGGCTCATTATAGAGCACCGGAATGACACTAACTAATTGCCAGCCTTCACCGTCGGGTACTGGTATTTCTTCAGGTTCCGGCGGATCTTGTTGCGCTATCGTTCTGCTCGACGCGGCAGCACGACCCACTGTCATTTCGGTTTCGAAAGTTGCCATCTATCTATCGCCAGCGGATGAATCTAAAGTCTGAATATAGACAACCGTTTCTACAGTTATCAAGAGAAACATAAAATAAAAAATATCTGTGTATAAATTTTGTACAAAGAAAAATTAATGTCTATGTTTAGTTAGGCATGGTTACGTCAAATTGCTTTAACTGGAGATTGCTATGGCCTCTCGTGGAAAAAATGTGGGCTCGGTAGCCCCGAAAGAAAGAATCAATATTTCATACCGTCCGGCTGCTGGAAATGCAAAAGAACGGGTCGAACTTCCCTTCAAATTGCTTGTGCTTGGAGACTTTGCTCAAAAAGAAGATGCAACGTCAATTGAAGAGCGCAACGTTGTGAACGTGAACAAGAACAACTTTAATCAAGTGATGAAAGATATGGACTTGACGTTGAATCTCAGCGTCGCCAATAAGATGAGTGATGGTGAGCAGGAAAATGTATCCATTTCTTTGAACATCAACAGTCTTGATGACTTTGAGCCAGATAATATCATTGAACAAGTAAATGAGCTTAAGCAAGTGCTTGAGCTTAGGGAGGCGCTCAAAGCGCTGAAGGGTCCTTTAGGTAACTCTCCTCAAATGCGTAAACAAATCCAAGCGCTGCTGACTGACAGCGATACAAGAGAAGCGTTACGTAAAGAAATTGGCTTGGCTAGCTAGGGGAATTGAACATGAATACGGAAACAACACTCATTGACGGTATCTTGAGTCACACAAATCTAACCGGTGACCAGTACAGTTACGATATTGCCACGACCGGCATGCAATCTTTGCTCACCAAGATGTTTGAACTTGAAGAACAAGGTGACGAAATCCGAGTTGATAAGCGTTTTGTGGAAGAGTTGATAGATGAACTCGATGCAAAAATGAGCGAGCAGATGGATGAGATCTTACATCATCCTGAGTTTCAGGCATTAGAGGCGCCATGGCGTAACCTGAAATTCCTAACTGATCGCACTGATTTTGGCGAAAATATTGAAATAGAAATATTATCAACGTCAAAAGAAGACCTCTTATCTGACTTTATTGATGCGACTGATATCACTGAATCGGGCTTGTATCGCAAGGTTTATACGGAAGAGTTTGGTCAATTCGGAGGAAATCCCTACGGCGTTATGATTGGTAATTACAATCTCAATCCGTCCACCAATGACATACGGCTTATGACTGAGATGGGGGCGTTATCTGCAATGACGCATGCGCCTTTCATTGCAGCAGCAGACGTCAGTTTCTTTGGTGTGGAACGCTTTTCAGAATTGCCTGACCTCAAACAGGTTGATGCTATGTTTGAAGGTCCGCAATACGCTAAATGGCGAGCATTTCGTGGGACTGATGACGCGCGTAATATTGGTTTGACGTTACCGCACTTTATGCTCAGGCCAACTTATGGCGACAACATTCCGGTTCGTAGTTTCTCATACACAGAATCCATTTCTTCTGAAACGGATTATTTGTGGGGTAATGCTGCATTTGCTTATGCAACTCGGTTGACTGAGAGTTTTGCGAAATATCGTTGGTGTCCAAATATTATTGGACCTCAATCGGGTGGTGAGGTCAGTAATCTAGCAATTGATGTGGTTGATCAAAGTGGTACTGAGCAAATATTTGGCCCGTTAGATGTCAAAATTCCGGATCGCAAAGAGTACGAATTGTCCGAGCTTGGATTCATTCCTTTGACCATGCGGAAGGACACCGATACTGCAGTGTTCTTTTCCTCAAATTCCGCGCAAGTACCGAAAAAGTACACCAGTGATGAGGAAGGACGTCAAGCAGAATTGAATTACAAGTTGGGTACGCAACTACCTTATCTGTTCATTGTTAATCGGTTAGCCCACTACATTAAAGTGTTACAACGTGAAAACCTTGGCAGTTGGAAAACACGAGCAGATTTGGAGACGGAACTAAATAAGTGGATTCGTCAATACGTTGCAGATCAAGATAATCCATCAGCGTCAACACGCAGTCAACGCCCACTCAGGAAAGCTGTTATCAGTGTTTCTGAAGCAGAGACTGACGCCGGCTGGTATGAAGTGGCCTTGGAAGTAACGCCGCACTTCAAATTCATGGGTGCGAATTTTACTTTGTCATTAACCAGTATGCTGGAGCACGCTTAACGCGTGCTCGTGGAACGTATTAATGGAGAATTATCATGCCAACTGAAATTTATATGTGTATTAACGACCCTGAAGGGTGCTTAACAGCAGAGGCTTGTTCTAAGGAAAGTATTGGCTCTTTTTTCAAGTCAGATCATGAAGAAGAGGCGTTAGTGCTTGCCTATGACCATGTCGTCAGTGTTCCAACAAATTCGCTAACCGGACAGGTGACAGGTACCCGAAAACATGAATATTTAGAAGTTACAAAATTCATAGACAAAAGCTCTCCTTTGTTGCTCAATTCGGTGACATCGCCGTCAGAACTTGAAGTGGTTTTGCGTTTTTTCAGAACACCTGATGAAACGAGCGCGGGTGAGCCGGTCGAATATTACAATATTACGTTGCAACGGGCGAAAGTGGTCAATATTAATACCATTTCACCTAACATATTGCAGCCAGAAAACGACGGTTTAATGCCTTATGAGCAAGTACGATTTACGTATGGTCAAATTCAAGCTGATCATATTGTGTGCGGTACTACTGCCATTGATGATTGGTCTGGTGAGGGCGAATAAGGAATAAAACCATGGCATTTACTGCAGCCTGCGTGCGTGGTTTTCGTGGGGGCTTGCTCGTCATTCTGACGCTTGCCCTCATGTCGTGTAGTGGCATTCGCCGCATTACCGACGCTGCATTTCATGATGGAGATGTAGTTGAAAAGCCCAACTATTTAGACCAAGAACAACAAGACCACTGGTTAGATGGGGCATCTAATTGGCGTTATTGGGATGTTGCTTCACCTGAGAACGCGGATGTGGTTTGGAGTTATCAACTTCAAGCTGTGGATGCGACTATGGTGGCGAGCGCAGATTTGAACCGTTACGCAAGATTGTCTCACCCATTACCTGTCCGTTTAATTCAACTGACGGACGTCAGTGATTTATCGCGTCTTCTCGCCTCACCTGAGGGGATTAAGGTGGTGTTGAATGCACCGCTTGAAATGATCCCGAATGCAGTATCGATAGATGATTACACCTTGATCCCAAATCAAACGTTCAGCATGCGAGCCCCACGTCAACAAGATGTCCAGTTTTTAGCTTGGGTTAGTGGGTATGCTGGTTTAGATCCGGAGACCTGTTGCCGCATTGTCACCGTTCCTGTGATCAGCGAATCGGCTCCGGAAAGAGATAAGTCATTATTTAACGCATTAACCTTTGACTTGATGGCGTCCGAAGAAGAGAAAGCGCAGGATGAGTTACCCAATATTGTGAGGCCCGCGGTCTTGCGGTTTAACGTAGTGTTTGCCGACACGGGGATCGCTCAGTTTAACGTGATGGCGTATTAACCTGTCCCGAGAGGATAATCATGGACTCATTACAGCATCTAAATTGGAAGCAGGGGCTATTTTTAAAACCTCAGCATTTCCAACAGTTTTCACACACAACGCATGAACTTGCGTTTGCCCATGCATCTGCTCTGTCCGGCAATGGCTCAGGTTTATACGAGTGCGCTTATGATGAAGCAGCACTCGCGTCTGGGGTTTTGCAGTTTACACATTTGATTGCGGTATTTCCTGATGGAACCTTAGTGAAGTATCCTGGCAACTGTGATATTTCACCGGTGTCTCTGAATCAAACAGAAGCGGATAACGACGGAACCATTACCGTTTATCTAGGTTTATCTGCACTGTCAGCCGAGAAGAGTAACTTGGCGAATAGCGCGGGCGATACCGAACGATATGCGTTAGCACAGACAATTGAACGTGCCGATCTGTTTGATCCTGAGGATGTTGTCGGTATTGAGAGCCTGCATTATAACGTGGGTGTATTTGCTAATTCAGACCCCAATGACAAAGCCATGATGTCAATGGCGCTGTGCCGTATCACGTCGTCAGGTGGACAATATGAAATGGATAGCCGTTTTATACCACCAGCAGTTTTCATTTCAGGTGCAAACAGTTTACGAGAGCAGGTTAAAACAATGAAGCAGAGCTTGTTGTCGCGTTATGAACAACTTGAGAGTTTCAATGGCCTTCACACTGCCGATGGTGCTGGCTCGAACCTGCGAACCACAATGGCACTTCAAGTGATTACTGACGCTATTCCTGAATTTTGCCATTTTGATGAAGTACCCAATGTGCCGGTTGAAACTGTGTACTTGGCTTGCAGAAGGTTAGTGGCAAAGCTGAGTAATTTCTCTAAATTGTGCTCCATTACCGGAGAGAGTGCCACACCGAACTTGTCATTACTGCCTTTCAATCAACAGAACTTAGAGGAATGCTTTCATCGAGCATTTCAGTTATGCCACAGTTTATTAAATCAATTGACGGTTTCTCCTGAATTATTGGTTGAATTGCAACTTCAGGAAAATCAATGCTTTGTAGCGACACTTAGTGCTGAAATGTTGAATTCCACCAATACGCTTTATTTACGTCTGCGTAGTGAACAAGACCTTGAGGGTCATGCTGACAGTATTGTCGACTTTGCTAAATTGGGTGCTGACAGTCAGGTTGCTATCTACCTTAAACGTGCCTTACCAGGCATTAAATTACGTTACCTTCACCGTAAACCGCTGGGTATAGCGAACAAGCCGAACAGCTTCTATTTTGCCTTGGAAATGGACGGCTTTGAATGGGCTCAGCTGTTGGAGCAACAACGCGTTGGCTTTATTTGGACTGAACAACCCGCTGACCTCAGTGTTGAAGTTATTGCGGTAAGGGGGTAGTGATGCGTTTAGTGGATGGTTTTATTCCAATATTTGAACGGTTAACCGCGCTACCTCAGCGTCTCGCTGAATCTGACTCAATGGAGTTGGAGACTGTAAGAAATGAATTCATTGATCAGTTAGCGGTATTGGATAGCGAAGCCTATTTAGAACATTTTACAGAGCAACAGTTGGAAGCGGCACGATTTGCAGTGGTGGCATTGATTGATGAGAAGGTTGGTGAAACGGATTGGGGGAGTCGACATGAGTGGTCTACTCAACCGTTGCAAAAACAACTATTTTCCACACGAAATGCAGGCGAAGTATTTTTTGATAAGCTCGACAACCTAGAGCAATTAGGTGATGGCAGTGATCAAGTGAGATTGGTTTACTTATATTGTTTGAAACTAGGATTTTCAGGTCGATTTTTCGCGCCGGGTGAGCGAGGCTTTTTGGAGACCCTGATTGATCAACAATACCGATTGCTGATGCCCTCCAGCGTGTCGAGCAATGGGTTGTTCCATGGACGAATATCAGAAATCCCTGATTCATCACAGCCCAAACAACCAGTATTCTCGACCGACACTGTCATTTGGATTGGAGTCGTGGTGGTTGTCGCCAGTTATCTATGGATGAGATCTGACTATTTTCAACTGATTTCTGCCCTAACGGCTTTGTTGGATTAGGGGGAAAGCCATCATGAAAATGTTTCTAAAACTATTGTTGGTGATTGTTGTTTGGACACTGCTTCTTGCTGCCTTTATTGGAGTATCCATATTATTGGATGCGCCTATTGAAGTCGCGATTCGAATGTTTCTTATTGTCTTTCTGGTGTGGTATGGATTTAAAATCGTTCGGTTTTTATTCTTGCGATACCGAGCCAAACGTCGCGTTGAGCAATTAATTAACGTCGATAACGAGGGTGAGCATAAGCGTTTAGCATTTGCCTCTTTCTTGGTCCCCACCAATGTAGAACAACATTTAAAACGTTTGATTACAAGCATAACCGGCCATAATGCTGGCGAACTGCAAACTGACTTGGGCGACCTTAAGTGGTTAATGCACATTAAAATACCTGGCGCAAATGGCGATTGGATTAATGAGTCTTCCGCAGTGCGTCCCCAATGGAAAGAGCCAATCCTCAGCGAGTTAGATGCAGGCCAATGGTTAGTATTAAACGAATGCTTCTTACTGGATGTGGATGTTCATGTTAGCCAAGGTTCAAATGAAACCTCAAAAGCGCAATGGTTTGAGTTGCTAAACGGCTTGTCATATTGCAATAAACCCATTGCTCTTGATGGGCTTGTTTTCAGCGTGCATTTGGATCAATTACTCGATGCCGAGGGCAGTGCACAGATAGCCGACCATATTCGTGAGAAAGTGGAAGAGATCAAGCAACATTGCGGTGTGGATGTAGCGGTTACCTTTATGGTCGAGGGAATGGGCCAGCTGCCTGCGGTAGGCCAATGGGTTGATGGACTGAGTGATGAGATGAGGGCAGCACCTATGGGCGCAGTCAACACCGCTCATCATCATTTTAGTCAGTTGGTCACTCACACTTTTTCGCAGTTGGAGACTCAGCTTGAATATGCTTCATTACGAGCACTTGTCAACCAAGGGTTTGACGCGTCATGCGCAAGATTACCGTCCAAAGTCAGTGAATTAGCGAGTCAGCTCTCAGCGTTTGGGGAACGTTGTTTCAATGTGAATAAATTCCAAAAGACGCCTCGGGTAAATGGTCTCTTTTTCACAGTGACGTCACGTCAACATCATTGTTTTGTTGCGAACTTGTTGGAAGGGCAATGGTTACTCAATCAACCATCGAAGTTGTTGCACATTGTGACGCACGCAGATAAACAGAAACGTAAAAAAATAGGGTTTGCCTGGGGTATCAGTGCGCTTCTCATTATCATTTTTGGTTTGATCAAACAGAATGATGTTACCCATGTAGAAGGATTATTCTCTGAACACAAAAATAGTTTGGTTGATGAACAAACGGTATTGGCAAAGAGCCAAAACTTGAATCAGACCTATGAACTGTTACAGGGATTATCAGCCATTTCATTTGCCCATTGGTTACCGGTGGGGGAGTCTGGCTTTGAACTTGCCACTCTGAGACACAATTTACAGAAACAAATGAGTGTTCAGGTTCTTGCTCCCCTTAATGCGAGATTTTCGGGTGAAGTTGCCGGTTTTAGCGGTACCAATGACCAACGAATTGATTACTTGAATATTCTCATTCGTCGGGCTCAATTACTGCAAGCTGCTCTATCTGGAGCTGACATGGACAGTTTACTCGGTATGCCACAGCCCTATGACAGTTACTATCTGCAGGAAGCCGATCCAGAACTTCTGGATAGCGTTAATCGTTTGTACTTGCGGATGTTAATGTTGCAAAGTGCCGTTGATGAGGCAAAAGCGAGAGCAGCTTGGCAGTTGTCACTGAACCAGACACGAGAGGATGTGGCTGCTATTTTGGTATCAAGTGATGGCAATTTGCAATGGTTAACCGAATGGGTCAATGATAATAGCAGCAGCGCTCAAGTTGAACTCTCAGATTATTGGGGTGAGGGAGTGTCTGGTGTCGTTATACCCGGAGCCTACACTCGAGTGGGCAAAGGGATAGTCGACGCAGTTCTTGCACAAATTAGTGACGTGATGGGCGCTGAACACCCCTTTATTGTGCGTTATGTCCCAGAATATCAATCACAGTACGCGATGAATTATCAAGCGAGTTGGAAGGCATTTATGTCTCAGTTCTCGACTGGCGCTGAGCAATTAAATAGTCGCGAATCATGGCTATCGGTGATTAATAATTTACCGACGGGTAGAAATATCTACTTTAAATTGTTGAATGACGCCGATTACGAACTGTCAGTGTTAGATGCTGATATTTCACCCGGTAGTTGGCTAGAGTTTGTTTTCTATTACCAAGAGATGTTGGCTCAAAGCGGTGATGAAATACAAACCAACAGTAAAAAGAATAAGGTCTTCACAAAGTTAGCTCTTAAAGTGATTGGAGCAGCCGGTAGTGTTGGTAAGTCGGTGGCTAAAGCCGGCAAAAGTGGTTTGAAAACCAAGGCTAAAGTGGATAAAGCCGGTGGCGGTGGTCCTGGCGCCTCGGAACGCGAGTTGAATTTACAAGCGGCGGCAGACACCTTGGACGCCTACAAAAAAGGTGTGGCTGACTTAGTCTTCAATATTGAGCAAAAGTCTGAATCCTTGAGTAACATGTCTGGAATGTATACCAATCTTGACCAGCCCTCAGCGGCGGAGTCAACGCTGGGCGCGGTGCAAAAGCAGGTAGATACCTTGCATTCCTTGATCGGTAAGCGTGGACACAGCAGTGAAGCGTTTTGGTCAGTGTTTACCGGGCCTGTGGATTTGCTTGTGACGTTTATGCGTTCAGAAGCCGGGTGTGAACTCAACAAACAGTGGGCAGACAACTTTTTGTTTCAACTGTACGGTGTGCCTGACTACAAGATCCCGGCCGTGGCGTATGGCGATGGTGGATTACTATGGCAACATATTGATACTCATTTGGCCGGGTTTTTACGGAAAGGTCTGGCCGGTAGTTATGGATTGAATAAGGCTAATGGGAGTGCAATGCCGATTCAATCGAATTTCGTGCGCTATTTAACTCAAGCAAAAGACAGTATGGCTCGGCAGACGTTTGAAAGCGTCACTCTTGATGTCACTATGGCGCCAACGAGCGTCAACGAGCAATCGATGTTGTATGTGTCAAAAACACAACTGGACATGTACTGTGAAGCGGCCAATCAAACCTTGGTTAATCGTAACTTCATTGATACTCAAGTGCTCACTTGGGAAGAGAGTTGTCAGCGCATTGAACTGAGTTTTGAGATGGGTAACCGCACCTTGGTGAAAACCTTCTCGGGTCGAGATGGGATTTTAGAGTTCTTATCCGCATTCAATACCGGAAAGTTACGCTACGATGTTGAATCGTTTCCTAAGCACTTCTATTTATTAAAGCAATATAACGTACGTTATCTTGATGTGAACTTGTCTTTGGGAAATGCGGATAAACTAACGAAGCATTTAGCCTACTCACCGCCATTACCACCCAAAACTATCAGTCAATGTTGGAGTGCTGACTAATGGCTGAGCAAGGGTTTCCGGTGGTCTTGCATAATGGACAATCGAGTTCATTACCGTTTCGTGCCCTAGTGATGGCGCCTCTACAGGCACCCAATCAGATTCAGGCTCTGCGCGACCCTTTGCTAATATCGAGTGATAACTTCAACCAAATACTGCGAGAGTTAAGGCCAACCATTGATGTCTTGACCATTGACAAAACCTTATTAAGGATATTGAAGTGCGATGCAGATGCCTTGTCTTTGACCTTCGTTATTGAACACTACGATGATTTTGAGCCTCACAGGGTACTCGAATCCCAGCCGAGTTTGACGGTGTTATTGAGTTTGATGGAAAACATTCATCTGGCCTTGCAAGAGGACAGTGAAATCTATCATGGCTCGCAATTTAATGTTGATGGTTTGGCACTTGCACTGCTTGAACAGGTTGACATCACCCGCGAATCCCTTGAATTGCTCGTTTGCGAACTAGAGCATACATTATCGAACTTACTTGATACTGTTTTGCACGCACGTGAGTGGCAAGTCATTGAGGCTGCATGGCGTGGTGTGTATTGGCTTTGTCAATTAAAGGGAATGTCTGAGCATATTGACGTGATGATTTTGCCGGCGACTCGAGAACTGATCTGGGATGATTTGAAACATGCGAGTTCATTGGATGAGAGCGAGCTTTATCAGCTCATTTACACCGAAAGTATGGGGCAATTTGGTGGTACACCCTACGGTTGTGTTGTGTTAGATGATTATTTTTCATCTCACGTTAAAGATATTAGCGTCCTAAGCCCATTACTAAGCATATGTGCGCTGGCGCAAGCACCGTTGATGACAGGGGCATCGCCTGAAATGTTCAGTGTGGCTCAGTATTCTCATCTTCAAGATCATTATTCGATACCCGAGCTATTTTCAACCGCACGATATTTAAAGTGGCGAAATTTTTCAACTATCAGTGAAGCAAATTATCTGTGTCTGACCATGCCGCGTTTGCGATTTCGCGAGCGATACAGTCGTCAGCGTGGTCAATTAACTTGGTACAGCGAGACTATTGGTAACGACGCCGATCAGTGTTTATGGGGAAATGCCGCCTTTGCAATGGCTGCAAACGTCGTTCGCAGATTTATGCAAAGTGGCTTTTGTACCTTTATTTCCGGGGACGAAGGTGGTTTGGTAGATTTACTTCCCCTTGGCATTCCTTCAGAGCGATTACCCGTTGAACTCAACATCTCAGAAGATAAGGAAGCGCAATTAATTAGTTTAGGTTTTAACCCTGTCATTACTCGGCCTTTCCAGAGGATCATGCTGTTTCCGTCAGCGAATACTTTGTCATGGGGTTCTAAAACCATGAACCGGGGAGGTACTGCGATTGATGTCGCGAACGCGCAGTTGCACTACCTATTTATCATCACTCGTATTATTCATTGTTTGAAGATTGTTTTCCGCGAAAGCTTGGGGGCCACGGCCAGTCGCGAAGAAATTTCTCAACGGTTAAATCATTGGTTGAAACAATATGTTTCTGATGTTGAATCGCCATCACTCTCGGTGCTTGAGAAGCGCCCGTTGCGTTCGGGGAAAGTGATTGTGACGGGGAGCTCTGAGCATGAGACATTTGACATTGAAGTTGAGCTGCAACCGCATTTAAAGTTCATGGGCAACAGTGTGGCCCTGAACACTGAGATGACCGCAAGTGCGGAGACTGCCTAATGGAAATATCCGCATATTTGTCAATTAATGGAAAAGTGCAAGGCAAGATTGAAGGCTCTTGTATGCGTCTTAACCGTGAGAATCAGATCGTCCTGACTGACTTCAACCACAGTGTTCATGTGCCAGGCTATTCGCAAGCAGGCACTTCTTCCGGCAGTATTGTTCATAAGCCCATCAGTTTTGCGAAAGAGGTGGATAAAAGCACGCCTAAATTGTATCAAGCGTTAGTGTCAAAAGAGCTGTTATTAGAGGCGAAATTTGCTTGGTATCGATATAGTCCGTCAGGTGGTGAAGAGCTTTATTACTCTGTGGTAGTGAAGAACGCATTCATCACAGAAATTGCGCCCTATACCCCAGAGCATAGCAATTTGAGGTTTATGGAGCGAGTACAGTTAGCCTATGACCATATTAGCTGGAGTTATGGTTCAGATGGTGAAGTGACGAGTGAAGCTGACTGTTCCGGAGGTGCTTCATGATCCGCTTGTTAGAGCGCCTCAATTATTTATCGGTTGGTCCACACGAAGAAGAGACGGCACGTGACCGTGTGATCAGGAGTCACCACTCAGTCGTGGATTACATTCGTAAGCTACTCAATGTTAGGCGGGGGAGTGTCGCTGTTTCACCCAAAATGGGAATGCCGTATGTCAATAATTTTGATGATGTCCAAAGTACTGCGTCACAACAAGTACTAGCAGATGAAATTAAAACCATTGTTTTGAAATATCATGGTGATGTAGCCAAGGTTGAAATCAAATTGCTTAACAGAGACCAATTATCAGTGATGTTTCGTTGCTCCATGCTATTGAGTTTCAAACACACAGATACAAGACTCCGATTACTCGTTCAGTTACAGGCTGATAGCACCTACGAGGTCACTATTCATGAATGATTTTGCCAAACGATATCAACATCAGTTAAGCAAGCTGAATACATCATCTGAACGTTTTTCAGCGTTTTATCCAGCACTGACGGAACACTTACTGCGTGATCGGACTGATCCTGACGTTGCCATGATTATGCAAGGTCTAGCCTACATCAGCGCTGAGTTAGAACAACAGATTGAGCATCAATTTCCAGTTGCATTGCAGGCTATGTCGCAGGTAATGATCCCAACGTTGATGCAGCCAGTACCGTGCGCAAGTATCATGAGCTATCAACCAAAAAAGATTTTACAGCAGCCAGTGACCATCCCAAGTGGTACTTATTTTGATTCTAATCCGCTCTTAATGGAGGGCGATAGTCGCGGTAAATCAATGCGTTTTCAAAGCACTCAAGCCCTTGAGGTACTGCCGATAACGGTTGCGGATGTCCAGCAATCACAAACCGTGAATTCTATAGGTAACACAACCCAGACGATAACAGTCACACTGGATTGCAGTAAGGCGGATGTTCAGGACTATCATTTTGATTCACTACCGTTTTATTTGTGCAGACCATTTGCTGAAGGTGTGGTTTGGTATC
>CAXRGH010000110.1:0-3150 GCA_964230195.1 Alteromonadaceae bacterium
CAATATGCTCAAACAACGATGATACTTCCCACATCACCCACTGAGACATGCCGTTCAAACGTAAACTCAAACTCACGGCAATGGCGATGTCACCCGCAGTGACCATGCCAAGCTGCCATAGATACAATGCCATACCCGTCATTCCCGCCACCAACAACGCATTGTTGATCCAGACACTCACATTCAAGATTGTGACGAGACGCATTTGTGGATAGACGGTTTGGATGAAGCCATCCATTGCATCTTGCGCATAATCATTTTCGCGGCGAGTATGAGAAAACAGTTTTACCGTCGTGATATTAGTGTAGCTATCCACAATCCGGCCAGTCATGTTAGAGCGAGCATCAGCCTGATTTTGAGACACCTCACGTAACCGCGGTAATATCACTTTTAGAATGGTCATGTACACCACAAACCAAAACAAAAGGGGTAGCATGAGATACCAAGCCGCAGAAGAAACCAGCACCACAATGCTCAGAAAATACACACCCACGTAGACAAAAACATCCAACGTCTTCATGACAGATTCACGCACTGCAAGAGCTGTCTGCATCACTTTAGTGGCAATACGTCCTGCGAACTCATTTTGAAAGAATCCGATGGACTGCAACATAATGTGACGATGCGCTTTCCAACGGATCTGCATTGGGAAATTACCTATCAGGGTTTGGAACATAATTAATGAATGCAGGTACACCACTAAAGGCAGTGCCACTAATAGCACCACGCCCGCTTGCCACAGCATGGTACTTTGCTCAGCAAAAAATGTGTCTACTGATGCAGTACCAATGTTATCAACCAATTCCCCCAAATAGGCAAACAAATAAACTTCCAATACCGCCACTAGTGCACTCAATACCCCCAATGCAACCAGTGCCCAAGTTGCCCCTTTCGTGTAATGCCAACAGAAGGCAAATAAGGTTTTGGGTGGCTGTTCTGGATGTTTTGGTGGAAAGGGCTGAAGAAGCCCTTCAAAAAATGCCAACATATACTTTATTTCCTAATACACCGAGTGCACTTAAACCGTTAATTTACGTGCTTTAACGGCTTTATTTTTAATTTTTCCATTGCGCAAGAAGTTAAGGGTACGCTTCACACTTCGTAATTTAATCGCAACGTACGCGTGGGTGTCGGTAATATTGATCTTGCCAATATCTCCCCCGTCAATCTCAGCTTTTTTGGTCAATGCCCCAAGAATATCCCCGGCTCGAATCTTATTACGTTTGCCACCATCAATCACAACGGTTTGATACGCAGGTTGAATAATGCGATTAGCATGGAAACGCAAACTTTGAATCCCCGAGCGTTTGATGTCTCGATTGGCATATTGCTCAATCGCCAATACGCGCATTTCATCTTCTTCTGCACACAAGCCAACGGCCATACCTGTAGCTTCGGCACGCCCCGTGCGACCAATACGGTGAACATGAACATCCGGCTCAAAGCACAGCTCGTAACTCACCACTAAATCAACACCTTTGATATCTAAACCACGGGCAGCGACATCGGTTGCTACCATGATTGAAGCACTATTATTTGCAAACTGGAACAATACCTGCTGCCGCTGCCGTTGCTCTAAATCACCATTTAACGCAACCGCAGAAAAACCAAGACCTTGAAGCGATGCAGCCACATGATTACAACTCGCTCTCGTGTTACAAAACACAATCGCCGACGCGGGTTGATAATGACTCAGTGTGGCAGCTAGCGCTTGATCTCTATGATCACTTTGAATGTTATAAATCAGTTGCTCAATAGACGAGGTATTATCTTGCGCTTTGACTTCAATGTGTACCGGTTCAGACAAAATACCTCGCATCATATCTTCCACTTTTTGGGGATAAGTTGCAGAAAACAACAGTGTTTGCCGCTGCAAAGGCACGTTAAGCATCAAAGCATCGATATCATCCTCAAACCCCATATCAAGCATTCGATCAGCTTCGTCAAATACTAAGGTGTTGAGATGTGATAAATCTAAACGTCGCTTCGTTACATGATCCAGAATACGTCCGGGTGTAGCAACTATGATGTGAGCACCATGAGCCAGTGATGCGATTTGAGGGCCCATGGGCGTGCCACCGCAAAGTGTTAATACCTTAACGTTATGAATAGTGCGCGCCAACCTGCGGATTTCTTGAGCGACTTGCTCAGCCAATTCACGTGTGGGACACAGAACCAAGGATTGCACTCGGAATTTTTCGGGCTCCAAATTGGCTAATAATCCGAGCGAGAAAGCCACGGTTTTACCGCTACCCGTTTTTGCTTTAGCGAGCACATCTTTTCCATCAAGAATGGCGGGCAAACTCTCAGCCTGAATTGGCGTCATAGATTCAAAACCCAGATCATCCAGATTATCGGTTAATGATTGAGACAAAGGTAACTGCTTAAATGACAACTGTTCCACAACTAAACTCACACAAAAAATAATTGGCGTAAGTGTAACACTTCACAGATCAATTAGCTTTACTGCAAAGCAGATTAGATTAATGGCGATAGTTTACCGCCTTTACATTAGAGAAGGTCTGACATCGATATCCACAAAATCTATGGGTGTCCAACAAACAGAGATATCAGTCACTGGTTTTCATCTTATTGGTTTACGGTTAAACTTGCCTACACATTCATTCAAGTAGGTGAGCAGTATGCATATTTCAAAAAACGCCGTAGTGCAAATGCACTTTAATTATCAAGATGAATCTGGCGAAGTGCTTGATAAAACGCCCGACGATCAACCCACCCTGTACCTTCATGGTCATAACAATATGTTAGAGGGTATTGAAACTGCGTTAGACGGTAAACAAGCCGGAGACAAAGTTTCCGTTACCTTAGCGCCCGCTGACGCTTTTGGTGAGCGTAAAGAAGATGCTGAACTAAGGGTGTCAGTAAAACATCTTCAGGGTGCAAAAAAATGGAAGCCAGGAATGACGGCGGTTGTCCAAACAGAAAAAGGGGTGGCCGAAGTGACTGTCCTGAAAGTCGGTTTAAAGATGGCGACCATTGACACCAATCACCCTCACGCCGGGAAAACACTCACGTTCAATTTAGACATTGTTTCCGTGCGGGAAGCCACTCAAGAAGAACTCGACCATGGCCATGCTCACGGTGCGGGTGGCCATCAACACTAATTATTTTCTCACGTGAGGAGCCAGT
>CAXRGH010000111.1:0-20647 GCA_964230195.1 Alteromonadaceae bacterium
CTCGATGTCGGCTCATCACATCCTGGGGCTGAAGTCGGTCCCAAGGGTATGGCTGTTCGCCATTTAAAGTGGTACGCGAGCTGGGTTTAGAACGTCGTGAGACAGTTCGGTCCCTATCTGCCGTGGGCGTTGGATGATTGATGGGAGCTGCTCCTAGTACGAGAGGACCGGAGTGGACGAACCGCTGGTGTTCGGGTTGTGATGCCAATTGCATTGCCCGGTAGCTACGTTCGGAATCGATAACCGCTGAAAGCATCTAAGCGGGAAGCGAGCCCAAAGATGAGTCATCCCTGACAGTTTAACTGTCCTAAAGGGTTGTTGAAGACTACGACGTTGATAGGCAGGGTGTGGAAGCGTTGTAAGGCGTTAAGCTAACCTGTACTAATTGCCCGTGAGGCTTAACCATACAACGCCAAAGTGGCTTTGTGTGAGTGAATAACGAAGTGCTAATACAGTTATAGAAGAGTGAAGTACGAGCTCACTCAGTGTTGATTACCAGCTTTTTATATTGTAACCAGTTTATGTCTGGCGGCCATAGCGATACGGAACCACCTGAATCCATTCCGAACTCAGTAGTGAAACGTATTAGCGGCGAGGGTCGTGTGGGGCTTCCCCATGTGAGAGTAGCACACCGCCAGGCTCCTATTTAAGAACACCCCGAACCAATAGGTCCGGGGTGTTTTTTTATGTCCAAAAATAATCTCCAGAATAATATCCAGAACCATTGTCAGAATAATCTCCAAAATAATCGTTAGCATAGTGCCCAACCGAAATCGAGAGGCATTTCACTGAATATGTATTGGGAGTAATGTGCCAGCTTTCGTGGCGATCATGAGTATTGTAACTTCCACCGCAGTGACTCACAATTCATGCCCGTAAGCTATCGTAAAACCTCTCGTTAATTTGTGTTATTGTTCTCAATGTCGACACAAGAACTAACGTAAGTGCGAAGAAAAATAAACTGCGATTGGAGAAGACAATGAAATTTCACTGGATATTGTTTGGCCTGCTTGGTTGGTTATTGATTGGGTGCGTTAATACTGATAATCAGTCACAAATGAAAAGCACTAAAAAGACCTCGAAGAGCTTCTTGGCAGATGAGTATGGAAAACAGGTGTATTTTTTACACCATCGGTTACTTCCAGAAGCGATTTTTCAATCAGAGGGACGTTTTTTTGCCGATATGGTCTCCGGCAATAGAGAGCGTTTTAATGACATTGTGAGCGAATACGTCTCGCAGCAGTACGCTGATAACATAGTGTATTCGGTTGTGGATGATGGCAGAGGACTGCTACTCGAATTTCCAACACCGACACATATGCCTAATTGCTATTTTGCATTGGTTCTGAAGCGTGATGATACATTCAGTTATTTTACTTTCGAGCGGAGCTTTGAGGTAGCAGAAAACAATGGATTTTTCGGTGTGCTTGGTGGATGGCAAGGTGAGTCACACTTTAACCTAGGGCCTCGCATGTATCAGGATGCGTTTGAGTTTGTAAAAGAACTGACGGCGAGCACGATAGACGATGAAAAAACAAAATATGAGGTGATGGCAGTGACCAAGTGAGTCGATCTATTTCACCCACGAAAACCAAAAGAGGTCATATGAAATACTGGTTGTTAAAAACAGAGCCCGCGGAGTTTTCAAGGGTCGATCTCATGCAATGTGGTGAGGTAGGAGAGCCGTGGACGGGCGTTCGTAATTATCAAGCCCGTAATTTTATGCGTGATGGCATGTCAGTGGGTGATGGCGTTCTTATCTATCACAGCAGTTGCAAGCAAGTTGGTGTCGCAGGTTTAGCTCAAATATGCGGTAGTGCGGTCGCTGATGAGACTCAGTTTGATGAGAACTCAGCGTATTACGATGCAAAATCAGATATTGCTAAGCCTCGTTGGGTTGCCGTTCAGGTCAAAGGCATTTCGGCTTTTTCTCGGGTTATTCCGCTGACAGAGATAAAAGAATTACCAGTGTTTCGGGATAGTCCGTTGAGTAAAAAAGGCCAACGCTTATCCGTTATTCCGATTACTGAAGAACAATGGAACAGCGTGTTGGTGTTGGCAAACAGACTAATGGGTTAGGCTATCTTCACCAATTGTGGCATTTGAATATTGCCCAATAAAGCTTAGGCGATTAATAGCAGTCATATAGCCAACCACTGTGTTTTGAGACCATGGCATTCTGACTTCCGTGGGTTGATTGGCAATAAACTTTTTTACTTCACTCGCTTTGTATGGTGACGCTGAGCAGGCTTGCTGGAGAGACTGCTCAATACTGATGTCCATTTCAATGGAGCGCATGATAACGAAGCCTAGTTTGCTGATCACAAAATACGACAGATTATAATTATCTTCCGTGAGTAATCCATGACGCTTCGTCTCTGCAATACGCGCGAGATAAGCTTTTTGCAGCTCAATACAAGTGATGCTGAGACCCGATAATGCGGCTTTTGCATTCTTTCCGGATTGCTTGTTCAAGTTTCGTAGCTTGATCACCTCTGCACTTAATGCTTGTGTTTGAATGATGTAATAAATCACCACAAGCAACAGAATGGCACCAATAGTAAAGGCAATGGTCATGATAACAATGGGTCCTGTCTTTTTCTATTTCACTCCGGCATTCTAACGTCTTTGTAGGTATAATTCGATGTTTTCTTCCAAAATATCCAGAGGAATTGACCCGTGTTTGAGGACTTCGTGGTGAAAATCGCGGACATCAAATGCGTCCCCGAGAGTCAGTTCACTCTTTTTGCGTAACTCTTTAATCGTTATTTCACCTATTTTGTATGATAATGCTTGACCTGGCCATGTGATGTAACGGTCGATCTCAGTTTTGATATTGTGAGTAGACAGGGCTGTGTAGCGCGTCATATAGTCGAGTGCTTGTTGACGCGTCCACCCCATGCTGTGTAATCCTGTGTCGATAACGAGTCGGCATGCCCGCCACATTTCGTAACTGAGCCTTCCAAATTCGTCATACGGGTCTTCATACATACCAACTTCACCGCCTAAGTATTCTGAATAAAGTCCCCAACCTTCGCCAAAAGCGGATATGTAAGTAAAACGTCTCACAGGGGGTAAATCAGTCATCTCACGGGCTAACGAAATTTGCAAGTGATGTCCTGGCACTGCCTCATGCAGGGTGAGTGCCGGTAGCGCATACTTGGGACGCTTATTTAAGGCATAGGTATTCACCCAGTAATAACCTGGCTGTTTGTCATTACGCGGCGCTACATAACGACCAGTGGTGTATTTAGGTGCGATTGCTTCTGGCACAGGCTCAACGCCATAAGGAATTCGAGGTAATTGATTAGTGTGAAATAATTGAGGGAGCCTCGCATCCATTTTTTTTGATAGGTAGCTCGCATACTCAATAAGCTCTTCGGGCGTTTCTGCATAGAATCGCGTGTCTGTGCGTAAATATTGGATGAACTCTTGTAATGAACCTTTGAATGCCAGAGAGTCCATGACTTCCTGCATCTCTGAGGCGATACGCGCCACCTCTTGCAAGCCTATAGTATGAATCTCCTGTGGAGTTTTGTTCGTTGTTGTGAAGTGTTTAACACGGTTTTGGTAAAACGCTATTCCGTTCGGTACTTTATCTATCCCCATAGTCGCGCGCATGGCGGGGGCGTATTCATCACGGTAAAAGGTATTAAGGGTGCGTAATGCAGGCAATAAGTCGTTATTAAGATTATGTTTGTGTTGATCGACCAGGGCTGATGGCAACACCAAGGTACTATTCTGGATTGGTGTATAAAAAGTTGATGCCTCGGCGGTATCAACTGCCATTGCGGAAATGGTGCTGCCAAAGCCTTCCATTGGTTTTCCGGGCATTATGTACCCTTTCGCTATTCCTTGTTTCATCCACTGTATCTGTTGGCGAACGTAACTGCCGAGTTTAGCCACTCTTGCTATATATGCTTGATAGTCTTGGAGATCCTTAAATACGGTGCTTGTGGGTAGACTACTGATAGCCATGTGAAAGCCATATTCAGAGGTGAACGGCATGTAGTGGGTATTGAATTGATAGCGTGCAATGGCGTCATTGAGAACGCCATTTTGTACTTTCCACGTGATTTGGTCAGAGCGAGACAGCGATGTCAGATCAATGGTTTTTAATTGTTGAATAAACCCTTTGCGTGCCTTGAAACCGTGTTCGAGTCCCTGCGGAGAAATATCCGGCACGTGAGAAAGATATGGGGTGTGACCTAATTGACTAGCTTGGAAGGGATCTTGAGATAATTCAAAAACCCAGATTGCGTCCAAAAGCTGATGGAATCGCTTGGTGTCGTTTGTTTTTTCTTCGCCCATAACGGGCGTAATAAAGAGAAGAAATACTATCGTGAGCAGTCGCATAAGCATCGGAATCCTGACAATTAATCAATTATTTTGGTGTTTGAGTATAGATAGGTTTCGCAAAAGGCATAACATTACCCGATAAGTCGCCGATTTTGGCGGTGCCTACCGAACTGACCTCATCTATTCGAATAATATTGTGAATGGGTACCTGCGTGGATTCAACCCCATCAAATTCTGCTTTTAATTTCTCATGGCTTGGATCGAGTACCAACTGGGTATGTTGATCCCATAGAAAATCACCGAGTTCGATAAAACCGAATAGGTGACTGGATTGGCAACGTTTAACATAGACGTTGTATTCAGATTGATTAATGATAAATTTCACTCGATAGATAGGAGATTTACGGCTCATCATATGGTTCCTACGCTCATCAATTTCGGGAATTATATTTGGAATAGTTGGTTATATTAAGAGGTTCAGCAATGAGTGGCTACCCTCAAGAGAAAAGATTTTTCCATCCTTTTCGTTCAGGTAGTTTTCCTTGTTGCAGAAAGTGCTGCCAAATCAGTTGTTGTAAAGGGTAGAGATGTGACAACTTATCTTTCGGTGTGGGATGCAATTGCCATTGACCTATGGCCGCGGCGTACAGTTGTTCAAGCAGAGTAATCGCAAATTTAGGCTCGTTTTTATCAAAGTTGGTATTGATTTGCTTAACTGTGCTCATCAATTCTCGACGGATGTTGTTGTCTTGATTCTGGCGTATCTCGTCGGGAATTGTGTGACGAAACCATAATTCATAGTTGCCGGCAAGGATCATATGTTTAGGGTGATTGATAAAGTGTTGATTATGCTCAGTAATAATAGCATCAATGTTGCTTCCCAGTTCTCTCACAGCCATGTTCAGATGTTGTAACCATTGAATGTGATACTGAGTCAGAATGTTGAGGAATATCTCTTCTTTCGTTTTGAAGTACAGGTAAGTGGTTCCTTTACCAATATTTGCGTGTTGGCTGATGGATGAAACCGTTGGTAGCGATTCATTAGCCTCAGTCAGTAACGCTTTGGCAGCATCCAGAATTAACTGCCTTTTTCGTTGTTTTCGTTTTAGTGTCTCTCGCTCAGAAGCACGATTTGAATTTTGTTTATGCATAGCGTTATTTGCGCAGTTTTCTTTACTTTACGTTTAAATTCGATTGCCGATGATTACTGGTATTTGTCACAAAAATTCATTAAAGTTTGAGGCAATAGCGTTAGTAATAACGCGGTATTAAACCAATATACATGAAACTGAGATTTTATATGAAAAAAATTCAATGGACCGCCATGACAATTGTTTTGGCATTGATGGGATGTCAGCAAACCATTCAGCATCTGACAGCAAAGCCAAAAGACACGAACGTAGTTGCCGATCAGACACGTATTGAGGCGCATGTCAGATTCTTAGCAGACGATCTCCTTGAAGGTCGTGATGCTGGGAGCCGCGGTCATGAACTCGCAGCGAATTATTTGGCTAGCCATTTTGCTCAATACGGACTCGAGCCAGCAGGTGATAATGACACTTATTTCCAAGTCGTACCTTTCAGAAAATCAACATTGCTTCAGTCATCACCTAAATTGACGTTAACAGTCAATGGCGAGAAAACAGCACTGACTTACCCTAAAGATTACCTGACGGGACCAAGTTCAGTATCAACGGAAAGTGCTGTTAGCGGTGGTTTAGTATTTGTGGGCTACGGCATTGTGTCAGAGGAACTGGGCCATAATGACTATCAGGGATTAGATGTGAACGGTAAGGTTGTTGTGATGCTTTCTGGTAAGCCTCAGTCTTTCCCAAGCGAGCAAGGTGCTCATGTAGCGTCGGGACGTGAAAAATCTCGCAACGCTGCTGAGCGAGGTGCAGTAGGAATTGTCACGATTACGACACCAAGACGTGAAAAAGTGCGTCCATATAAAACAAGCATGAATTATATTCATACACCATCACTGCGTTGGCTGGATAAGCAGGGAATGCCAGGTGGCGTGTACCCACAAATTAAAAATAGCGCTTATTTCTCTAAAGAAGCGGCAGCGGTTTTATTTGCGGGCGCAGCACTTTCTCTTGAGGACATTTATGCTGCACTTGAAAAAGATGAAACTCCAAAAGGCTTTGCTTTGAAGGCGAGCATTGATTTTACAAAATCCAGTGAGCATGAAACCATTACTAGCCCGAATGTTGTTGCCAAATTACCTGGTACTGACCCAACATTAAAAGATGAGTATGTTGTCTTTACTGCTCACTCTGATCATATTGGTATTTCAAAGTCTGTACAAAAAGATAAAATCAATAATGGAGCAATGGACAATGCGACGGGCACATCAGTGTTAATTGAAATGGCGCGTTTGTTCAGCAATTTGAGTGAGAAGCCGAAGCGTTCAGTTTTGTTTGTAGCAGTAACGGCGGAAGAAAAAGGGTTATTAGGATCTGACTATTTCGCCAGTAACCCAACGGTTCCGCAACAGCAAATGACGGCGAATGTAAACTTAGATATGCCTATTCTGACCTATGAGTTCAAAGATGTAATTGCGTTTGGTGCTGAGCACAGTGATATGAAAGCAACCGTTGAACGTGCCGCTAATTCAATGGGGATAAACCTAATGGACGACCCAGTGCCAGACATGAACTTGTTCACACGTTCAGATCACTACTCGTTCGTAAAGCAAGGTGTGCCTTCATTGTTTGTGGTGCCTGGTTGGACGGCAGTTGAAGAGGGTGTTAGCGGTAAAGAACAGTTCTTTAAGTTTCTAGGAACCGACTATCACAAACCAACGGATGAGGTGACTGATGCTTTCAACTGGAACGCTGCCCGTAAATTCACCGAGGTAAACTTCAAAATTGGTTATGAACTCGCAACGCAACAACAGCGAGCGCAATGGAATGAAGGTAACTTCTTTGGCGATACTTTCAGTAAGCAATAACCCATTATCATATGGTTGCGTCAGTCTGGAGTGAGATTCGAACTGACGCTAATACAAACAAAAAACGGAAAGACTACGCTAGTAGCTTTCCGTTTTTTCGTTATTAAGCAGAGTAAGTTAACTGAAAAACTGACCGTAGATACCGTCCCAAACGTCAGCAAAACCTTGCGTTGGTTTACGATCAAACTCACTACGTACAAACTGGCTGATACGCCCATCGGCGAAGCACACTAGGAAGTTGGCTAACACTGCCTCATCAATATTCACGGACTTGCCTTCTCGTAATTTTGCTTCGCGAATCACTTGCTTCAATTGTGTCTCAAGGCGCTCAAAGAGTTGCGCGATACGAACTCTTAGACGTTCTTGTTCGCCCATCAATGCATCGCCATTTAAAATGCGTGCCATGCCAGGATTTTTTTCAGCAAAGCCTAACACTAAGTGAAGAATGACCTGACAGCGAGTCGCGGTATTTTTCTCTTCTTCCAATATCTTGGTGATGCGCGAGAACATTACTTCTTCAATGAATTCTATCAAACCCTCAAACATTCGCGCTTTGCTTGGGAAGTGACGATACAGCGCTGCCTCAGATACGCCAACTTCTGCCGCAAGTTTTGCGGTGGTGATACGTTGTCCGTGACTACTCTCTAACATGCTGGCTAGACATTGTAGAATTTGAGCACGACGATCGGATCGTTTATTAACTGCCATTGATTTACTTCCTTATTTTTGGCCTGAAGAACCGAAACCACCTTCACCACGTTCAGTGGATTGGAATGTCTCTACCACAGAGAAACTCGCTTGCACAACGGGTAGAAAGACAAGCTGCGCAATACGGTCGCCCGCTGTGATTGTGTAAGCCTTATCACCACGGTTCCATACTGAGACCATCAGCGGGCCTTGATAATCTGAATCAATGAGACCAACTAAGTTACCTAACACTAAACCATGTTTGTGGCCAAGACCTGAGCGCGGCAGAATAGTAGCGCACAACGACGGATCAGCTATGTAGATGGAAATACCGGTAGGTACTAAATGCGTTTGTCCTGGTTCAATGGTCAACGTGTCATCAATACAGGCGCGCAAGTCTAAGCCTGCCGAGCCTGGTGTTGCATATTCAGGGAGTGGGAATTCAGAGCCAATACGCTCATCAAGAATTTTAACTTCTATTTGCATGGAATTATTCACTGTATTGTTGTTTGACCAAGTGCAAAAGATCCTTAGCGAGCGTGCGTTTGTCCGTCATCGGCAACTGTTGGTCACCTGTTGGCCAGAATACATGCAATGCATTGTGCTCACTATTGAACCCAATGCTGCTATCAGAGACATTATTTGCAGCAATCATATTGAGATTTTTACGCGTTAATTTTTGTTTTGCGTAGGCGTCCAAATTTTCAGTTTCCGCAGCAAAACCAAGGGTGAATGGTGGGCTGGGTAACGACGCTACGGTAGCTAGAATATCAGGGTTTTTGACAAATGTAAGGCTCATTTCCTGATTATTTTTCTTGATCTTTTGAGGGGCTTGTTGGGCAATTCGGTAATCCGCAACAGCCGCACATCCAATAAAAATGTCGCAGTCATTGATGACTTTCATCACGCTATCAAGCATCGATTCTGCACTGGTGACTTGATGCACCGTCACATCTCTCGGTGGTGATAACGACACTGGACCAGATACTAGAGTAACATTCGCTCCCATTGCTTGTGCAGCTTGTGCAAGGGCGTAGCCCATTTTACCTGAGCTATGATTGGTGATGTAGCGGACTGGATCGATTGCCTCGCGAGTTGGACCGGCCGTTATTACAACATTGAGTCCCGATAATAAGGCTGGCTCAGTTTGAGAGGACAGAGTGGCAACAATCTCCTCTGGCTCCACCATGCGGCCTAATCCAACATCGCCGCAAGCTTGTTCGCCTGCGGCGGGACCAATTAACGTAATCTCACGTTGCTTGATGATTTCAAGATTGTCTTGGGTTGCCTGAGCAGCCCACATCTGTTGATTCATGGCGGGTGCTAAGACGATATTGGCGGTGGTGGCTAAGCACAAAGTCGTGAGTAGGTCATCGGCCAGACCATGGGCGAGTTTTGCAATACAGTGAGCGGTAGCCGGTGCAATAAGAATAATGTCTGCCCACTTTGCTAATTCAATGTGACCCATGGCTGCTTCTGCGGCGGGATCAAGCAGGCTCTCTGATATCGTATGGCCTGAAACGGCCTGTAATGAAAGCGGAGAAACAAACGCTTGACCGCCTTGGGTCAGCACAACTCTGACATTGGCCCCTTCCGCTTTTAGTTTTCTGACGAGATCAGGAGTCTTGTAGGCTGCAATGCCTCCCGTAATACCCAATACAATATTTTTATTCGCGAGTGTTGTCATGTTCACGCAGTTAAGCTCGTAAAGTGTGGGTTTAGAGTATCACGGTTAATTTCAAATATCTTCCATTGACCCACAACTTTCCACTACATACCGCAAAGTAACCAAAAGGAACTGCATGAAAATATTGCAATGGCCTGAACAAGAAAGGCCAAGAGAAAAGCTACTTGCCAGAGGGGCTGATGCATTATCTGATGCAGAATTGCTAGCCATTGTGTTTCGAGTTGGCGCTAAAGGGCAAAATGCAGTGGATCTCGCCCGTACCCTGTTAAATCAGTTCGGTGGACTGCAACCATTGTTAGATGCAGACGCCAGTCAAGTGCTTGCCACAAAAGGTGTGGGCCACGCAAAATATGTTCAACTACAAGCATGTCTAGCACTTGCGCGGCGGTACTTTCGGTCATCGATTGGAGAGCGGGACCTACTGAACAGTAGTCAGTGTGTTAAAGCATTTTTAACCCAACAATTGAGACATTTTACTCACGAAGTCTTCGCGGTGGTCTGGCTGGATGCCAAACACCGAATGATTGAATTTGAAGTGCTGTTTACGGGCTCCATTAGCAGTACAGCGGTACACCCCAGGATCATTGTTCAAAAAGCTCTTATTCACAATGCCGCAGCGGCGATTTTGTCTCATAACCATCCCTCTGGCGACCCTTCACCGAGTGTGGCTGATAAGCAAATGACGAGGGTGATTACACAAGCGTTGGCCCTAATTGACGTCAACGTGATTGACCATATTGTGGTAGGTAATGAGGCTTGTACGAGCTTTGCTGAAGTGGGGTTAATTCACCAAGGATGATGTTGCTATTTTTTTGATATTTTCATGGTTTTTGTTGTGGCGGCGTAAAACGGGGCGAAAACTGATTAATTTTCAGACGATCTCCGTTTTTTTGTTGATCTCCTATGGTAAATACTGTATAAAGTGCGCCCTATTGTCATGAGTGTGATGTTGCCTTTTGGGAAACGTCACAGATGAAATTTTATAAGTGGAGACAAGTCAATGTCTAAAGTATGTCAAGTAACTGGCAAGCGTCCAGCGGTAGGTAACAACCGTTCACACGCAAGAAATGCGACTCGCCGTCGTTTTCTACCAAATCTTCAATCTCACCGTTTTTGGGTTGAGAGCGAAAATCGTTTCGTAAAACTACGTTTATCTGCAAAAGGTATGCGTATCATTGATAAAAAGGGCATTGATGCAGTATTAACTGACATGCGTGCTCGTGGCGAGAAAGTTTAAGGAGCCTAACCATGCGTGATAAAATTAAATTAGTATCAACAGCGGGTACAGGTTATTTCTATACCACTGACAAAAATAAAAAGAACATGCCTGGCAAAATGGAGATCAAAAAGTTTGATCCTAAAATTCGTCAGCACGTGATGTTCAAGGAAGCAAAAATCAAGTAAGTTACTGATTTTGTCTCCAGAAAAGCCCGGTTTTCCGGGTTTTTTTGTGCCTGCTATTGGCGCAACCCTTCGCTATCGGTTATGGTAGAACCCATGATCACATTTCAAACGGTTTTATCATGAAACTGGGCCATAAAGGATGGAATAACGTCCTTATCTTCACCATGTTGTTTATGTCATTCTTGTTCTTGTTTGTCAGCGGACGGATGAATGATAATTCAGAACAGGGACCTCAACCGCTACTGAATCAACACGAACGTTTGTTTGGGTTATCCATTGACGCTGCGCAGTTCCATAAAGTGGGCTTGAATTGGCGTCAATCATCAGGAACACAGGTCTTGTCAGTACCCGTTGATGCACTGGTTCAAACTTGGACTGAGGTGGTTGTCACCACGTGTAATGTAACTCCGACATCGCCTGTGTATCATGTGTTATTGTCGCTGGTGGGCACCCAAGCGCAAGTCTCAGTTGATGTATTGTCAAAAGGTGATGATGCTCCTATTTTGTTTGTCAACGGACGTTGCTATCAATCTCAAAACCTGACATTGAGTCAATTGATCCCAGAGGAGTTACAGTAGTGCCGGAATTGCCAGAAGTTGAAGTTAGTCGTTTGGGCATTGCTCCCCACATAGAGGGACAAGTGATTGACAAGATTGTAGTGCGTCAACGTCAATTGCGTTGGCCAATTCCAATGAATATTCATGATGCAGAGGGTTTACCCATCAGCGCCGTTACGCGCCGTGCCAAGTATCTTTTCTTGACGACTCAAAAAGGCAGTATTGTCCTACACCTTGGGATGTCCGGCACGTTGCGTGTGGTTAATCAAAACACCCCCATTAAAAACCATGACCATCTTGATATTGTCATGGCGAATGGCGCTTGTTTGCGCCTCAATGATCCTCGGCGATTTGGTGCCTGCCTTTGGCAACAACCCAACGAACAACTCAAACAACTGAGTGCTTTGGGCCCGGAGCCATTAACCGAAGCTTTTAACGGCGAGACCTTGTATTTGGCATCTCGCAATAAGCAGTGCAGTGTGAAAACCTTGATTATGAATAATCAAGTGGTGGTTGGCGTTGGTAATATCTATGCCAGCGAATCTTTATTTATGGCCGGCATCAATCCGATTCGCAAAGCCGGTAACATTAGTAAGCAGCGTTATATTCAACTGGCAGCACATATAAAGACAGTACTCTCTCAAGCAATTGCACAAGGGGGCACAACACTCAAAGATTTTACCAATGCCGATGGTAAACCGGGTTATTTTGCTCAGAAGTTGCTGGTATACGGACGTAACGGTAAGGACTGTTACACCTGCGGCACCAGTATACGAGCAAGAGTGATAGGACAACGTAATACTTACTATTGTCCAAGCTGCCAACGTTAGGACTGGATTTTTTCTAAAATGCGTTGTTGGACAACATCGGCGCAAAACTGGCTGACATCACCACCATGAATGGCAACTTCTCGTACTAGGGTTGATGAGATAAAACTGGTGTCTTCTGATGGTGTCAGGAAGACACTCTCTAAATCTTTGGATAATCGGCGATTCATGTTCGCCATTTGGAACTCGTATTCAAAGTCTGACACGGCACGTAATCCCCGAATTAATACGGAGGCTTGATGAGCGGCGGCAAAATCTACCAACAAACCACTGAATCCAACAACGGAAACATTATCCAAGTGCGAGGTTACCTCTTGCGCCAATGCTACGCGCTCATCCAAAGTTAACAATGGACGTTTGCTCGGATTATTGGCAACACCAACGATCACCACTTGGAACAATTTACTCGCACGTTCAATTAAATCAGTGTGACCATTGGTGATGGGATCAAATGTGCCCGGATATATGGCGGTTGTATGCATGATGACTCGTTTTGTTAGAACAATGAATGTAGGCAAACATAGCGATAAACCCTAGCGTTGTAAACCTTTGCTGTAGAGAAGTTTTGGTTGATTCACACCCCAGAATATGCGACCGTCTTGGTCAATTATAAAAACTAAAGCATCTCACCCACAATGCAATTGGCAATAGAGCAAGCAGTGTCTCAGACAGCTCATCTGCTCATTGTTGAAATAAGAGAAGGCTTTGTCTTTAACCTATTCAGCGAGACCCTATGAATTATTTTCTATCTGGCCGTCATTTTCAATTCAGGTTGCCATTACGCAGTGTTATCAGAAACAGTCTTTGCGCTTTGCTCATGCTGCCATTGACTGCTGCAAGTCAACCGTGGATAACAGCAGAAGATGATTTCTTGCGCACCAGCATCTCAGTATTGGCTGATGCCGGTATTGTAACGTCGCCGATCAATGTGTATCCGCTACCATGGTCAGATATTAAAGACAGCTTGGCGCAAGTTGATGTCTCACAATTAACGGATGGGCAAGCGCTAGCGTACCATTATGTCAATCAACACCTGAGAGCCGAGGGCGGTTGGCAACATGAACTGATGGCATTCACTGGTACTGATGTATTTGATACTCAGAGCTTTGGGATGCGCATGGACAGTCAGTCCGGTTTACGCGTCACTGCTCAGTATCAAGGCGATGGCTGGGCTGCAGGGGCGCGTATGAACGTCCGAGATAACAATTACAATTCCGAGCAAGATGATAACCGAGTCACTTGGGATGGTAGTTATCTTGCTAAGCAGTTGGGCAATTGGTGGGTTTCTTTTGACCAAACGAGCCAGTATTGGGGGCCCGCGCAAACCAATGCTACTTTAATATCCAATAATGCACGGCCAATGCCTGCAGTGCGAGTGACAAGAGACTCAGCAGAAGCGTTTGATATTCCTGTATTGTCTTGGTTAGGTCCTTGGCGTATGACAACGTTCCTAGGGCAACAAGAAGCAAGCAATCAACTTCCTAAGATCAAAGTTTGGGGAATGCGAGTGAATTTCATGCCTCATCCATCATTGGAGATTGGCTTGAGTAGGGCTGCTCAGTGGGGTGGTGAGGGACGTGACGAGAGCTTCTCCATGTTTTTGGATATGCTGGCAGGTTTGGACAATAGTGACGAGATTGACAGCGATGCCACTGAGGCAGGCAATCAGCTTGCAGGCGGCGACATTCGCTGGAGTACTCGCCTTGCCGGGTTTCCCGTTGCAGTGTATGGCGAATTTATTGGTGAAGATGAGGCAGGTGGTTTGCCTTCTCACTTCTTCTATTTATCTGGTATAGAAACCCACTTTTTATACCAGCAACAACTCGCCAAGGTATTTTATGAGTATACCGACACCACAGTGGATTGCAGTTGGGAAGATGTTGGTTGGATTAAGCCTTATAATTGTGGCTATAACAACCACATCATGAAAGAAGGTTATCGCCGTTACGGACGCTCCATGGGGAGCACCTACGATAATGACACTATTGCCCATACGTTTGGCGCTAAAGTGATTGGCAATAAGGCTCAATGGTATACCAACATTAGCCACATCCGCCTGAATGTGGATGATACTGGCTATCATCCATTGGCGCCCACTATGGAAGAACGCTTGCAGTGGGATATTGGCTATCAACAAGCGGCCTATTACGGAACTGTATTGGTTGAAGGACGAGTGACTGAACGGACGGTAGACGGTGAATGGGATAAAGAATTATTCTCTGACCTACGATTCAGTTGGCGTTATCAGTGGTAATTGATTTGTAAGAAAAACGGCGTCTTGGTTTGCTGAAGGCGCCGTGATTACCATTCGTAGCTTAAGCTAATACGTTGGTATTCAGATTCATTGGCATTGTCGCCAGCAATGAATCTTAAGGTCCATAAACCTTTCTTGGTTGCAATGCTGTAGCCGATATTCAATTCTGCTACGTTATTGTTGAACGGAGTGCTGGTGGTAGCATCGGTACCGCTATAGTCAGTGGTTTTCGCTGTGATATCAAGATAATGACTATTCCATATTGGCGCAGTGGTATTGATAACCCAGTGTTCCATTTCTTGCAGTGATGCGTTCCACCCATAATGTCCAAGATTGAGGCCACTGTCTTGATAGCCATTTTGTACAATAGGATTTCCATACCATTCGCCTGACAGCGACGTGTGCTCTACGGTCAAGGTCAAGCCAAAGTCCATTAATGCCGGTAAATGTATACCGTAGCTGTGCCCCGTTGCTTCACTTGCGTTGACTGCGCCTTGTGTTTCATTGCGGTAGACCTCTCCATAAAGGGAGGTGTTGATAAACTGTTGCTGATTCCAGCGACCACTAATAGACGTCATATGATAGCCAACGCTTGTCCCATTAGGTGCTTCAAGTTGCTGCGGTGCAAAAATGCTGGTCAGGTGGTCGTCAAATCCATAATCGTAACCGTCTCCCGCATACTGCAGGATTTGATTAAAGCCAAGAGATAGGCTGTCTAAAGGCGATAGGCCAATGTGCAGTCCTGATAAGCGAGGGCTCTTAAATACTTCATTCCCTTGACCCGCGATACCATTGGTTTTATTTAGGCGTTGCTGAAACAATTCATAACGTATGTTTAAAGGGCTAATGGGAGCACTGTTACTCAACGTAACAGAAGGAGAAGGCGATGCATGGGTGGTGAGAATACCATTACTGTACTGCATGGGTGAAAGCCAGTGTGGACGGTAACCCACGTCCAGTTGGAGGTAATCAACGCCCATTCCTAAATGGGTATTTACCTGTTGTGTGTCTACTTTATCCTCACTGGTGATAACTTGGGTAGCGCCCTGCGATACGTACACATAAGGGGTAAAAAAGTGAAAACCGTGCAATTTAAACGTGGCTTTGTCTGTGGTTGTTTGCCCAAACTGATTGGTTAAAGGGCTGGATACTTCACTGTCAGAATCTGAAAGTTCGACACTAGCCAATGTTACTCCTGAACGCTTTTTATAGCGACCAAGATAATGAGAAAGTTGTTGGTATAGTCTGGGGTGTGATTGTTTTATTTGCACAAGACGCTGATGAATGTCAGCGGCCTTATAGGGTTTTGTTAGAGAGGTCCCAGAGGTCAGCGCTATTAGGTTCTCAACGTGTTTTTCAATCACTGGCGACGTATTGAAAGGCAGGTAGGGAGATATGCCAGTTGCAGAGGCCTGTGTAGCCATCAACAATCCAACTAATATGGTCCCTTTTCTCATGCTTTTATTCCACATTTTATTCAATACCGCTAGCGCTCAACGCCAGCCTGATTTTTCTGGCAGCAATAGTAAGGGATTTTTGATGAAAAAGATAGCGAGTCAAGGAGGTTTTCAGGTGCACCATAGGTGTCCTTATTCATTCAAATTGAGGGCGATGCCAAACCTAAACATTGCAATGTATTTTCAACCGCCCCGGTATTTTCTTGAATTGTCTTTATACCCGCTTGGCCCTGTTGTTGGCAGAGGGCTGGGGTTTTGATCCATTGGCTGATACAGCGTGTGATATCGTCGGCTGTATTGACCCAAGTGATAGCGCCGTTTTCAGCAAGTGTATGACAGATATACGGATTATTATAGACATGAGAACCCATCATGCATGGAATACCGTGAATACATGCTTCTAACGGGTTATGGCCGCCTTTAGGGGCAATACTACCACCGATAAATGCAAAATCTGCAAGCGGGTATAATTGATTCAGTTGCCCTAACGTATCGCCGAATAGAATCTCAGTGTTGTCCGAAATCACATCTGATTGCGAGAGTTTTGCCACTCGGTAGTGGGAGATTCTCTTGGCCACTATGTCAAAGCGTTGGGGATGTCTAGGAACAAGGATTAATAACAAATTTGGGTATTGTGTTTTTAAGCTGTCAAAGGCACCGAGGACTGCTTCCTCTTCTGGATCGTGAGTACTGGCCGCAATAAACACCACACGTTGATTGAGAGTGTGAGTACCCACTATATCCAAAGGCTTTTGTAAACTTGGTGGTGTAAGATCAAATTTAATGTTTTGAGTCAGTGTTAATTGTTGCTCGGAAGCCCCCAAGCGTTGGTATTGTTCATAATCTCTCTGACTCTGCACACAGATATGGCTGAGTTTTTGAAGCATAGGGGTAAACAGGAGGTGGATCTTTTTGTATCGTTCAGCTGACCGCTCTGTCATTCGAGCATTAATAATACTGATAGGGATCTGCCGTTGCCAACAGGTGTTGACAAGATTCGGCCATAACTCAACCTCTGTGACCAATACTTGGCTAGGCTGAACACAATTGATAAGACGTTTCATTGCAAACGGCATATCGTATGGAATATAGCAATGATGCACACGTTTACCCAACAACTGCAGGAGCCGCTCAGAGCCGGTTGGCGTTGTTGTGGTTACCGTGATAACAGCGTTTGGATTTTTGGCAAATAAGGATTCTATCAGGCGACAGGCAACGACCACTTCACCAACGGAGACACAATGTATTAATAATCCGCCACATTGGGAGGGTTTTGGCATGAAACCAAAGCGTTCTTTAATACGAAAACGGTAACCACTGAAGCGAGTCACCGAGCGGATCAATAACTGGCACACTAATAACGGAATGAGCAGCAAAGTGAAGATGGAATAAGCACCCAGAGATAACTGCTGAATAAGCGTGTCAGGACGCTGTTGATGCTGCGATTGCATAGTTTACCGTATTTGTTTTACAGCACCCTAGTGCTGAGTTCAACGTTGATAACTATCATAACATGGGCTTTACTATCTAACTAGTTTGTGGTCCCTAATCACAGATAACGGCACTATACGATGCTCGCTGTTTTCAATCATGGCTAAAGTGTAATGATATCATCACACTTAAACTGGCGACTTTTCACACACGAGGGATCACTTGCAAAACACGTTTTATTTATAATGCGGCAGGTTTCATTTTTAATCATGCAAGAGGTTCTTATGAGTCAGGCGTTTCTATCCCATCTCGCGACACAACTTGACGATGTGCACGCACAAGGCTTGTACAAACGTGAACGAATTATCACGTCACAACAACAATCAGGTGTTAATACAGAAGAAGCGGGTGCTGTTATCAATTTCTGTGCGAACAATTATTTAGGATTAGCCAATCACCCTGCATTGATTGATGCTGCAAAGTCCGGCTTGGATGACTTTGGTTTTGGTATGGCATCCGTCAGATTCATTTGCGGTACTCAGTCCATTCACAAGCAGTTGGAACAAAAACTCAGCGATTTTCTTGGGATGGAAGATACCATTTTATACTCTTCTTGTTTTGATGCGAATGCTGGCCTGTTTGAGACTCTACTAACGAGTGAAGATGCCATTATTTCAGATGCATTGAACCATGCCAGCATCATTGATGGCGTGCGCTTATGCAAAGCAAAGCGGTACCGTTATGACAACAACAACATGGAAGCATTGGAAGCACAGTTAAAACAAGCAAAAGCGGACGGTGCTCGTTTTATTCTTATTGCCACTGACGGTGTCTTTTCAATGGACGGTGTGATTGCAAACCTAAAAGGTGTGTGTGATCTCGCTGATGCCTATGGCGCTATGGTGATGGTTGATGACTCACACGCGGTGGGTTTTGTAGGAGAAAATGGACGCGGTAGTCACGAGTTTTGCGATGTGATGGGGCGAGTAGATATCATTACAGGTACTCTAGGGAAAGCCCTAGGTGGTGCATCTGGCGGTTACACATCCGGTAAAAAAGCGGTGATTGATTGGTTACGTCAGCGTTCGCGTCCCTACCTGTTTTCAAATTCACTTGCCCCTGCCATTGTTTCCTCTTCCATCAAAGTACTGGACATGTTGTCTCAAGGTGGTGATTTGCGTGAAAAACTGAATGCAAATAGTGTTTATTTTAGACGTGCGATGGAGGAAGCCGGTTTTACTTTGGCCGGTGCCGATCATGCCATTATTCCCGTGATGCTCGGTGATGCCAAGTTAGCGTCTGATATGGCTGATGAAATGTTAAAGCGTGGAGTCTATGTGGTGGGATTTTCTTTCCCTGTCGTCCCCAAAGGACAAGCCAGAATTCGTACTCAGATGTCAGCTGATCATACGCAAGAGCAACTCGATCACACCATCAATGCCTTCATTGAAGTTGGTCGTCAGTTAGGAGTCATTCAATGATGAAAGCTCTCGCAAAGTTGCACAAGACACCGGGGATCTGGATGACAGAAACTGACATTCCAACCGTTGGCCCGAACGATCTTTGCATCAAAATCAAAAAGACAGCCATCTGTGGTACAGACATGCACATTTATCAATGGGATGAGTGGTCGCAAAATACGATCCCTGTCCCCATGGTTGTGGGACATGAGTACGTAGGTGAAGTGGTGGATATGGGGTCTGAAGTCAGAGGCTTTGTGCTCGGAGATCGTGTATCTGGTGAAGGTCATATTACTTGTGGGCATTGCCGTAACTGCCGTGCTGGTCGCCGCCATTTGTGTCGTAATACTTTTGGTGTTGGCGTCGATCGTCCGGGTGCATTTGCTGAGTATTTGGTGATCCCTGCCTTTAATGCATTTAAGATCCCAGACAACATCAGCGACAATTTGGCAGCAGTATTTGACCCCTTTGGTAACGCAGTTCACACCGCACTGTCTTTTGATTTAGTGGGCGAAGACGTATTAATTACCGGCGCAGGCCCCATTGGCATAATGGCGGCAGCAGTTGCAAAGCATGTTGGTGCACGACATGTGGTGATCACTGATGTTAATCCTTATAGATTGTCGCTAGCCGAAAAAATGGGGGCAACACGAGCCGTCAATGTTGCTGAACAAAAGCTTGAAGATGTTATGGCGTCTCTTGGGATGACTGAGGGCTTTGATATTGGCTTAGAAATGTCCGGCGTTCCAATGGCGTTTGAAGGTATGTTATCCAACATGAATCATGGCGGCAAAATTGCACTACTAGGCATACCGCCGAGTGAGACTGCCATTGATTGGAATCAAGTGATTTTTAAAGGGCTACAAATTAAAGGGATTTATGGCCGAGAGATGTTTGAGACTTGGTATAAAATGGCTAGCCTGATCCAAAGTGGTCTGGATATTACTCCGATTATTACTCATGAGTTTTCTGTAGATGAATTTCAGCAAGGTTTTGATACAATGGGCTCAGGTCAATCCGGCAAAGTCATATTGAATTGGGAGTAGTAGGATGATGGAGACGTTTGCACATATCTCGGTGCAACAGACATTAGAGAAAATCGCATCGGGTTCGGTGAAAATTGTTGATATTCGTGACGAGCAAAGTTTCTCACAGGGACATATCCCTGATTCTTACCACTTGACTAGCGGCAGCCTGACTCAATTCATGCAAGATAATGAGTTTGATACCCCAGTGATTGTGTGTTGTTACCATGGTCACAGCAGCCAACAAGCGGCACAATACTTGATTCACCAGGGATTTGAAGAAGTCTATAGCCTAGACGGTGGGTTTGAAGCATGGCGCGGTGTAGGACCAGTAAGCCAATAAAAAGGTGACGCAAAGTACATTTATCATAGCAAGGGCAGTTTCTTAAAACTGCCCTTTTTTGTTGTTGATTAAATCAATGGGTAGTTGGTCGTCCAGTCAAAGATGGACGTTTTTTGTAGGGCCGCTTTGTGCTGTGATTTCAATTGGTGGATGCAACGCTATCCTTAAATAAGGAGGACGTTGTTATGAGCCGAAGAAAACGTATTTACTATTCACCTCAACAAAAAGCATTGATATGGGATCGGTATAAGCAAGGAGAT
>CAXRGH010000112.1:0-3715 GCA_964230195.1 Alteromonadaceae bacterium
GAGATGCTCTCTCGTGACTGGAGTTCAGACGTGTGCTCTTCCGATCTTAGGAAACGCCAGCGTTGGCCGTTTTAGCGATGGTGAAATCAGTGTTGAAATTCATGAAAACGTCCGTGGCTCGGACGTTTTTATTATCCAGTCCACGTGTGCCCCCACCAATGATAACTTGATGGAACTGATAGTGATGATTGACGCTTTGCGTCGGGCATCAGCGGGCCGCATAACTGCGGTAATCCCCTACTTTGGTTATGCTCGTCAAGATCGCCGCGTGCGCTCAGCTCGGGTTCCGATCACCGCCAAGGTTGTTGCAGACTTTCTGTCGAACGTAGGTGTGGATCGCGTACTGACTATCGACTTACATGCTGAGCAAATCCAAGGGTTCTTTGACGTTCCCGTGGACAACGCCTTCGGCACCCCAATTTTGTTAGATGATATGTGTCGACGTGACTTCCACTCACCGGTCGTAGTATCACCTGATATCGGTGGTGTTGTGCGCGCCCGAGCCACAGCAAAACTGCTCAACGATACGGATTTGGCGATCATCGATAAACGTCGTCCTAAAGCGAACGTTGCTCAAGTAATGAACATCATCGGTGATGTTAATGACCGCGACTGTATTATTGTTGACGACATGATTGATACTGGCGGCACCTTAGCGAAAGCAGCTGAAGCGCTCAAAGCCCATGGAGCCCGTAACGTTTACGCTTATGCCACACATGCTATCTTCTCAGGCAACGCCTGTGAAAATCTGCGTAACTCTGTGATTGACGAAATTATTGTTACTGACTCAATTCCACTTAGCACAGAGATGCAAAAGTTGAATAAGGTTAAACAACTGACCTTGTCACAAATGCTTGCCGAAACGATTCGTCGTATTAGCAACGAAGAGTCAATTTCAGCGATGTTCGAATACTAAGTATTTTTGCTCAGCTTAGGGCAAAAATTGAACTCAAAAAAAGCGGCTTATCTGAAGTGACCCCGCATAGTTGGACTCATTTCTAAGCTGCCATCAAGGCCTGATTTCGATACTCAATCGGACTCAGGCCTTTTAGTTTGAGCTTAATACGTTTGTTGTTGTAATAATCAATGTACGCTTTAATGCTTTCAATCAGTTCGTCAGCATTTTCAAACACTTCGTTATGGTACATTTCGGTTTTCAATATACCGAAAAAGTTTTCTGCTACAGCGTTATCCAGACAGTTCCCTTTCCTCGACATGCTTTGTAATAAACCTCTATCCTTAAGTTGCTGTTGATATCGCTTATTTTGATATTGCCATCCTTGGTCAGAATGAACAATCGGCTTCTCGTGTTTCCTGAGTTTAGCAGTGGCCCCCATCAGCATATCCATAACCAATGATAGCTTGACGGATTTAGACACTTTATAGCTAACCACTTCCTGATTAAAAAGGTCGATAACAGGAGACAAGTAAACCTTCTGTTCGCCTACTTTAAACTCGGTTACATCCGTTACCCATTTTTCATTTGGATTGTCAGCGGTAAACTTTCTCTGTAATAAATCAGGGACGACTTTCCCCACCTCACCGTTGTACGACTTGTATCGCTTTAGCCTCACTTTTGATTTGAGACCAAGCTCAGACATCAGCCTCTGAACTCTTTTATGGTTTACGATTACGCCTGATAAACGCAATGTGAGCGTTATTCTACGATATCCATAGCGGCCTTTATGTTGGTGATAAATTTCCAATATCTGTGCTTTTAGTGCCGCGTCGGGACAAGGAGCCTTTAACGTTTTGCGATGGTAGTAGTAAACGCTCTTTGGTAGCCCCGTAGCTTTGAGTAAATGTTGTAAGTTGAATGTTGCCTTGAGCTCATCGACCACTAAGGTCTTTTCTTTGTTTTCTTCTTTTTCGCTTGAGCCAAGGCTTCTAACTTTTTTAAAACAGCATTCTCCGCACGTAGATACTCTAACTCTTCTCTTAATTCTTTCTCTGTCATCTGTTCTGATGGCTTTTGTTCAGAAGAGTCATGTTTCATGTGAGGTCTACCTTTTTTCCTGGGAGTTAATCGGAATACGCCTTCACGACAATAAAGCTTTTGCCATTGAAATAATATCCCAGGAGAAGATAAGTCGAAGTAGGCACTGGTATATGCAATCGACCACTCATTCTCATACATGGCCTTCAACACTTTGAGCTTAAAGTTTAAGTCATACGGAAGATTTTCATGAAGAAAACTATCTAAACCATTCAATTGATAGACTGAAGCCCAGAAGCGTATTTGATTTGCAGGAACACCATAATTGACACTTAGTTCCCCTGAGCTGTCATTCTGAGCGAGTTTCGCTACTTTCAGCTTAAACGCTCTGTGATATTTGGACATAAAAAGACCCCCAATAGTTTGTCCAACTATTGGGGGTCACTTCAATCAGCCGCTTTTTTATTTTTTAATCAAACGAACTCTCGGGCAACAACCCAATCTGTCTTGTCTGCATGAGTAACTCCGATTACATTCTTATAACGCAACTTGCAGACGCCAGAGAACAAAAAAAATATCATTTAACATCGAAAAAAAGGTGCTGTAATGTTCGCCACTGACGGTGCTCATAGGTACCATCAGAGATCCGCTCACAAATAATATGTACCAGGTTACTGCCTATTTCGCGGCGAGGCCGACACGCATGCTCCGTCGCCTTTGCGCCGTATTTATCAACATACTCCTCAACCAACGGCTGCCATTGGGCCTGATACTCACCAGGAATAGCATCAGCAATTTGCCGATAGGCAAATCGCCATTGCGGAATTTTTTGCTCTAGAGCGACGTTTAGCCACAACCAGCCTTGGCGATTATCAATCGGAACACCTTGCCCCTTAAAATACATTGAGGCGAGGTAAAACTGACTGATCTTGTTACCCTGTTTAGCACTTTCGGTTAATCGAACAAGTGCACGTTCATAATTTTTAGCATGCAGTGCTTCAAGGCCCATCTCCATATTCAAACCGTATGCAGTAACATTCTTGCTCAGCGCCTCTAATCGCTGGCCTTCGACATCAATATTCTCAACGTCTTGTATGGCATTGTTTGCACTATGCGTTACACCGGTAAAAATTGAACAGCAGATGATCAAGACCTTGCCCAGTATGTTGCTTTTGTTACCCTGATTCTTCATTACCAAGTTATCCTTCTTGTTTTAGCTTCCGAGAATAACGGGAAAAAACTGAATCAAATCTGAATGGCTGGAAAGAGCCGTGTTTTCACGTGGTGTTTCTGGCTTAATTGCGCTAATTTGTTGCTAGAGGCAATAAACAGGAAAAAATTAATGCACATGAATTCATCCTTGAAGTGGACCATTCCCCTTTTGTTAGTCTTTGCTATTGCAGCTTGCAACAGCGAAGAATCAACGCCAACAGTAACGGCAGACGAGCAAACTGACAGTGCAGTCGAAGCACCTGTGACAGAAATCAAGGAAGTTAAGGAGGACGCAACCATGACCTTGAGTGGCCAAATTGAGTTTAAACCTTTTGAGGGTGGGTTTTATGCGTTTATCGGTGATGACGGTAGCAAATGGGTATTGCACGGATTAGATAAGCAATACCATCGCCACGCATTACGCTTAACCGTAACTGGCACTCCCATGCCCGACATGATGACCACCACCCAATTCGGTACAGTCATGCAGGTTGAATCAATTAGTAATGTCGATGAATCAGGGGTGACAAAACGCCCTGCCTCACCGGACGAAATGTAATGAAAAAC
>CAXRGH010000113.1:0-4305 GCA_964230195.1 Alteromonadaceae bacterium
GTCGCACATCATCAAGGGGCCTGCAGTATTATCACAAGCTTTTGCTATCAGCATTATCCATCCCAAGAAATCAATGAGTCAATAAAACATTTCTTCAACAACTCTCGTTTGTTACATGCTGGCTATGGTTTCTATAACGATGCAATCACTGGATTTGCGCACGCGGTGTGTAATTTAGAAAACAATGTTAATTTTCTTGTGAATGGGGGGCAACAGAATTTATTGAGAGCTAAGCTTGAGCAACTCCCGGTATATGTGGTGGGTAATGGTCCGAGTCTCGATGAGGCTATTTCTTTGCTTCAAGAAACGCAAGATAAGGTGATTATCATTGCAGCGGGAACTGCGTATCAAAGCTTAACGAATGCAGGTATAAAGCCTGATTTTCATGTGCTCGTAGAAAGGCCTCTCTCTCAATTCCATGCCACAAAAACTCTAAGCGAAGAGCTTCCGAATGGTTATCGAGACACAAATCTACTCGGGGTAGAAGTGCTTTATCCTGAAATTGCTAGTCTATATAAATGGGTTGGTTATGGATTGAAAGGTCCTGAAGCTGCTTCGACCTTTATGCATTATCATGGAGTACGACAGCATGGAGTTGATATACCTTCCTTACCTTACTGTGGCCCCATGGTATCAAATCTTGCTCTAGCATACGGCGTAATGTTTGGTTTTGGTGACATTTATATGTTTGGCGTTGATAATGGCTACACCTCTGAACAAACGCACTCTCGATTTGCCTTATATAATGATGAAAAGATGCAAAAGAAAGGGTTTTACACATTCGCACCATCTTCAGCAAATATCGAATTGGAGGGAAATATACCGGGCACCAAAGTGATGGCTGATGTTCTCTATGCTACAAGCAGAGATAACATGGTGAAGCTCGCAAACCACGCATCTAAAAGCACAATTTACAATGTGGGGACTGGTGCCTTTATTCGTGGCACGGAAGTAGTGGAAAATAGTGATGATATAATGTTAACGGATATGTCGGCGGTTGATAAAGCCAAAATAGTAGAAGAAATTAAGTCGACTTTTTTCACAACGCACATTAGTACTGATGGTCTTGAAGAGCATGTTAACGTGAAAGAGTTCGATGAATTGTGTGACTATTTGATATCAATATCTGAACGCCCGTACAAAACCAGAAAAGACGCTTACAAATTGTTGAGAGCTCAACAAAATGTCGTGTATTCGTATTCATCGACAGCTGCGGCACATCTTTTCCATCTGTTGAAAGGCTCCATGTTATATTTCCATAGTCCAATGGTGAATAATCTATTTTCCTTCGCTGATGAAGCGAAGTCGTTGGAATTGTTTGACCGCTCGCTCGCCTTGTGGGTGGATTATTTGCAAGAAATGAAAGCCGATTTTCGCCAAAATTGGCGCACCCCATGCACTCACAGTAAATTTAAAATTTAGTGGTTGGCACTCTATTTGCTATACTCAAGTATGTCAGTCAATTTATTGGCCGGCATAGCTTACATAAAGCAAATGCCTCCGCTTTATCGCAAGCTACGCGCCCTTGGCTATTACCCCTTTTGCCAAGGGCGCACTCCTCTCTACTTAGATATAAATATTCATTGTAAATAAATCTTCAGATAGTCTATACCTTCAATGTATCACTATTTACCGCCAAATTTTTGACGTTTGCTCTTGCGGAATATGTAATACCAGTTAAAATAATTTAAAATATTGATGTTTAATTTTTGGCGGCTTGTTATTTATATCTTGTTTTCTTTCCAGAATTTCCAGCGCCGGAGTCATTTCCAATGAGCCAAGTATTGATTGTTACCGATCAGTTAACGTTACAGCAGCAATTAACCGCAGTAATGACCTTTATGGGTGAAACCTGTGATTCAGTTTCCTGCAGCGGTTCTCAAGAACATTTGAAAACCTTTGCCACGGCTGCAGTATTATTTCATGCCTCCGAGTATCAAGCATTACAGGGCGTTGTGGAGGCGAATCCACAAATTCCTTTCATTGCCATAGGTAGTGGTTTTTTACTCGATCAAGAGCACCCGAATATTGTGGGTGAATGTCCTGAACCCATGACTTACGCCATCACTAGCCAGATGCTCCACCGTTGCCAAACGTATATCAAGCAGCGCCCAAATAACCGTGTACCGGCCATTAATAAGAGTCGTTTGTTAAAGGCTCTAGTTGGGGTAAGTGAACCCATTGAACATGTCCGTCATTTGATTACGCAGGTGGCTCCGTCAGATGCTAACGTATTGATTTTGGGCGAATCAGGTACCGGTAAAGAGGTGGTCGCTCAGAATATTCATGCTATGTCTCAACGTAAGTCAGGCCCTTTTATTCCAGTTAACTGCGGTGCGATACCCGGTGAATTGTTGGAAAGTGAGTTATTTGGTCACGAAAAGGGCGCTTTTACAGGTGCAGTCAATAGTCGCAAAGGGCGCTTTGAATTGGCTGAAGGTGGCACCCTCTTCCTCGATGAAATTGGTGATATGCCAATGCAAATGCAGGTGAAATTGCTCCGCGTATTGCAAGAGCGTGTGTATGAGCGAGTGGGTAGCGGCCAGCCCATTAAATGTAATGTTCGCATCATTGCAGCCACTCATAGGGAACTGGAATCCATGATAGACAAGGGCAAGTTCCGTGAGGATTTGTACTATCGTTTGAATGTTTTCCCAATTGAGACTCCGTCATTAAAAGAACGAAAAGGTGATATTCCTATTTTATTGAAGGAGCTTGCTCTGAGGCTAGAGCAGCAAGAAGGACACACAGTTTCCTTTACTGAGCAGGCTGAAGCGTCGTTAATGCAACATGACTGGCCCGGCAATGTGCGAGAGTTGGCAAATTTGGTGGAACGTATGATGATTATCATGCCTGAGGGTACGGTTGATGTGTGTGATTTGCCGCCGAGATATCAATTAATTGATGCCGAGACCTATGAACCTGAATATCCGGATAGTCTGCAGGAACGAGATGCCTTAAACGCGTTGTTTGGACCTGCAGATGATGAAGATAACGGTAACGGTGAGTTGGAAGACTTCTCTTCAAGTGCAACCAGTTCAGACTTCTTACCTGAGGGAGGAGTCGATCTTAAGCAACATCTGGCTGACATTGAGGTGTTGTTGTTAGAACAGGCATTAGAGCGTAGTGAGTGGGTGGTGGCTCATGCCGCTGAACTACTGACTATGCGAAGAACAACTCTAGTAGAAAAAATGAAGAAGTATCAGCTTAATCGTTGATGCTTACGTCATTGAACTATCAATAACAGCCCGCGAAATCACTGACTCACAAAGTAACTTGGCACGTATTCTGCTTCTGAAAATCATTCTTATTGATTATGTTAGCGAGTGATTTCAGTATGTCGGCAGTTCCCGAGACACAGTCGCCCTCGGTTATGGCAAATACCCACACCATCTGTTCGTCTGAAGAGTTGGATGCCTTACGTCAAAAGGCCCATTGGTTAAGCCATATGTTGCATGTGATGCCAGCGGGTGTCGTTGTGCTTGATGGACATGGAAGGATTCAAACCGTTAATCAGCAAGCCATTGATTTATTGGGTGAGCCCTTGGAAGGTGAGTTGTGGCGTGACGTTATTGCGCGCGCTTTTCGGCCGCAACCTGATGACGGTCACGAAATCTCACTGGTTAATGGTCGTAAGGTCAAACTGTCATTGTCCTCTCTCAAACCGCAGCCTGGTCAGTTGATCGTGTTAACGGATCTGACGGAAACCCGTCAGTTGCAGCAACGCATCAGTCATATGCAACGTTTGTCGTCCCTTGGCAGAATGGTTGCCTCCCTTGCGCATCAAATCCGAACGCCTTTATCCGCGGCTATTCTTTATGCTGAAAATCTATTAACACGCAAGTTAACGCCTCAACAGCACCAATCGTTTACCGGTAAATTGGGGCATCGATTATCTGAGCTTGAACAACAAGTGAATGATATGCTGCTCTTTGCCAAGAGTGGTGATGGCGCAGTACTCAGCCAAAATAATCTACAAGCGGTTGTCGAGCAAGCGATCACTGTGTGTTTACCCAATAGTGAAAAGAAAGGATGTGAGTTGGTACTCACTAGTGCTGGAGAGAGTCTTTTGGTGAAGTGTAATCAAGGTGCTTTGTCAGGTGCTATTCAAAACTTAATTAACAATGCGGTAGATGCTAGCGAATCTGGCATGTCAGTCAATATACACATCGCAAGTAATGAGCATCAAATAAGTGTCAAGGTTACCGACACCGGCTGTGGTATGACTGAGGAAGTGAAAGCAACGGCATTGCAACCCTTTGTGACTCACAAAACCCACGGCACCGGATTGGGGCTAGCAGTGGT
>CAXRGH010000114.1:0-3311 GCA_964230195.1 Alteromonadaceae bacterium
CCAAGCGGGGATGTTTCTCTTATTTTGTAGTAGCACAAGTGGTGCAACTTCACATTATTAAATACCCGGCCCTCTCTGGCATAAGGGACGATATCGTTACAGGTACGCGAAAAGGCATGTTGAACCGCATTGAGCGCTTTATGGGTTTGGGCTGATATCATCAATTTAATGGATATCGTCCTCAGCATTAACGACGCCCCTTGATGTGTTCAGTGCGCTCGATGTAACGTTGAATAGTTTCAGCGCTAACATTACCCGCCGTGCCGACATAATAAGAGGGTGACCAGAGAGAACCATTCCACAGCGCTTTCTTGATTGCAGGGAGAAGTAAAAATAGCTTTCTGGCCGTTGTACCTTTCAGGATCTTTATTGCATTCGCCACAGAAATAGAGGGAGGTATCGACACGAAAAGGTGAATATGGTCAGGTTGAATTTCTTTGGAAATAACAGGCCAATTCTTTGCGCAACAAATCTCACCTATCATGCGTGAGCAATCCTCTCCGACTCGACCAGTCAAGATAGGCTTCCTGTACTTCGGACACCAAACCACATGATATGCCATTTGATGCACAGAATTTCTTGAAAATATAATATCAACCATAAACATATGGTTATACATACAGTGGTTTTTGTCAAGTCGATTTCCTCTCCTGACTGAAGTCAGAAGTTTCCATCGACCGAAAATCTATGAAAAAACTTGCTTACTTAGTTGCTGTGCTTTTATCGACACCATGTTTTGCGACAGAAGGTTTCCAGTCAAATACTGTCGAAGTGGGTTTTTCAAATTTATCGTCGGATGCGCTGGGAAATGGGCAGATTGGGATTTTTTCCCAATACCGTTACACAGAAGATCGTGATGTTGGTTTTGAAGCTCAGTATAGAACGACAGTAGGGGGAGAGTACAAAGTTGAAGTTGCTCATGCTGCCATCAATTATCCTATAGGATTTGCGGAACAATCAGCGTATATCTTACCTTCTATGGGTATGTTTACTGCGAGAACAAACCAGTCAGAGTTGGATGAGACAAACTATGGCGCTGTTCCATTTCTGTGTTGGTGAACTATACTTTCAACAATATCAGTAGGATGGAGTTGGCCTTGAATAACGATCAATTTAACACCCTGCAAGCCTCTTTAGAAACGCTTAGCTTTGTGCAATTAAAGCGTTTGAGAAAGTGTGTTGATGACATGATTTCAGCGGATCATGTCGGCAAAGCCATTGCTGTACATGAGGAAAGTGTTTCTGAATGCGCTCACTGTGGCGGTCATCACTTCACCAAATACGGCACAACATCTCGTGGACAACAACGTTACTATTGCAAGTCGTGTCAACGAACCTTCAATTCACTCAGTGGCACACCGTTGTCCGGTATGAGAAATCAGGACAAGTGGCATCAATACTCTGATGGAATGTGGCTTACCATGAAGCTCAGGGATGCAGCAAAGGAACTGGGCGTAAACATTAAAACTGCGTGGCGATGGCGTCATCAACTTCTCTCCCAGCCAAGGCGTATCAAGCCCTCTGAGCTGGACGGCATTATCGAAGCGGATGAGACCTTTATCAATGAATCGTTCAAAGGCCGAAGGAAGCTTGACAGGTTACCCAGAAAGCGAGGTTCGAAGGGTAAAGAGATCCCCAAAGTCCCTATAATGCTGGCGCTGGACCGCAACGGCTCTGTTACCCACTGTGTATTAAACAGAAACACCAGAGAAGAACTGGAACGCTCGTTAGCACCTGTTCTAACCCCTGATAGTGTTCTGTGTACCGATGGTAACTTATCCTATCAGACCATCGTTAAAAACCTCCCCTTCGAACTTGATCATAAGCGTCTTGTTGCCTTAGACAATCAACGGATCATTGATGGGATCTACCATATACAAACGTTAAATAACTGGATGATGCGGCTGAAGCAGTGGCTGAGGCAATTTAACGGCGTTGGCACTGCCTATCTGGATAATTACATCGCGTGGTTCCGGCAAATGGAACAGGCTAAAGAAGATGATAGTTGGGTGGAGTATGCGCTATAAATTACCATTTTTCCCGCATGGGAAAAATGGTATCAACACAGAAATGGAACAGCGCCCAAACTATACACTCGGAATCGAAGCCGGGATGTCGGAGTTCATGAAGAACGTCAGCTTAAGTATTTACTATCGTCGTTACGCAGTAGATGAGCATTCACAACTTGACAAAAACCTGATCGGCGCAAGGGTCGAGTGGGAAATGAAACGAGATTTATATTGGGCGCTCAGATTTGAGAGGGCGGGTATTTTAGACGGAATATCGACAACACTGAGCTACAAGTTCTAGTTAACTACTCTAATGGAATACAAAAAACCAACGAGTTGTGATGTCGTTGGTTTTTTGGTTAGTTTTATTCGCTCAGTAGTTCAGATTGTTTTAATCATCACCAGAGAAGGCACCAAGCAGACTAAGTAGTGAAGTAAAAAGGTTGTACAGGTTAAGGTACATGCTAACTGTAGCCGTAACGTAATTAGTTTCACCACCATGAATGATTCGGCTTGTGTCATATAAAATAAACCCAGACATTAAAAAGACAATAACGGAATTAATGGCCAGATGAACTGCTGGGATCTGGAAAAACAAATTAGCGATGGCTGCGACAATAACTACCATAAGACCAGTAATCAAGAATCCGCCCATAAAAGAGAAGTCTTTTTGTGTTTTTATCGCGTAAGCTGATAAACCAAAAAAGACACACGACGTCCCTACGAGTGCTTGGGTTACCAGAGCTCCTCCGTTGGAGAGTGCTAGGTAATAGTTTAGCATTGGTGCTAATGCCAACCCTAGTAGCCCGGTAAATACGAAGGTCCAAATAATGCCAGAGGCGCTATTGGCCGTCTTGTTGATGACAAATAAGACACCTAGTGCCGCGATGGAACAGACCAACCCCATAACATAGGATAGGCTAAGTGCCATGCCAATAGCAGCTGTGGCAGCACTAAATAGCGTCGTCAGTGCGAGAAGTCGATAGGTGTTGGCCAATACCGTATTAACGGATTGGGTAGCTGTAGAATTATAAGTTTTAGTTTGCATAAAATACCTTTTAAAAGTGACAGTAATTAACGAAATAAAAAATCAATAAGTCGGGTCACGCATGATTTCATGATACGCAGTTGAACGTGTCATAAGCTATCCTCATTAATAAAAAATCCCATTATATCATGTTTTACGGCGTGATAGGTTTTGCCTAAAAAACTGATAATTAGTTAACAATTTCAAATTTAGCCATTATTTTGATAAGAGGGCGACTGCCTCAAGAAATTGACCTTTACGTTTACCTTGTAAGG
>CAXRGH010000115.1:0-4906 GCA_964230195.1 Alteromonadaceae bacterium
TTGTCCCTAAAGACCAAATTTCTTAACGTAGTTGTTAGCCACTACTTCGTTACAGTAGCCTTAAGGGGTAAATACCAAATAAAACGATACAGGTACCACACGATTGATATGCTTTAAGCCAGCAATTGTTCGTAAAGCTTCAATTCCAGCAGTTAAATTAAACTGCTCTGCATCCACCAATAACGGCACTGCATTACTCACCACATGTTGTCCATTTTTAGCTTTGGTAACAGTGGCTTTCATCGGTAAAGTCCGAGTGACACCATTTAGCGTTAGTTTTACCAATGCCTCAACATTAACAATGGCGTCGTCCTCCGACATGGCGTCGGCAGGGACCGTGAGCTGGAAATTCGCAGTGGAAAATTGAGCAACATTAAATAGCATTGTTTTCATTCGTTCATTACGGATGGGGATAGCGGTATCAACCGAGGCTAGTTGAATACTCCCTGCGAACACATTCTTTCCAAGATATGTGACATCAAAATCACCAAAACTATGGGTTTCAGTGATGATATGATTTTTTGTTGATGAAAAATGAATGGAGGATTGGTCTGAATCAAGCTTCCAACTTGCCGATTTACTTAAGCTCTGTGATGACATTAAGAGGCTAGTCACCATCAAAGCTACTGTCACAAAAAAACCAAAACTACGCATATGATGAACTCCAAAAAAGTGCGGTTAACTTACGATATGTTGCCAATCGACATCTTGATCACCCAAAATTAAAAAATCAGGATTAGATAGCTGTTCACGCTGATTGTAACTCAGTGGCTCAAATTGCTTGTCCACAATCCGTCCACCAGCTTCCGATACAATACATTGCGCAGCGCCGGTGTCCCATTCGCCAGTGATCCCAACGCGCATGTAAATATCAGCACTCCCCTCTGCAATCGCACACGCTTTTAACGAGCAACTCCCTCTTTTCAAGGTTTCATACTCACGCGTGTCCGATAAATGATTCATTACCCTTTCTAGCGGTTGAACGCGACTGACTGCAACGATGATCTTATCAGTTGCTGGTGTGTCCAATCTTCGTACATGAATGGGTGTGCGCTCACCATTTTCCATTTTCCACGCTCCACCATTAAACGTTGCGTAATAGGTGATGCCGGTGGTTGGCCAATAAATCACACCGAGTATAGGCTGATTGTCTTCAACCAACGCAATATTCACCGCAAAGTCGCCGCTTCTTGATACAAACTCTTGTGTCCCATCAATGGGATCGACAAGCCAGTAGCGCTTCCAACCAACGCGCTCACTCAGTCCTAGGTGTTCTTGTTCTTCAGACATAATGGGGGTACTTGGGAAGTATTTTGATAGGTACCCTTCAATAAATTCGTGGGCCGCAATGTCAGCGCAAGTGACTGGAGAATCATCCGATTTATTGTATTGTTCAAACTGACCCGATTCATAAGTCTCTAATACTAATTCACCTGCCTGAATAGCGCATTGAATAGCATGGTCTAAGCACTCTTTGGTATTCACTTTACTCATGAATTTTCCCTGCAAACAATTTTTGAACAAATAATAAAGCGCAAATACTTCGAGCCTCTGTGAAATTTTCTTGGGAAAGCAGTGATTCGGAGTCAGAGAGCGACCATGGAACAACCGTCAAAGGTTCAGGTTCATCGCCGGGAAGTGACTCTTCATAGAAATCTTGCGCGAGGAAAATATACATGGGTGCGTTCAAAAAGCCTGGAGCTAAACTCACGGTGTGAATGGGTGTTAATGTGCTTGCACCAAGACCTATTTCTTCTTTTAATTCTCGATTTGCGGCCTCTTCAGGCGACTCCCCTGGATCAATGAGCCCTTTTGGAAACCCTAATTGGTAGGAATGAGTTCCTGCCGCGTATTCTTCTACGAGTAACAATTCGCCATTCGCGTTGATAGGGACGATCATCACAGCGCCTCGCCCTGAACCTTTCATGCGCTCGTATTCGCGTCGTTCGCCATTACTGAACTCGAGGGATAATTGTTCAATAGCAAATAAACGACTTTTTGCGACCACCAGCCTGTCATGAATAATGGGTAATTGGGGGGACTTAGTTGTGACACTCATATTGGCATTTTGAAATTGTGGTTCGCATTAACTCAAGATACTATGAACATACACGTTATGGCGTCATTGCGCCATTGTTTTTGACCGAATTAACAGGTAATAACGGTGACAGAATTAAACTGGGAATCCATAGATACAGTGCTGCTTGATATGGATGGCACATTATTAGATTTACACTTCGATGACTTTTTTTGGCTGACCCACGTGCCACAGAAGTTAGCCGAACGTGAAGGGATCAGCTTTGATGCTGCAAAACAATATGTCGTGGAGGAATGCGACAAAGTCGCTGGCACCTTGGCCTGGTATTGTTTGGACATTTGGGCAGAAAAACTCGATATGGATCTCGTGTCGGCTAAACGTGAGATTGAACATTTGATTTCCCTCAGACCAGACGCTATTGAATTTATTGATCGCGTTAAAGGGGCAGGCAAAACCGTTGTATTAGTCACCAACGCGCATCCGGACTCATTATCACTAAAGCTTGAGCACACAAAGCTCGATCAACATATTGATACGCTCATCTCAACCCACGAGTTTGGAGTAACCAAAGAATCTCAGCTACTGTGGCAAAAATTACAAACCCGATTGGGCTTTAACAAAGAGAGAGTATTATTTGTCGACGACAGTTTGACCATATTAAGAGCGGCCAAAACCTACGGAATTGGACAGTTACTGGCTGTTACCAACCCAAGTTCACAGCGTCCTCTCAACAACAGCGAAGAGTTCTTGGGCACCACCGACCTCCGCACAGTGCTGCCATAGAGCCCAGTCATTCGCTACCATAGAACACCAAACAAAAAGGCATCCAACGGATGCCTTAATATCAATTTCATATCGTGGTTTGATGACTTAAAAACTAAATTTGTAAAAACCGGCACTGTTGGCAGCGCCAAACAACATGGCTGCCTGATGCACTTCTTTTGGTAATGATTGAGCGGGTTTGAATTCCCCGTTTGCAGTAACATTGAGCTGCGGACTGATACGCGCATCAGCGGTTAAATTGAATTGATTGGGCGGCTTAACATTGGCTGTAATATGTTGTTGTTCGCATCCCAACAACGCAGTAAAGGCGCCTAACTCAATCCAGCCTTTAGTACCAGAAACAGCAGCTCCTCGCCATTCCCCTTTACCATCTAAAACTTGACACACTTGACCATTAAAGGTTGCATCATTGAGGTTAATGTTTAATTGTCCATCAAGTTTTACCGGCAATGGCATAGGAACATAGGCTGCCAACAGACGAGCGGGCGCCCGAACAGTCAGGTTATCTGCGTGTAAAGTGTTCCCAAGACCTGCGGCGGCAAAACCTGAGAGACTGATTTCATCCCTATTACGCGCGTTCCCCGCATAAATATGAGCACCAAGTTGTCCTTTAAATAACGATAATAGCGAGACATCCCAGCGAATGTTATTCAGTGTGATACCGTTGGCTGTGGCAGTCGCTGCTGTACCACTCCAAATACTGCCGTCAACATCAGTAATGACTACGTGCTCAGGCGCAAGTCGATAGATCACCTGTTTTGCTGGAACATTGGCTAAAACAAAACCAATATAAAGCAATAACCCAAGAATAGTCAGTTGGATAATACGTAGTTTTTTCATTATTTACCTAATTGTAAACGGCGGACTTTAACAAAACCTTGGGTATCAGACTCTGCAATATCAGCCACGATAATCTTAACACCACTTCGCTCGAGATCATTGAGCCATGACATCATTTGGGAAAAGTCTACATTATCAATCCACACTTGTAGCTCCTCGCCTTGAGGCTGCATCCGAGTGATTGATATCTTATAACGTGATGCACCACTATTCACCGCTTGTGTGAGGGAACCGCTGAATGTTTTTGACTGACTACTTGATGCGCCTTTGAGTCTTTCAGCACTTGATTGTACATAGGATAGTAAATCTGTTTTAGCGACGATCTTTTGCGAATTTTGCTCAATAGATTGATTAATGGGAGACCAGATCAACCAGTAAAAAGCCCCCACTATGATAGCGACACCGCAGATGAGAACCAGGCGCTGTTCTCGGTCACTTAAGGCTTTAATTTTTTCAATTACACTCATGACTAGCTCCTTATACTCACCGAGCCCACAACAAAGTCGTCTTTGTTATTGATGGCGCCTTGAGTGACTTCATAGCCCAATTGCTGAACACTATTTTTAAATTGTTCCAGCGAACGAAAATCTTTTCCTACCGCCTGTATCCGTAATTCATTGCGCTTGCTGTCAAATTTCATGGTCTGCGGTTTTACTTGATGTTCCGAAAAAGCGGGCGAAATGTGAGTTAACAATGAAAGGAAAGTAGCTTTGGTATTGCCACCGCCAATCTTTTCCAATTCTTTGGCGATTTGGCGACGCATGATACCTTCAGACGCACGGCCTCTTGGAAACGCCTTTTTATACTCGCTCGTAATTTGTTGACTCAACTCATCCACTTCTTGACTTAATTGATAGGCATCAATTCCTTTCAACAAAACATTCAATAGAAGGGCAACCACAGCAAGTCCGGCGACCCAACCCCACTGTTTCACTTCCGATGACATTTGGCGTTTGATTTTGAACTCACCTTGCAACAAATTGAAGCTTTGCTGAGTAGCCCCTGATGCTAGCACAGCGATTGGCATTTCAGCTGGTTCAATCTGCGTTTCCGTGTCAGCAAAAACATCAGGCATCTCTTGGTCGGTGTGCAGACGGAAAGACAACTCAGTTTCTTGGTGTTGACTATCCTGCTTGAGGACAGGGAGTACCCAATCTAAATCACCGGAAACATAACGCCAATCATTCAATTTAAACAACCAATTGCTATCCACTTGCAAGCCCGATATTTGACTATCATAGCTTG
>CAXRGH010000116.1:0-11377 GCA_964230195.1 Alteromonadaceae bacterium
GTAGAACTCATCCACATTAACCACACTGCCGTTGACTCGGTACTCACCAGGAGAATGCGGGTCACTCAGTAGACGGCTACGAAGCGCATCTTCACGGTATTTTCCACGCCATACTTGCGCATACCCCATAAAGACACGCTGGACACCTGTCATGCCATCAATAACAGGAGCACTTTGACCTTTGAGTGAATTTTTATAGGCTTTAAGACCAATCGTAATACCGGCCAAATCACCAATGTTCTCACCTAGTGTCAGCTTACCGTTAACTGGGGTTCCCGGGATAGGCTCATAACCATCAAATTGTTTCACTAATTTGGTACCGCGTTCTTCGAACGCTTTACGATCAGCATCTGTCCACCAGCTACGAAGGTTTCCGTCACCGTCATATTTTGATCCTTGGTCATCAAAGCCGTGACCAATTTCGTGACCAATCACGGCACCAATAGCACCATAGTTAACCGCGTCATCAGCTTCTAAGCTAAAGAAAGGAGCTTGTAGAATGCCGGCAGGAAATACGATTTCATTCAGCACTGGACTGTAGTATGCATTGATGGTTTGCGGCGTCATTCCCCACTCAGTCGTATCAATTGGCTTGCCAATCTTCTCTAAGTGCTCATCATGAACGAACTTGTTGTAACGCTTATAGTTACCGACTAGGTCATCTGCTTTAATGGTCAAGCTACTGTAGTCTTTCCACTTGTCAGGGTAACCAATCTTAGGCGTAAATTTACTTAATTTTAGTAATGCAGCCTGTTTGGTGTCATCTGTCATCCATTCTAATGATTCAATACTTTGGCCGTAGGCTTCAATCAGGTTTGCCACCAAGGTATCCATTTTTTCTTTCGCTTCTGGCGTGAAGTATTGTGCAACATATTGTTGACCTAAAACCTCACCCAGCACTCGGCTGGTTGCACGAATACTGCGTTTCCAGCGCGGTTGATTTTCAGGAATACCACGTAATGTTTTTGAGTAGAACCCAAATTTCAAATCAACAAATTCGCTAGATAATAGGTCAGCACTTCCATTCACTAGACGATAAGTCATGTAGTCTTTGATGGTTTGCATGTCTGTTTTCGCCATCAAACCGCCTAACGCTTCAAAGTAAGGTAATTGTCTTACCACTAATTCATCGAGATCAGCAATCCCTGCACCTTTTGCGTAAGCAGACCAATCAAAGCCCTCAAACATAGAGGCAACTTCTGCGATGGTGCGCTTGTTGTACATTTTTTCTGCGTTACGACTTTCCACACGAGATAATTGAATATCTGCAACCGCAGTTTCAAATGCCATGATGTTTTTAGCTGCTGAGGCGGCTGATGGGTGACCAGCTGCTGCAAGCAAGTTTTCAACATAGGTCACCATGGCAGCACGGAACTCAACATACTTTTGTTCTGGTTTTGTGTAGTAGCTTTTGTCTGGTAGTGAAAGACCCGACTGCGTGAGATATAGGGTATTGATACCGGGATTCTTTGCGTCTGCGTAGACGTAAGCACCAATCGGACTCGAAATCCCGTATTGACTTAATTCACCAATCATTTTTGCTAATGCTTGACGGCTGTCAACGGCTTCAATTTGTTTTAGTTCAGCAGATAAGGGGGAAATACCCAGCTCATTAGCGAGTGTTTCATTCATGTAACTCAAGTACATATCACCCAACTTTTGGTCGTTAGTACCCTCCGCGGCATTGCTGTCAGAAGCGCTAATAACGAGCTGTTTCAAACGCTTTTGAGTATCGTCATACAAGACATTAAATACGCTGTAACTTGACTTATCTGATGGGATGTCTGTGGTATTCAACCAAGCACCGTTAACATGGCGGAAGAAATCATCCTGTGGACGGACCGAATGGTCAATCGCCGAGAGTTCAATACCTGAGACTAAGTTAACTTGCGTTTCAGACTGAGTTAGCGAGCTGAGCTGACAACCAGCAAGCCCAATGGAGGCAGCGATAGCTGCAACTAATACTGTTTTTTTCATAATTTACCCCAATCAACCAAGCTGTTGATTTTAATATGTATTTTAACTTGGCTTAACCCGAAGTTTATTTCGGTTATTTACGTCACGCATCGTACCAGCGAAAGAGACATGTAACAATTATTAGTAATAACAAAATACACCAAATAGTGTAATGATGCGCAAACAGCAAAAGCAAAGCAAAGTAAAAGCAAAGTAAAAGAGAAAAGAGAGGCAGAATAGAAGTTAGTAAATATTATATATGGTAAAAAAAGGCTGACAGTGTGTTTCCACATCACTATCAGCCCTGCATTAAATGGAGATCCTTGATGACGATTGAATCACCGACGAAGAAAACGTTAAGGTTTCAGTTTCCAATTGAGTGTCTGCCCACCAAAGAAAGGCACAATAGGGTGTCCACTGGGTAACATGATTTCGTCTGGTACTGTCCAATCTTCTTTTACCAAAGTAATGGTGTCATTATTGCGCGGTAACCCATAAAAGTCCGCGCCATAGTGACTTGCGAATCCTTCCAGCTTATCAAGCGCACCCAAATCATCGAACACTTGTGCATAGAGTTCGATTGCGCTCCACGCGCTGTAACATCCGGCACAACCACACGACGATTCTTTCATATGTTTGGCGTGAGGTGCTGAATCAGTTCCCAAGAAAAACTTTTTGTTACCTGATGCTACCGTCTCACGCAACGCTTCTTGGTGAGTATTACGCTTGAGTACCGGCAAACAATAGTTGTGAGGTTTGACACCGCCAACCAACAAGTCATTTCTGTTTAAGAGCAGGTGTTGGGGTGTAATCGTAGCAGCAACGCCATCGTGTTGCGCTTTTACAAAAGCAGCGGCGTCTGCAGTAGTAATATGCTCCATCACCACTTTTAATTGAGGAAAACGCGCCACAATGTCCATCATGTAGCGATCAATAAATTCTTTTTCACGGTCAAAAATATCAATGTGGTGCTCAGTCACTTCACCATGGATCAATAACAACATGCCCTGCTCTGCCATGGTTTCGAACACTGGATACAGTGCTTTCAAGGTCTTTACTGCAGCATCAGAGTTAGTTGTAGCACCTGCTGGGTACAGTTTTGACGCTAAGATCCCTGCGTTTTTAGCATCAATAATGTCTTGAGGGGTAGTGTCATTGGTGAGATAAAGCGTCATTAGAGGCTCAAAAGCACTGCCCGCTGGACGTGCATCCAGAATACGTTGTTTGTAGTCCAATGCTTTTTGGGCATCCGTCACTGGCGGCACGAGATTTGGCATCACGATAGCCCGTTGAAAGCACCGTGCAGTGGCAGGCACGGTTTCAGGCAACATGTCTCCATCACGGAAATGTAAGTGCCAGTCATCGGGAGTTGTGATCGTCAAGGTTTGCATAAATTGCCTCTGATTAGTGAATGTAAACGCCCATAGTATACCGAATTATCCCCAATCGGCTAAGTACTGAATCTCATATTGATATGGCTAAATCAGCTATCACATTAAAAGAGTCGCAATTGTTGATTGGAGATGTCGTTAAACGTGAGTCCAATAAACGGTAAGATCGCATCTGCAACCGGTGCGAGCTGTCGACTCACGTAATGTTCATAATCCAAGGGCGATGTCACATGTTCTAACGGTTGTGGTCCTGCTAAGGTAATGACATATTCAATCACTCCACGGTGTTGATATCGAGGGGATTTCCCCCGACTCATGTACCATTCATCTGCCAGTCGAGCGGCTCTCACATGAGGGGGTACATTGACTTGGTAAGTCGCTAATGGCCTTCTGAGTCTCTTTCGATAGACTAAATCATGATCCAATTCACCCTGCCGCGTTTGCGTCACAATTTCATGTATGTAAGCACTCACATCTTCCCCATCGAATACTTTTTGGTAAAGACTTGCTTGAAAATATTTGGCTAACGGGGTCCAGTCAGAGCGCACACTTTCAAGGCCTTTGAAGACCATGGTTAACTTGTCGTCTTTACGATAAGTGCCAGCATACCGTTTTTTACTGCCGGCTTCGGAACCGCGGATAGTGGGCATGAAAAACTGTTCAAAACAGGTCTCAAATTCAAGCTCTAGGTAACAAGGAATGTTCCATGTTGCTTGAATATGGGTTTGCCATCGTTGGTTGATGTCTTCAGCGAGAGATTGACCAACGATTAGTGCTTGCTCAGCATCCATATCTTCAGCTAAACGCACAAAGGTTGAATCCGTATCACCGTAGATCACCTCATGCCCTGAGGCTTCAATCCACTGTGCGGTGGTTTGCATGATTTCATGCCCGCGAAGTGTGATGGAGCTCGCCAACCGCGTGTCATAAAAACGGCATCCCCCTGAACCCAATACACCATAGAAGCTATTCATTATGATCTTTAGCGCGTGAGACCGAGCATCGTCCCCACTGCGCTTAGCAATATCGCGTTGCCGCCATAATTCAGTCACAATCTCTGGAAGAAAGTGATGTTTGCGGCTAAACATGGCCCCTTTGAAACCATCAATTGCATTTTCGGGATGTTTCAGTCCTTCTATCAGTCCCATGGGATCAATTTTAAAGGTGCGAATAATAGATGGATAAAGACTCTTAAAGTCCAACACTAAAATGTTTTTGTACAAGCCCGGCTTGGATTGCATTACGTAACCACCGGGGCTCGCTAAACCGCCATCAGCAGGCAAGTTGGGAGCGACATAACCCGAACGGTGAAGATGAGGTAAGTAGAGGTTGGTGAACGCTGCAACGGAACCGCCAACGCGATCCATTGCCAAACCGGTTAAGGTTGAACGCAAGACTAAATAGTCAATTAAGTTTGCCTTTTCAAAGATAGCGAGCACTAACTCGCAATCTTTCCGATTATATGCCGCCAGATTGAGTTTGTTGTGCATGAAATCGTGATTGATTTTTGCCAGTCTGGTGTCCACATCGTCAACGGCTTTTCCCTCGCCCAGCATCGATTGCGCCACTGATTCCAAACTAAAACTATCAAAACTGTAAGTCGCGGTCTTTAACGCATCAATTCCGTCAATGACTAAACGCCCCGCGATGGTCACGAAATGTTGATTAGCATCACTCTGATTTTGTCGCATGCTGATAGCCGATCCATCTCGCCCTAAGTTGAGTGAAACATTCCATCGTTTTGCTTGTTCCATCAAGACTTTGAAATCAAAATTTATTACATTCCAACCAACAATAAGATCCGGATCAGCGGTTTGGATCGTTTCCACTAAAGCTTCCAACAACCCTTTGGCACTTGGTACCCAGCGAATACCATCACCATCAGAGTGAGTCATGCCCTCGTCCACCATGATCACTAAACTTTGGCTCTCAGAGACTAAACCCACTGAATACAGGTCGCCGTGTTCACTGCATTCAATATCCAAGGAAATCACGCTAAGTTGAGGTTTGTAGTCGGCGGGACGACATTTTGCCTCGAGCAAACGGTTGGGTGCTTGCCACTTCCCCTCCACTGTCATCGCGCCACGAATAAATCGTTCCATCAAATAGCGGTCAGTTAAGCGTATATCAGCCTCATACAATTCAATTGCGTTCGCGGCAGCCAACTGTCGAGCGTTGAACAACTGGGATTGATGGCGAAAATAGAAGGCAGTGACTACTTGGTGGTTAAATGTGGTGAGACTTAATGACTGATGTTCGTATCGGATAGCCTCTATCGCGAGGCATTCTCTCATGGCTTCAACTTGCGACTGTGCCACAAAACAAACAAAGGTTTGTGGCTCTGTTAGCACTCGAACCGAGCCTGCGTCAGTCACAAGGTAAAATTCTAGGTAGCTTCGCTGATTGCGATGGACTACCTGTGACGTCAGAATAAACCCCGTCTGTTGCTGTCTATCCATTCGGATGATATCCACTTAGTAGGCGAGTATTCAGCCTAGCCAAGCACTCACAAGCTCTTACCAACTCGCTTGTAAACGCAAGCGAATTTCATCACCGCGTAACGAGTTATTATTGGCACCATGATCATCGGTTTCACCCGTCATCCAGCTGAGCATAGCGGCATAGCGCTTTTGATAATACCAATTGACTCCAAAGCCATAACTGATCCCTTCAGCGTAGTTTTCTCCGTCTAAATTAATATCAAGATCAGAATAGTTACCATAGCCACTTTCAAAACGACTCACTACCTGCCAGCTATGACCACCAGATGCCGGATTGATACGACCATAAACACCTTGATTATAAGGGCGGTAGTCTTGGGTTAAAAACCAACCGGCTTCTGCTGTGAAACTGGTTTTGGTATTTTGAATATCGTTGCGGTAAAACCACTCGGATTGTAAATGGAAGCGTCCGAAACCCAGCGCATATTCAAGGCCAAGGCTTTCGATATCGTTGTACTTGGCGCCAGCAACCGCATAATGATGATAACGGTCAGGAGAAGCTTGGTCAGTTTTCACACCGCGGAAAGAGGTTAAATGGTTGCCATTACGGACATACTGGCCAACCCACAAGCGGTATTGTTCGGAAAAGGTAATATCCGCCATAACACCGTCCATGCGATTAAATGTGTGTAATTCGGTGGTAGCCCCTCGCTCGGCAAAGTTAAATGCCATGTTGCCGCTTTCCCAGTTCAAACCAAACACGGTTTTTTGGCGCCCAATGGTAATATTCGTGTGCTTAATGCCAGTATAGGTGGCGGCAAAATCAATGGTATGACGTTGTTTGCGGAACGACTTCTCGGAGGCATCAAAACGCCCTAAAAATTTAAAATTGTTATATCTGCCTTTAAGAGTGAACCAGCCGCGACGCAGTGCGTCAGACGTTGATTCATTGCGGCCAGAAGTATCATCAAAGTCATATTGAATACGAGCAGTTGCTTTAAAGTCAGTGTCGGCTGCCCATGAGGATGCTGTGAATAGTATGGAACTGTTTGCCAGTAAGCTAAGGCAAATCAATGAAGGTAGACGTCTTGTCACAGGAGGCTCCTTACACAAATACAAGGGTTGACGAGTGCTAATCTAACTGCGACATTTCGACTTTGGCAAATTCAACCAATGCATCTAAAGAATACACTTCATTTGCCATTCCGCATTGTTTTGCAACCGCGTTGCGTAAACCGTCTACATCGTCCAAGTTGTTGACGAATGCTTCGTCCTCAAGATAGGCGTAAAACATGGCATAAGCATATTTGATGTTGTGGCGAGTGTTAAACTTTTTATCCCAGACATTATCAATTTCTTGATAAGTATATTTCGACTTCATGCCATGGAACTTGACCATTGCCAATGGTAGCTCACGACAAATAGTAGCAATTTGATTTTTTCCCTGCATAAATACTCCGCGTTAATCCGTTAACGACTTCCAATCACATGATTGGTTCATTTTGGCGCAGTATTAAACCATATTTCTGAGGAAATTTGAATAAAAAAAGGCCGCATTCAAAGGAATACGGCCTATTTCATTATTAAGTAGGGTTGGGGTGGTTACCCTTTTTTAACCAATACTACACGACGGCTGTACAGCATCAGTAATACGAACATTAAGATCCCAATGCTCATGTTACCACCATAGAGATCAAGGGGTTCAGAACGCTCTACCACCTGTACCGGTGCGACACGTGCTGTCACCTCAACACTATCTTGCGTTTCACCATTACTGACAATAACTGCGAAGGTCACTGTGGTTTCGCGCAATACCGTTGGAGCAACAAAGTAAGCAATTGGATTACCATTGTTTTCAATGAAATCAACCGTTGGACCAGCCGTCTGTACCCAACGATAGTTCAGCGCTAGACCTTGCTCGTCATAACTTGCGTTAGCATCCATCACAATTGGTGCACCTGAGCTTGCCGACGCATCAATGCTCGCCATTGCAGTGACTTGTGATGGTACATGGTTAACGGTCACACTGACTTCTTTCTCATCAGTGAAGTTCACGTTTTGAACCATAAGTTTAAACACGAGGGTTTCATCTTCATCGACCATTGGAGCTTCAAAACTCAGTTCATCTCCCGTCACATTTAACGTCACTGGTGTACCTGACACTTGTGTCCATTGATACTCAAGTTCCGCACCTTCAGACGTGTTGCCTGACAGTACCAATTCAGCACCCTCATCAACATTGTCTTCACCTGTGATTGCGGCTGTTACAAAGGCTTCACGCATCACCACAATTGCACCTGGGTCAACAATACTACCGTTTGCGCTACCATCTTGGTCGTATGCACCACCATCAACAATGGTTAAGCGAACACAGTGATCGCCGGCAGTCAGGCCATCGGTATAGCTTTCAGCTGCAACACTTGGACAAACACCATCCACTAATGGACTCGACGCGATGGCATTCTCACCATCCGCAATGAAGTTACTCCACCCATTGTTGCTATCGTACTTACGATAAATCGCATTCTCAGGGAGTGCTGAACCTTCAGGCATCGGAATGACGATTGATACTGACGCACCTGCACGTGGCAATTGTTCAATCTCAAAGTCGACGATATCAGATACTGGGACAAAGGCTTCATCACTTGCGTTATCTGATGACGTACCACCTTCACCACCAAAGTCAGCCAGTGCGTCAAGGTCGAGTGTCGCGCTGCTAGCGTTCAGTGCGCTTGACGCGATCGCCGTTTTACCGAGTTTCAGTTTCAGACCAGGCTCAGTTTGCAATACTTGAGTACCGTCACCAACAGGTAATACTGATGTGTCGCTGTTGTTATCGACGTAGTCAGGGATACCATCACCGTCGCTGTCAGCATAACCTTCGTCAGCGTCAGCAATACCATCGCCATCTGAATCCTCGTTGGCGGATAAGGCTTCAGTGACCTCCGCAACAACGAACAACAAGCTAGCTGAAGATGAAAGGGCTTCGTCACCCGTTTCAGTGACCGTAACATTCGCTACGTAGTTACCCGCTGCTAATTGCGATGCATCAAACTCAAAGGTTGTATCATCAGTATCCACTTGGCTATCAGTCACACCTTCAAGGTCCCAAGTAACGCTATGGGTGTCGTCAGCATTGATGTCTGTAATCGAGACGGTTAGCACAGCCGCTTGCGCAGCACTGTCATCACCGGTTGCCACAGTGACAAGCTGAGTCGTAGTACCTTCAACCATCAAGTCAAGAGACACAACTGGTGCTTCGTTACCAGCAATAGCGGTAGTGATGTGTTCGACTTTATCACCAATCACAGCGTTATCAGCAGATACAAGACTCAATACAATTTCATCACCTTCAACTAACACACCGTCATCGAGTAGTTGGTATGTCACACTACCTGTGAGACCTGATTCAATGACAACATCACCTGACACCGCAGTATGACCTGAACCGCCCTCGCGAGCGTCAGCTTCTAGTACTTCATAGCTAACGGTTACAGGGTAACTTGCGGCTGTGCCTGAGAGGTTGACAGTAACCGTTGCTTCGCCGCCTAATTCGGTGAAGCCGTTAGTCACGAAGTTGACTTGTGGTTCAATAGCCAAGCTTTGTACCGCGGTCGCTTGATTGCCTTCGGCGTCTGTGACTTGCCATGTCACCTGATGTGCACCAGACATCAACATAGTGTCAGAAACAATAGTTGCACTCACCGCACCATCTACCGCATCAAGGGCTTCAACATTGTCCAATAAGGCTTCGGTAATTTGCGTGTACGCACCAGAAGCCGGCAATGTGACTGACGGTAATTCGTCAAACACTGGGGCTGTGGTGTCTTCAACTGTGATGGTTTGAATTTCCGCTAAGGTCTCACCACCTTCCACTGACACGCTCCATACCACTGCGGTTTCACCTAATCCAAATGGACCAACAAAGTCTGGTGTCGCACTCAATAAGCCACTGCTCACTGAGACTGACGCTGGTAAGGTCACTGCCGTTAATTCACCCTCTGCTTCTACCGTGATATCCGCAATGCTGGCGATATCATCAAAGGTGAGGCTCAGAATGGTTAACGCTTGCTCAGCCGTTTGCGTGTTGCCTGCTGCATCAGTGGCTGTCCACACAACCGTGTAGTTACCCGCTTCTGACGCATCAAAGTCTGTAGTGGCTTCAATCACACCGTCAACAACGTCCGTTGCAGTGACTGTGTCTAGGCTCACTGGCGCAATCAACGTCAAGCTCTCGAGGGCCTCAAACGTTGGCTTTTGCGTATCTTCAATCACAACCGTTTGCGTTTGCGTGCTGATGTTACCCGCAGCATCTTCGGCTATCCACGTAATCACGTGCTCACCCACCGCGTATTCCGCTTGTGCACCGTCTGACGTGAGGGTAATGCTACCATCCACTAAGTCACTCGCTGTGGCACCTAAGCTTACTGCCGTCATGGCACCATTCGCTTCTAGCGTAATCGCATCCGTTCCGCTAATGCTTGGCGCTGTGGTATCTGTGATAACAACCGTTTGCGTTTGCGTGGTTTGGTTACCCGCATCATCCACTGCTGTCCACGTAATCGTGTGCTCACCAACACCGTACGTTGCTAACGCATCACTGCTCACCGTTAACTCACCGTCAACTAAATCACTTGCCGATGCATTGGCTGTAACTGCGGTTTGGGCAGCAGTCGCTTCTAGCGTGATGGTCTCACCAACCGCCAGCTCAGGCTGTGTCGTGTCCGTAATGGTGACTTGTTGTGTTGCCGTACTGATGTTACCTGCGGCATCTGTCACACTCCAATTAATCGTGTGAACGCCAACACCGTAAGCCGCTAAGGCATCACTGGTGACGGTTAGCTCGCCATCAACCGCATCGAGTGCCGTTGCCATCGCTTGGATTGCTGTTAATACACCCGTTGCCTCAACAACCAAGTTATCACCTATGGTTAATTCTGGGACTGTCGTATCAACAATTTCAACCGTCTGTGTGACCGGCGTTGCTGCATTACCTTCTGCATCAGTTGCTGTCCAAGTAATGGTATGAACACCAACCGGGTACGCTGCTTCTGCATCACTGATAGGAGTCACATCACCATCCACCAAGTCACTGGCAGTCGCTGTGACGCTAACTGGTGTCAATGTACCAGTGGCTTCTAACTGAACTGCCTCACCTGCAGTAATGACAGGTGATGTGGTATCTTCAACCGTTACCGTTTGTGTTAGTTCACTTTCGTTACCCGCTGCATCGACTGCAGTCCAAGTTACGATATGAGTGCCTACTGAGTATTCTGCCTCGGCATCACTGCTTGGTGCAACGTCACCGTCAACCAAGTCAGTAGCTGTTGCCGCTAAGTTAACTGCGGTTAGTGCACCCGTGGCTTCCACCGTCACATTGTCAACTGCTAGCTCTGGTGCCGTATTATCTTCAACAACCACTTGCTGTGCAAAGGTACGAACATAAGACACTGATGACACTTCATCTTCATAGCTCACTGTCCACGTTACTGTGGTGGTACCTACCACAAAGCCTTCGGCTGGTGCGTCGTTTGTGAAGGTTGGTACTACGCCGTCTTGAACGTCTTTCAATACCGGAGCTTCTGGCGT
>CAXRGH010000117.1:0-16183 GCA_964230195.1 Alteromonadaceae bacterium
AGTAGCTCGGCTCCGTTTCCATGCCCTAAATTCACTAATACAAGAGGTTGCTTCTCATAGCTTTGAATTCCGCCGACGATTTTGCCTTTATACCCTAATGTATCCAATAACCATGCAGTAGGTATTTTGACCTGTCCCGAGGGCTGATTGAAATGCGGAATGGATGGCCATCGCTGCTGAAGGTGCTGTAACTGTTCTTCGGTAATCACAGGGTTTTTGAAGAAACTTCCACCGTTACCTATCACTGCCGGGTCAGGTAACTTACTTTGACGGGTTCTGATAACGGTTTGAAAGATTTTCTGAGGTGTTGGCTCTTTCATCTGTGATAGCGGACCGTAATCAGTAATTAGTCGGTTCTTTTTTGGTAGATACAACTTTACATGAGTGATTAAAAAACGGTTTGGTTGTTGCTTAAAAATACTATCTCGATAGCCGAACTTGCACGCTTTTGTTCCGAAGCAAAACGGGGTTAACGCTTTATCGAGTATTACTCCTTTCACATTAGAACAAAACTGAGCTAACTCTGCGCCGTAAGCGCCAATATTTTGAACTGCTGCGCCTCCAACGGTACCGGGTATTAAAGCTAAATTTTCCAGCCCTGGTATTTCTTGAGTCATTAAATTCTCAACAAGGCTATGCCAGTTTTCACCCGCTGCGACAGTGATCTCCCAACCGTTTTCGGTTTCTTGAATATCAAGCCCTTTAATGGACATTAAAACAATAAGACCATCAAAGTCAGAAACAAACGCGGAATTACTTCCGCCACCCAGTACATAAAAAGGTGTCGAAATATCAACCAGCTTTGATAGATCAGAAAGATCATCAATACGCACAAAATGCTTGGCCTTTGCTTCAAAACCAAACGTATGTAAGGACTTTAACGTTGTCACTCAATTATTCCACGTTAGCAATTTGCAGAAAGTATACACATTTTATCAACTTATGGCGCTACGCTATCAACGAAAAAGGCCTCTTATGAGAGCTCACAAAAGGCCTTTTTGTTTTCCAATTTAAACTAAACGTTTAAAGGAGCGCTTCCTGATCTGCACCTTCTTTTTCAACTTCTGTTGGGATCAAGTCCTCTTTACTAATACCGAGTGCTAAAGCAACTGTACTTGCAACATAAATTGAAGAATAGGTACCAACTACAATACCAAACAGTAAAGCAGTTGCGAATCCATGGATCAAAGCTCCACCTTTAAAGAACAGAGCCAACAATACCAAAAAGGTAGTTAATGATGTTATCACTGTTCGGCTCAATGTTTGCGTCAATGATACATCGATTATTTCGTTAGACTCACCTTTACGTAATTTTCTGAAATTCTCACGAATACGGTCACACACAACGATAGTATCGTTCAATGAATAACCAATTACAGCCAGCACTGCAGCGAGAACGGTGAGATCAAACTCAATTTGGATCAGAGAGAAAAAGCCGATCGTGAGGATTACATCGTGCGCAAGTGCCGCAACTGACCCTAGGGCAAAACGCCATTCAAAACGCATTGATACATAAACCAAAATGCACAGCAGCGCGAACAACATTGCCAATCCACCCTGTTCAGTAAGCTCCTCACCAACACTTGGTCCGACAAATTCAATTCGACGTTTTACTACGGTAGGATCGGCAGACTGTAACGTTTCAACAATCTTATCGCCGAGCAATTCAGACTTTACACCGTCTCTTGGCGCTATTCTTATCAATACCTCTTCACTAGCACCGAAGTTTTGAACAATGGCATCGCCAAAACCTTCTGCATCCAATTGGCTCCTCACGGCTGACAGGTCAGCAGCTTGATTGTAGCCAACTTGCACGACGGTACCGCCAGTGAAATCGAGCCCCCAGTTCAGTCCATTAATCGCCAACGTTGTCAATGAGGCTAACACCAAGATCACTGAAAAAACTGCCGCATACAAGCGTGCAGACATAAATTTAATAGTAGATTTTAATTTAAGTAATTGCATGGGCTTGTCCTATATTGAGAGCTTGGTGACACGTTTACCGCCCCACACGAGATTAACGACCGCACGAGTCCCTACAATAGCGGTGAACATTGATGTAATAATACCAATCATCAGGGTCACAGCGAATCCTTTAACCGGGCCTGTACCTACACCAAACAATACTAATGCAGCAATTAATGTGGTGATATTCGCATCGGCGATGGTGGAAAGCGCACTGTCATAGCCTTGATGAATGGCTTGTTGAACGCCTCTGCCCTCTCGAAGCTCTTCACGAATGCGCTCAAAAATGAGTACATTTGCATCAACAGCCATACCAACAGTCAACACAATACCAGCCATACCGGGTAACGTGAGAGTTGCGCCGGGAATTAGCGACATAAGCCCAACGATAAGTATAAGGTTAACGGCGAGTGCTAAGTTTGCAATCAATCCAAAGCCTCGGTAGTACACAGCCATAAAGATAAGAATTAATGCAAAACCGTAAACAATCGCAGTAACACCAAGGTCAATATTTTCTTGCCCTAAGCTTGGACCAACCGTCCGTTCTTCAACAATTTGAATGGGGGCAATCAATGCGCCCGCTCGCAGAAGAAGAGAAAGATTTTGAGCTTGAGCAGGGCTGTCGATGCCAGTAGTCCGAAACTTACTGCCGAGTTGAGATTGAATAGTAGCAACCTGAATGACCTCAGCGTGTTTGGTGAAAATTAACTTGCCATTAGCATCACGTTCTTTCGTAGCTTTACTCTCAATAAAAATAGTTGCCATTGGCTTACCAACGTTACCACGGGTCGATTTTGACATCTTTGCACCGCCTTTGGCATCAAGAGTAATATTAACCTGCGGACGACCATATTCATCATAACTTGGACTGGCATCAACAATGTGCTCGCCTGTCAACATGATGGATTTTTTGACTAAGACTGGCGTTCCGTCTCGTTGAAATAATAATTCAGCATTCGGTGGGACACGTCCAGCGACTGCATCGCGCACATCAGTACCCAACTCTAACAACCGGAATTCCAACGTCGCTGTAGCGCCCAGGATCTCTTTTGCTCGTGCGGTATCTTGAATACCGGGTAACTGAACCACAATACGCTCAGCGCCCTGCTTTTGAACCAATGGTTCGGCAACACCCAATTGATTCACGCGGTTGCGGATAATGGTAATATTTTGCTTAATGGCATTGTCTCTGGTTTGTTTTAGACGCTGCTCGCTAAAGGTAGCTTTTAAAAACAGGCCTTCTTTTTCAATGAAGTTAAGGTCTCTATTATTTGAACGTAAAAAGTAGAGTGCTTTGTCCAAATCGTCTTGCTTTCTAAATTGTATCAGCAATGAGTCATCAACGACTTTGACAGTACGAAAACGAATTTTTTCTTCTCGTAATGACACACGGAAGTCTTCTTTTAACTGGTTAAATGCGCGCTCCATCGCTGTATTCATATCCACTTCCATCAAGAAGTGTACGCCACCGCGAAGATCCAAACCGAGCTTCATCGGATTACCGCCGAGTGAGGCCAACCAATCAGGCATAGCCGGTGCTAAGTTCAGGGCAACAACATAGTCCTCTGACAATACGGACTCAATCGCCTCCTTAGCCTGTAATTGAACATCGTTATTGTCGAGGCGAACCAAGATACGATCATCAATCAATTCAATTTTTTTGACATTAATCTCGGATGCATCGAGATGACTAGTCACTTGCTCTACTAAAGCTTGATTAATTTCAGCATTTCGTCCAGCGGAAATCTGAACAGCATGATCTTCTCCATACAAATTTGGTGATGCGTATAGTGCGCCGAGCGCGACTATCGCTATCACCATAATGTACTTCCAAAGTGGATATTTATTTAACACAGGATACCCCTTTTTATAAAAATTCAGCGAGCCAAGCTCGCTGATTGTATCTAACTATTTTTGTGGATTAGATATTTTTCATTGTACCTTTAGGTAACACTGCTGTTACTGCTGCTTTTTGAACAACAATATTAGTTGCTTCATTCAACGCGATCTCGATGAAATCCTTCTCAGCGTTCACTTTCGTAATCTTTCCAATGATGCCACCTTGAGTAAGAACTTCGTCTCCTTTGCCAAGACCGCCGATCAATGCTTTATGCTCCTTAACGCGCTTTGCCTGCGGACGGTAAAGCATGAAATAGAAAATAAGGCCAAATACACCCAACATAATTAACATTTCAAAACCACCGCCTTGTTGACCTGCTGGCGCTGCTTGTGCATATGCATTTGATATAAATAAATTCATAGTATCCTCTCTGTATATCGTTGTTATTCTTTTAATTCAGGGACTTCCATCCCTTTTTTTGCATAAAAATCTGCTACAAACTCATCAAGGGAGTTAGTTGCAATTGCTTCTCTTAAACCTTCCATAACTCGCTGATAGTATCTTAAGTTGTGGATCGTATTTAAACGTGCTCCCAGGATCTCATTACACTTATCCAAGTGATGTAGATATGAACGACTGTAATTTTTACAAGTGTAACAATCACAATTTTCATCTAATGGGCCTGTATCTGTTTTATGTTTCGCATTTCGGATCTTAATTACACCTTCCGTGACGAACAAATGACCGTTACGAGCATTTCGCGTCGGCATAACGCAGTCAAACATATCAATACCGCGACGCACTGCCTCGACAATATCTTCAGGTTTCCCAACCCCCATTAAATACCGCGGTTTATCTTCTGGTATTTTATGAGCAGTATGATCAAGAACTTTAATCATTTCATCTTTCGGTTCACCTACTGACAAACCACCGATGGCATAACCGTCAAAATCAATGTCTAATAAACCTTGTAACGATATATCTCGCAGATCTTCGTACATTCCACCCTGAACGATACCAAATAAAGCTGCGTTATTGTCACCATGAGCATCCTTACTACGCTTAGCCCAACGCAATGATAACTCCATAGAGCTACGAGCCTGTTCTTTAGTTGCCGGATAAGGCGTACATTCATCAAAAATCATGACTACGTCTGAGCCAAGATCGCGTTGCACATCAATGGACTTTTCGGGCGTTAGTAAAATTTTTTCACCGTTAATAGGAGAGCGGAAGGTGACCCCTTCTTCCGTAATTTTTCGAAGATCACCCAAACTAAAGACTTGGAAACCGCCTGAATCAGTCAGTATTGGCTTATCCCAGTGCATGAAATCATGGAGATCACCGTGCATTTTCATAATTTCAGTGCCAGGGCGTAGCATGAGGTGGAAGGTATTGCCCAGGCAAATGTGCGCGCCTGTATCTGCAAGCTCTTCCGGAGTCATCCCCTTCACTGTTCCGTAAGTTCCAACCGGCATGAATGCTGGAGTCTCAACAACACCGCGTTCGAATACCAACTGACCACGACGGGCTTTTCCGTCGGTTTTCATTAAATTAAATTTCATTTTTACTCCAAAGCATCCCAGAATACAGTCTGAGGCTAAGAAAACATTAGCGAGCAGTATAACGAAACTTCCATGTTGATCACAGAATAAAAACGTCTTTTACTTTCTTCACACCAATATGATTAGGGAGTGCATTATTTATCGCGAGTGATAAACATTGCGTCGCCATAACTGAAGAATCGGTACGATTCATCAATCGCCGCTTGATAGGCCTTCATTATATTATCTTGGCCAGCAAAAGCGCTGATCAACATGATGAGTGTTGATTCAGGCAAATGAAAATTAGTCACCATGGCGTCTACCAATTGAAACTCATATCCAGGATAAATAAAGATATCCGTATCATCGCAATAAGCACCTAAGGGTTGGCCTGCATCTGACGCAGCTTTCGCTGCAGATTCCAATGAACGAACAGACGTTGTGCCCACCGCGATAACTCGCCCACCACGTTCCCGAGTTTGATGAATAGCATCAATAACGTCTTGTGAAACTTCAGCAAACTCTGAGTGCATTTGATGCTCTAAAACGTTGTCAACTTTGACAGGTTGGAAGGTTCCTGCGCCAACGTGTAGCGTGACAAACGCAAGTTGTGCTCCTTTATCTTGGATAGACTTTAGGATCTCATCGGTAAAATGGAGACCGGCAGTAGGTGCAGCAACGGCGCCTGGCTTCTCATTATATACTGTTTGATAACGCTCTTTATCTGAGTCTTCATCTGGGCGATCAATGTAAGGCGGTAGTGGCATATGACCATAGGATTCGAGTAGTGAAAGTACCGTTTCCTCATGATCAAACCGTAATTCAAACAAAGCATCGTGCCGAGCAAGCATAGTGACATTGACCGCGTTTTCTAGGGTTAACTGTGCGCCAGGCTTTGGGGATTTACTTGAGCGCACGTGAGCTAATGCTCTGTGATCATCAAGTATTCTTTCAATCAGAACCTCGACTTTACCACCAGTGCTCTTTTGTCCTAAGAGCCTTGCAGGTATGACGCGAGTATTATTAAAGACGAGTAAGTCATTGGGTTGAACGTTATCAAGAATATCAGAGAAAACGCCATGTCTGATTTCGCCGTTAGTGCCATTCAGAGAGAGCAAGCGACTCGCGGCACGGTCGGGCGTTGGGTATTTGGCAATGAGTGATTCTGGTAAATCAAAATAGAAATCCGATAACTTCATACAGGCAATCTTTTGTCAGTCAATTAAAACGCTGCAATTTTACAGCACTAACCGCCGACTGCAATTAAATTTAGGGGGATATATTATCGTTACAGGGTCTCGAGAATGTCTTTAACTTCATCTATTCCAAGCTTGCGAATATTCATTATCAATATCAATTGAAGTAGTAAATCGGCTCCCAGAATCCCACGGTTGATCTTATTACGCAGGTTGTCTGCACTCTGCTCCACCCCAATTGCCGCCAACTCATCGCTTAGCGTTTGATATTTCAATCCACGTTTTGACATTTCAGCTTTGATCAAGCGTTGAACAACCTGGCGCCAATCTGACGCTTTACTTTGATTTCCCATATAACATACCAAACCATCTATTTGTGACGTATAAGTTACATTAAGACATTAAAAACTTCAAATAAATATCCCACAAATGTTGACGAAAGAAAAAACATATGCCTAAATAGACTCAACTTAATGCCATCCGCAATTCATAAACGGGAGAAATGTAATGTGGAATTTAGAGGAACTGAGTCAATCTATTTCTGAAAATACCGATTTGGTGGTCACTCAAGAAAATGACTGCCTGTTAATTGCAAATGAAGACGGATTAGACGCTTGGCTTGCAATCAGCGGTGAACAAATTCTCGTAGAGTCTATTTTATTTGCGGCAGATGAAGTCTCGGATCAAACCGCGCTCAATAACGAAATCTTACGAAGTCACCAAATGTTTCCATTAACAACCGTTGGGATTACAGCAATCGCTGGTCGTGATTATTATGTCGCATTCGGCTCTTTGAGTGCTCAATCAAAAGAATCAAGCATATTGATTGAAATTGAAACGCTTTACCAAAACGTGAGCGGTTTCATCGATGCTTATCAACAGTTTTTAAACCACTAGGAGTTTATTATGTCAGTATGGAAAAAGTTGGTTACCGCGATTAAAGGTGGTGCAAACGAAGCAGCAGAGGCGATTGCTGATAATCAAGCGATTCGTATCCTCGAGCAAGAGATTCGCGAAGCAAAAGATGAATTGAGAAAATCAGATACTGCAAGAACCACGATTCTTGCAAAATGTAAGCTCGCTCAACAGAAAGTGGATTCGTTAGAAGGCTCTATTGCCGAGTATGAAGGGCACGCGCGCAAAGCAATCGACACCGACAAACAACTTGCACTCGATTGTGCAGCCAAAGTCGCTGAATTGCGAGGCCAACTGGATACCGAGCAAACGTTCTTGGATCAGTTCAAAGCATCAGAGAAAAAGCTGGCGGCAAATATCAGTCAAGCAAAAGCGAATCTGAAGCGTCTCGAGCAACAAGTTGATATGGTAAAGGCAACTGAGACGGTACAGAAAGCACAAGTAGCGGTTTCATCTCGTCACATGGGAGCAAACAGCAAAATGAAAACGGCTACCGAGTCACTTGACCGCATTATGCAACGTCAAACGTTGCGAGCAGCGGAGTTAGAGGCAGCGGAAGAGTTAGCTGCTGATGAATCAACTGACGAGCTAGAAAAGCGACTTGCAAGTGCTGGAATTTCAGGATCTCAACAATCATCTGCGGATGACGAGTTAGCGAGAATATTAGGAAAGTAACACTTGATATTTGATAAGCTAAAATCATTAGTAGTCCGTTATCTCACAAACATGCGCTGGTACACGATTGTACTGGCGCTTGTTGTTTATGCACTTTCTAGCTGGTGCTTCCTTTATCTTGCTGGAGAGCATGCGCTCCTTCCAGTGCATGATTTTATTTACTGGCTCATAGTAACGGGCTCGACTGTGGGATACGGTGATTACTCTCCCACTTCTGCATCCGGAAAGTACATTGTCGCATTGTATATTATACCGGTAGGACTCAGTTTATTTGCATTGATATTAGGACGTATCGTTGCATGGATTTCGCGTCATTGGCGCAAGGGGATTGAAGGTTTGAAATCACTCAATGTAGACAACCATATTTTAGTTATTGGCTGGAACCAAGAGCGAACGATGAATTTGCTTGAACTCCTGCTAAAAGAACAAGCCTTATGTGACACACCTTCACCAATTGTTTTGTGTGTTCGAGCTGACATTATCAATCCTAAACCAGGAGAGATTGAGTTTGTAAAAGTAGACTCATTTAATAAAGACTCATGCATGGATAAGGCCGCGATAGCTTCGGCTCGTGTCATCATAATGGATAATCCAGAAGACGACTTGACCATGACAACGAGCCTCTACGCACACCAACGCAACCCCGACAGTCACAAGATAGCCTACTTTAAAGATGAAAGTCTTGCTAAGTTATTAAACACTCATTGTCCCAACATTGAATGTACACCGAGTGTAGCCGTTGAAATGCTGGCAAAATCGGCCATCGATCCTGGGTCAAGTTCGCTTCACTACAGCCTACTCAATGTTAAGAGTAGTGATACTCAATATTCCCTCATGATTGATAATTTAAATGCTGAGTTGACGGTGGAATCACTGTTTCCCCACCTCAAAAAACGGTATAAAGCGACCCTAATAGCCGTCAAAGATACAAGCAACAACATGGTTCTCAATCCTCCTCTAACAATGACAGTGTCTAATGGTGATACTCTGTATTACATTGCAAGTAAACGTATTCACAATGTGGATTGGGAGGCAGTATGTTAAATAAAGGAAAATCTTGGTTTAAACGACTAATGGGTGACGATTCACAATCTATTTCAAACGTACCTGAAGTCATGGGATTGCATTTAGGGGGCTCGTTTGAAATAGACCGTCTAAAGTTGTCTATCATTGAACCTCATCTAATGATCGAAAAAGCAGCAGCTTGCCACATCATTCAAGCGGTTGGCCAAGTTCAGTTAGATCACAACAGTCAAATTTTGCGGTTTTACACCGATGATGACGCCTTCCTCCAAGTTGTGATGGAAGGTGGTGTCGAAGAACATCACATTACCGATGTGAAACTTTGGTACTTTTACGATACCCGCTCGGTAGGCTCGGCATCACAATGGGAGCAACTACTTGATAATGGATTATCCCAACCCAGCTATCAACTCGAAGAGACCCTTTATCAACGTATTTGGGAGGGTGTTGACAATCAAAGCCCACCAGTTGCTATGACGGAAAAAACCTGGAGTGAGGGTGCAGAACCGACAACAACAGACCAATTTGTGATGCTTTACGAGCGGCAGGTGATGGATGATGAATATGAAGCCTTAATGCTCGCTGGAGAAGAAAAAATAATCGACAATCGAAAAGATCATTGTATGGTTATTAGTACAGGTTTTAATGTCTCACCCGCTGATATTAAAATTAATGGATAAATCATTGGAATAACACCAACACCCTAAGGACACATTATGGATTTAGTAATTGAATCTCTCTCAGGTCTTGCAAACTTTGCCATCTACTTCGTCATATCCCTCGCTTTATTATTTGCCTTTAAGGTCTTATATGCGTTTGTTACTCCCCATGACGAGTGGAAACTTGTAAAAGAAGAAAAAAACACTGCTGCTGCCGTTGGATACGCCGGTGCAATTATAGGTTTTGCAATTGCATTGGGTGGAGCGGCAACTCACTCAGAATTCATTCTTGATTTCGTGATTTGGGCAGTCGTTGCGTTACTCGCACAATTACTTGCATTCGCACTATTGCGGTTCACTTTTATGCCAGCAATCGCCCAACGCATTGCTAATAACGAGCTTTCTGCCGGTGTTATGTTGGCTGGCGTTTCTATTGCAGTTGGTGTTATTAACAGTGCTTGCATGAGCTACTGAGGTGGACCATGAAAAATAGCACTATGAAACGCTCTCGCTTTATCAATCTTGGGCGGATGAAAAAGTCAGCTTCGCTAGCCCCGATTGCTGCTTCGTTATTACTGGTGGGTTGTGGCGAAGAAAAAGAAGTCGCGAATATTTATACCACGCTAGATGACTGTATTTCTGATAACCCAAATGCGGTTAGCCAATGTACAACAGCATACGAATCCGCACTAGAAGAAGCCAAGCGCACAGGTCCAAAGTTCGCCTCAATGCGTGATTGTGAGTATGATTTTGGCGCCAATCAGTGCCAGCGTGTTCAATCTGGTTCGTCCTCATTTTTTATGCCGTTTATGGCTGGCTACATGCTAAGTAGCTTAATGTCACCGAACTATTATTCACAGCCCCTTTTCACATCATATTCTCGCTATTCTCCGTATCGCTACAATTGGATGGGCGCTGACGGACGATATTACGGAGATTTAAGATACAAACGCGTCAAGGTTTCAAAATCGGCATTCAAACCTAAGCCAGCGGTCGTAAGAACCATGAAACGTGGCGGTTTTGGCAGTACTGCAAAAGCCAAATCCAGTTGGGGTAGTTCTCGCTCCGGTTGGGGTGGATAATCAGTGTTTCGACAAACGATTCGTCCTCGTAGCGATTGGAAAGAAAAAGCAAACGACTATGGCTTTCATTTTCACACTATGTACGGTGAGGCCTACTGGGACGAATCCGCCTTTTATCAATTTACACTTCCGCAAATTGAAGACCATATTGAAGCGCCCACGGAAGAGATCCATCAGATGTGTTTACACGTGGTTGATAAGGTTGTTGCTGATGACGAATTGCTCAAAAAATTCTGCATCCCTGAACACGCATGGGATACCATATTAAACTCTTGGAGACAGAAAGATCCGAGTTTGTATTCCCGTTTAGACCTAGCATACGATGGGAAAAGCCCAGCGAAACTTCTTGAAAATAACGCTGACACACCAACAAGCCTTTATGAAACCGGCTTTTGGCAATGGTTGTGGTTAGAGGATTGTGTCAACTCCGGCAGTATTTCACGACATGCAGATCAATTTAATTCATTACAAGAAAAATTAATACAGCGGTTCCATAACATTGGCGAACATTACGGTATCAACAATCTGCATTTTGCTTGTTGTAAAGACACAATAGAAGATCGAGGAACGGTTCAATATCTTCAGGATTGTGCCCGAGAGGCAGGACTGTCCAATACCTTTGTGTTTGTCGAAGATATTGGTTTGAGTCAAGAAGGCTTTTTTTCTGATCAATACGATCGCCCCATCAATACCTTATTTAAACTCTATCCTTGGGAGTTTATGTTTGAAGAATCCTTTGGCGCTCACATTGAAAGTAGTGAGACTCATTGGCTTGAGCCTCCATGGAAAGCAATTATCTCCAACAAAGCGATTTTAGCCGAGCTGTGGCGTTCTTTCCCTAATCACCCCAACCTTTTGCCCGCGTGGTTTGAAAGTGACACGCCACTTGATGGGGTTGATCATGTGGTTAAAAAGCCGCTGTTTTCTCGGGAAGGCGCTAATATTAGTATTCACAATAAGGGCGAGTTAACTTCTCATGCTGATGGTCCTTATGGCGCAGAAGGTTACATTCTTCAAGGGTATTCCCCGTTACCCGTGCTTTCGGGTAATCACACCGTAATTGGCTCATGGTTGGTCAATGACCAAGCGGCTGGCCTGTCAATACGTGAAGATTCATCTCCCATTACTCAAGATATGTCTCGCTATTTACCACATATCATTATTTAAGGACGTCTAACCATGCAAAAATTGAGTACCGCCAACACGCTCAAATATTTACTGATTGTACTTGCTTCAGTTGAGGTTATTAACCTGTTGACTGGCCGCTGGTTAACCGCTTTAGGGATCTATCCAAGAGAACTCGCTGGATTGATTGGTGTTGTCGCGGCACCCTTCATTCATGGTAGTTTAGGGCACTTTTTCGCGAATATCATTCCCCTCTGTGTCTTCACATTCTTGTTAATGCAATTCAATCGTGAACGTTATTTTCAGATTACGGTATTTTTAGTGGTTACCACGGGGCTACTTGTGTGGATACTCGCTCGTTCTTCTTTTCATGTGGGCGCCAGTGGACTTATCTATGGCTATTTTTCTTATTTATTGGTGGCTGGTTTCTATAGTAGACGTTTCCTGCCAACACTAGCCAGTATCTTCATTGGACTATTTTATGGTGGAATGATTTTTGGTGTTCTACCGCTTCATAGCTATATCTCTTGGGAATCCCATTTGTTTGGATTTATTATGGGCTTAATAGCCACTCGAGTATTCCCACTGCACCAAACATCAACCAGCTAATCAGACAATAAAAATCTATTAATTCCAATTCGTATCAATCACTTTTTGAATGTGAGGGTAGCGGTTAGCGTCATCCTCACCAATTGCCATACGTTCAGTCGCTAGTCGTCTCTTCAAACTTCTGATAATAGATTGATAACTTGGGTCATTGTATCGGTTAATGCGTTCTTCGGGATCTATCGCTAGATCGTAGAACTCCCAAGCGACTGGAGTCTCCACCAAGTATTGGCTCGGTACTCTATTCTGCTTTTTGTTTTTTCGCTTAGCTTTCGCCTTTGATTGCTTTTTGAGGCTAGCTTCCGCATAGCTCACTTTACTATCTTCATTCCCTTCCCCTTGATGATAATGTCTACCATAGTAGAAAATGAGTTTGTAACGATCATCACGAATGCCAAAATGCGCAGGATTATAATGATGCATCATATGACTCCAATAGCGGTAATACGTCACCTCTCGTTGAGAATCAAATGGCTTTCCTTCAAGCGCCGCAGAAAAATCAAATCCTTGCATACGGCTTGGCGATGCCTGTGCGCCCGCAAGGGAAAGAATGGTTGGCGCAAAATCAGTATTATTGATAATAACGTCACTCGAGTTGACTTGCTGTTTACGAGGGTCATAAATGATCAAAGGCATACGAAGAGACTCTTCATACATCCAACGCTTATCGATAAGATCATGCTCTCCCAGCATAAATCCCTGATCACTGGTATAAATAACGATGGTGTTTTTATCCAAACCATTGGCCTTCAGATAGTCCAATAGACGTCCTATGTTATCGTCAACACCTTTAACAGCCCTTAAATATTTTTTTAAATAGGCTTGATAGGCAGCTTTAGTGCGAGCATCACCTGACAATTCAGACTTAAACCGTATATTCTTCTCAATCGAACGTGGATGACGCTGAGAGACCGATGACCCTATCACGTTGCGTAAAGCATCGTCTTTTCCCCGAGTCGCCTCAGATCCCCATTGAGGGTCGTCCAATAACGATGCAGGCTCAGGAATAGTTTCATTAGCGAGGTAATGATTATATCTTGAGTGATGTGTAAACGGACCATGGGGTGCCTTGAAGTGATGCATCAGGAAGAATGGCTTTTGTTTGTTTTTCCGTTGCTTTAACCAATGAAGGCTGCGATCAGTAATAACATCTGATGAATGCCCTTTATATTTCACTGCATTGTGTGGCCAATCCCCGGCGCTATTTGAAAATAAGGTAGGATCGTTATAGTCTCCCTGACTTTCTAATACTTCATAATGGTCAAATGCACCTGGCTCCGAACGGATATGCCATTTACCAATGACAGCAGTCTCATAGCCTAACGATGACATTGATCTTGGAAGGTACTGTTGGTCAGCAGGTAATTTTGCGCCAAGCGATAATGCGCCGTTTATATGACTGTATTGCCCAGTTAAAATCGTCACTCGACTCGGTGTGCAGATGGAGTTTGTAACAAAAGTATTGGTGAACAAAGTCCCATCTTTCGCCAGCGCATCCAGTATGGGTGTTGGATTTAACGACGCTAGCCTTGATTGATAAGCACCAATTGCAGTGGCCGCATGGTCATCACTCATGATCAACAAAATATTTGGCTTTTCGACAGTGTTCTGGACTGACTTATCAGCACTGATGGCGTGAGATTGCCAAAATGATAAAAGACTTAACGCCGCTAGGATGGTAAGTCGTTTAAATAGCACATCCATATGAATTTCTCTTTCGGTAAGAATTAACAAGACGTTAACAGAATCAATTTGAACACTCCACGAGTACATGAGTGATTTACGTAGAAATTACATTTTAGCTAATTAAATAAAAAGGCGTGCCAGAAGCAAGGCATTAACCCTAAAAGGGGAATATCACTAAGTTAGAGAGACAAAGGTCGGATTTAATCTGACTGGCATAGACAGTACTTTAAGCAATCAGAATGTCTAGAATATATTTTCTAGGCATTTTTTTGCTCATTTGGCAGTCTGTTAAGTAACTTATCGCTTTTATGCCTGTTTTTTAGCGGTGTATAACATTTAATGATTTTGTAAATTCAATAACCCAGGAAGATGCAAAAAGTGCATATTAGCTGAAGAATGACCGACCGTTTCGTGCCAGTTACCGCCGTTCAGTGACTAAACTGCAAACCTTTTAGCTTACGAAAAAAGCCGATCGGTAACGCCTCAATATGGGGCGAATTAAGCTTGGCTAAAATTAGCGAATAATGCGCGTCAGCCAAACTTTAGACGTCCCATCCAAAATTGCCTTGTTATATGCCGTTTTCAATAAGTACAAATTTAATAAGGCACAACAAAAGCAAAGCTAAAGAGATTTTAAACGTTAACTTGTATCTTTGAGCTGGTGTATTTGCACTTTGTGTATAAATTAAAAAGTCTTTTGGGGTGTTGGTCAACATTATACTATGGTTGTAATGTCAGGTTTGCATGGTGATATTGCCTTTTTAAATGATCGGTTTCATGGAGGAAACGCTAAATTTGCCGCCGTCCCGTACTATTCATTCTCTCTACGCTACTTTTCAGTGCTAATGGGTTGGCACCGAAAACACCGACAAAAAAACAGGCAACAACGATCAATAAAGGCAGATGACTCACTCTGTATGCAATAATTGTCAGTTAGGAAAATTAAAAGTACTCAGTTATCAAACCGTTAGAAATAACCTATCTTTCCCCGTAGTTCTCATCGTCGAATTCAGGGAAATTCCATATTTCAATACACATAGAATCTATTTAATACTTAAGAAGCCAGAAGTCTCGACTACCATAAACCCCAACAAATAAACGTAAAATCAATGCTTTAGGTTCTTTGTTATGAATTATATAATTTATAAATCTATTTTTCACAGGACATTCAAGAAAATATATGTCTTAGTTGACTTTTGGTTCATCAACAAAAGTAACGATTCAAATTTAAAACTTTATATATCCTTTTTATCGACCACGGTTCAGAAAAATAACCGGTTCTTTAGAGACCCTTCTTTCCATCTAGTATCTTAGTTCCTTATTGGCGAAGACACGGAATACACCAGTTTTTTGAGGACTCTGAATTTAATCAACCCATTTAATTTGGAGGATATATATCATCCAATAGTCACAAAAAATCACAGGCAGTAATCATTAATTTATTGAAAACATTTATCACGTTTAAAAGGAAATTTTTATGTTAAAAAAACTACAACTCTATTTCACATTGACTGTTTTCAGCCTTGGTCTTGCCCTACCTGCATCAGCAGCCAGCGTATCAGACACACAGTCTCTGCAACAAGACTTAGCCTTTGCCTTTGGTGAAGACAATACCAATTTCGATGGTAGCTCCCTGTCATTAGCGGAAAGCTTTAATCAAGACGATTTGGCTCTGCTTTCCGTTCAGGAAATGATGGCGACTGAAGGCGAGTGGGGGCCATGGGGCGCTATTGGTGGCTTTGGCTTAGGAGCATGGTCTTATGGCGGATATTTAGCTGGCGGAGGTCGTTTTAGTTGGAGCGGTGCACTGGGTACAATTGGTGGTTCTACTTTAGCAGGAGCATGGGGTGGACCTATAGGAATTGCAAGA
>CAXRGH010000118.1:0-36618 GCA_964230195.1 Alteromonadaceae bacterium
AAACCCATGTTTAGAGTGATTTTTTCAATCCGAGGGACTTGCATGACGCTTTTGTACCCGAACTGCTTCGCAAGTTCAGCTACTACTGTTTCTTTATAGAAATCATGCAGTTTCGCCATCGTACTCTCCAATTAATTAAACAAGTTCGCCGTTAGACTTGAAGAAACGAACTTTCTTCTCGCCCTCTAAACGGAAACCAACACGATCAGCTTTGCCCGTTGCCGGGTTAACGATCGCTACATTTGAAACGTGAATAGATGCTTCTTTCTCAATAATACCGCCAGCTTCCTGCAATTGAGGATTAGGCTTTTGGTGTTTCTTGATGATGTTCACACCTTCTACAATGACACGGTCTTCAGACGTTAGGACTTTTTTGACTTTGCCAGTCTTGCCTTTGTCTTTGCCTGCCAATACGACTACTTCATCATCACGACGAATTTTATTAGCCATTATCGTGACTCCTTATAGTACCTCTGGGGCCAGTGAAATAATCTTCATGAACGAATCGCCACGAAGTTCACGGGTTACCGGACCAAAGATACGCGTACCAATAGGTTGCTTGCTTGCATTTAGCAATACAGCTGCGTTGTTATCAAAACGGATCGATGAACCGTCTGGACGACGAACGCCTTTCCTAGTACGCACCACCACTGCATTCAGGACGTCACCTTTTTTCACTTTACCGCGAGGAATTGCTTCCTTAACAGTAACTTTGATGATGTCACCGATGTGTGCATAACGGCGATGCGAGCCACCTAGAACCTTAATACACTGAACCCTGCGAGCGCCGCTGTTGTCGGCAACATCCAGGTTAGTTTGCATTTGGATCATGTTAGTGCTCCGCTGTTAAATTACGACTCTTGCGAGCCACCTAAAAGCCAACCGAATTGTTGACTTTATGTACATTTACCCTATTTAAAGGGCGCGAAATATTAACAGAAAAAACTTACAATGAACAGACCATATTAAAAAAAATATGGAAAGAAGTAGAAAATAGAGTTGTGGCGCCCGATGGAATTTCAGCACCGGATATTAAACGCATGATTTGATAGCGGTTTTCAGATTTTATTGCAATGAGACTGACCTAATAAAAATCCTTGAATAGCCGTTCCTCAAAACACTTATCCAAGCGTCATAGCTGACGTTGACGAACTAGCTCGTATAAACAAACGCCTGTTGCCACTGACACGTTTAAGCTACTCACTGTTCCAGCCATAGGTAACTTGACCAACTGGTCGCAATTTTCTCGTGTTAAACGTCTCATACCTTTTCCTTCCGCTCCCATCACTAAAGCTACTGGTCCGCTATGAGTAGTTGAAAATAATGTATCCGTTGCTTCACCTGCTGTACCCACTACCCAAACACCCATGTCTTTCAAGCTATTCAGTGTTCGTGACAAGTTAGTGATTGCGACTAAAGGAACCACATCCGCCGCACCACAAGCAACTTTGCGAACAACCGGAGTGATTTTTACCGACTTATCTTTTGGCACAACAACAGCGTCCACGCCTGCCGCATCAGCAGTACGCAGACATGCCCCAAGATTGTGAGGGTCGGTAACGCCGTCAAGGACGAGAATGAAAGCATTGTCTGAATTATCAACGATGCTTTCGAGATCGTGTTCGTCAAGTAACTTGCTTGGTTTCGCCCTTGCAACTACTCCCTGATGCTGAGCATTTTCCGTCTTAGTATCTAATACTTTGCGTTGTACAAACTGAATACTGATACCGAATTTTCGCGATAAGTTGAGTATATTTTCAACAGGTTGATCATTTCTTCCTTTTTGGATAAAAACTTCCATAATCCGCTCAGGCTGCTTGTCTAAGAGCGTCTGTAACGCATGAATACCATAGATCCAATCTGCTTGTGCCATTATCGTTTACTCCGTTTGCTCTTCTTAAGCCGTGCTTTACTTGATTTTTTCGTTTTTTTTGTTTCCCTACTTGGTGCAGGATGCTCCGCTAAGCCCTCAGCTCGATTTTTCACCGACTTGGAAACTCTTTTCTGTTTTGGTACTTCGGCAAGGCAAAAATCGATTTTTCGCTCATCTAAATTAACCGCAACCACCTTAATTTTTAGTCGGTCCCCTAAGCGGTAGGTTAGACCTGAACGCTCTCCAACAATGGTTTGCTTCAATTCATTAAACACATGATATTCGTTACCAAGCGCCGTTATGTGGACGAGACCATCAATATGAAAATCACACAAACGCACAAAGAAGCCAAATCCGGTTACCGATGATATGATTCCTTCAAAGGTATCTCCCACATGATCCTGCATAAATTCACATTTCAGCCAATCGGCAACATCTCGCGTTGCATCGTCAGCTCGCCGTTCAGTCATAGAACATTGTTCGCCCAATGCATCGAGATCTGGGAGTTCGTAATAGTACCCTCCGGTTTTGGATGGCTTTCCGGCTTTAACACTCGTTAGATGTTTCAAAATACGATGGACCACTAAGTCAGGGTATCGCCTTATGGGCGAAGTAAAGTGTGTGTAGCGAGGTAATGCTAGTCCAAAGTGCCCTACATTTTCAGGATCATAGGTCGCCTGCTTCATCGATCTCAACAGCATACTTTGGATCAATTCCTTGTCCGCACGCTGACCAATTTTATTCATCACATGACTGTAATGATGAGGTTGTGAGTTCTCGTTGATTTGGTGGCGCACACCAACCTCACTGAGGTAGCCTAGTAATGTCTTCAACCGTTCACTATCTGGTTCTGGGTGAATACGAAATAAACCATCAAGCTCTGCCGCTTCAATACTCGTTGCTGCCGCAACATTGGCAAGGATCATACACTCTTCAATCAAGCGATGCGCATCATTGCGTTCAACAGGAACAATGGCGTCAATTTTACGATGACTGTTAAACAAAAACTGACTTTCAATTGTATCGAACGCAATTGCCCCGCGAGCATCACGCTTTTTGCGTAAGACCTTATATAACGAATACAGGTCTCTCAAATGTGGAACTAAGGGCTCGTTCGCTTTGTATAAGTCGGGATCTCCCTGCAAAATACCCCAAACCTTATTGTAAGTGAGTCTTGCATGGGAATGCATCACAGCTTCGTAAAACTCATGACTGATGAGCTCGCCATCGGGCGATATGTTCATTTCACACACCATGCATAGGCGATCGACATGAGGATTGAGAGAGCACAGACCGTTTGACAGCCTCTCAGGCAACATGGGGACAACTTGCTGAGGAAAATAGACAGAGTTTCCTCGAGTAATCGCGTGGTTATCAAGTTTGGACTCGGGCCGAACGTAATAGCTAACATCGGCAATCGCTACCAATAGTCTCCAATTACCATCATCACCTTGGCAACAAAATACCGCATCGTCAAAATCACGAGCATCTTCGCCGTCAATAGTTACCAGAGGAACTGTTCTAAGATCAACTCGACCTTTCTTAGCGGAATCCGGTACTTCCTCTGCTAACTTATCCAAAGACTCAAGAATACCATCAGGCCATTTGTGCGGAATTTCAAAGTTTCTTAGTGCGATTTCGATTTCCATACCGGGCGCCATATGCTCACCCAATATTTCTGTCACTTTGCCAACAGGATTCATCCGTTTCATTGGACGTTGCTCGATTGACATGACTACCATATTGCCATGACGTGCGCCAAGCGTATTTTCCGGTGGGATGATAAATTCATGACATATTGCCGTATCGTCCGGCACCACAACCCCAACGCCGCCATCAAAATAATAACGGCCAACGATGGGAGCACTTCGAGGTTCTGAAATAGTGACGATACCCGCTTCCAATTTGCCTTTTTTTGCGCCCTCTTTGATTCGCGCAGTGACTCTGTCGTTTGGTAGACACAGTTGCATTTGTTTTGCGGAAAGAAAAAGATCAGGTTGGTTATCATCTCGTTTTAAAAAGCCAAACCCATCTCGATGACCTAAAACGACACCTGATACAAGCATACTCTCATCAATCGCTTTGTAGCGCTTAAATTTGTCAAAATAAACTTGTCCTTCACGCTCCATAGCCCGAAGTCTGCGCTGAACAGCAATACGCTTTGCTTCATCGACAATGGATAATCTGTGGCAGACTTCTACGAGCGATAAGCCGTTTGTTTCGTCATTAATCAGTGACAACAAATATTCGCGACTAGCGACTGGGTTTTCGTATTTTTCTTGTTCGCGTTTTAAATGAGGGTCATCTGCAAGTGTTTTTTTTGTCAAAGTGATAAGCCAACGATAATAAAGGAGAGTGAAGTATACGAGTAACTGCCTCAGATGACTAGAAATAATGACAGGCCTGACAAACTATCAGGACAGACAAGGCTGTTACTAGACTATCGTCCAAGTCTATCCGTAGCGAGATGGATTTTATTGATCACTGAGGTAGGTAGTCTTTTTGCCAAGAGTGTCTTTCGACTTTCCACTTGTTGTAAAACACTTTTATCATCGCTCACAACTGAACAAAGTAGTCGGTAGGTATCTTCGAAATCAACCGGACTACCAGCATCTCGCAAAAATATATCAGTCAGTCTCAATAGCGCATTTACGTTACCGGAGTAAGCTGCAACGCTGAGGTGACGAATAGATTTTTGAATGTTTTTAGTGACCAATATGCCCAAATCATAATATCGACCGAGTTGTTCGTGAGCTTCAGGCAAGCCTTGATGGGCAGCGTCTTGAATATAAACTAATCCTAGCTCCGGGTCAGCTGGTACACAAACTCCCCAGGCCAACATGTCCCCCCACAGAAACTGATAAGCGGGAATTTTGAGGACAGCCGCATTTGCTTCAATATCTTTGTTAAGCTGACAACGGTCACTCTTTACTCTTTCGAGATGAGAATTACTGGCAATAAGCTTGAGAAGCTCATCTTGCTCATAGGTTTCGACGAGCTTCAATTCTTGTCCTTGAGCAACAGCCGACAGTATTGCTGCCAAAAATATCCCAGCTATTTTATTTTGCATCATCAGATCTACCCGTATTCTGTTGTCTCTAGTCTATCGGCTGATCAGCAAAAACATTTAATCCTCGCCTTAACTTTCAGATTCGACGCTCTCATTCGCAACAATCACTTCGACTTGATCAACCCGCTGTAATCCTCTGGGCAATTTGTTACCGCGACGACCTCGCTCCCCACGATAATGAGCAATGTCAGACATGCTGAGGGTCATACTGCGTTTACCCGCAATTAATTTGACGCTCGCATTTTCTGGTAACACAGCCACATGAGTGACATACTCTTCACGACTTGCTGCACGTGCAGAGGCAATATTGATCAGCTTATTACCCTTACCCTTTGACAGCACTGGTAAGTCCGCCACTGGGAAAACCAGCATGCGACCTTCATTAGAGATGGCTAAGCAAAGATCGGTGGAGCGATCGTAAATGGTCATTGGCTCAATCACTTTAGCGCCTGCAGACAAGCTTATCAGCGCCTTACCATTTTTATTCTTGCTCACCATTTCTTTGAAGTCGGTAACAAAACCATATCCACTATCCGAAGCCATGAGCAAGCTTGTGTCCGATGACGCCATTAGCGCATGTTCAACCACTTCACCAGCGACGATATTGAAACGGCCCGTGAGAGGTTCACCTTGGCTGCGGGCAGATGGTAAGCCACGTGCTTCACAGGAAAATGCACGACCCGAAGAATCAAGGAAGACGACTGGTTGATTACTCTTTCCTTGAGCGCTGCTCTGGAATGAATCACCAGATTTGAAGTTTAGGCTAGCGCCGTCGATGTCATGCCCCTTAGCACAGCGAACCCAACCTTTTTCCGACAGAACAACTGTCACAGATTCAGCCGGAACAAGATCATTTTCACTTAACGCTTTCGCCTCTTGACGTTGGGTGATGGGAGAACGTCTCTCATCACCGTATGATTCGGCTGCCGCCAAAATCTCTTTCTTGATCAATGTCTTTAAACGTCGGTCTGAGCTTAAAGTCAGTTCTAATTTGTCACGCTCGGCGGATAATTCAGCTTGCTCACCTTGGATTTTTTGCTCTTCTAATTTGGCAAGGTGGCGGAGTTTGAGATCAAGAATCGCATCGGCTTGAATATCAGTTAAACCAAACTTTGCCATTAGCTCTTGTTTGGGCTCGTCTTCTTCTCGAATAATGCGAATTACTTCATCAAGATTAAGAAAAGCCACCATTAAGCCATCGAGTATGTGCAGTCGCGCCAGAATTTTATCTAAACGATGCTGTAAACGTCTAACCACTACGTTCTTTCGATAGACCAACCATTCATTGAGAATAGTAACCAGCCCTTTGACCTGTGGTTTACCATCGAGTCCAATCATATTCAGATTGACTCGATAATTTTTCTCTAGATCCGTGGTTGCAAAAAGATGTTGCATCAGTTGATCAATATCGACTCGATTCGAGCGCGGCGTAATCACTAACCGTGTCGGATTTTCATGATCAGACTCATCACGTAAATCACTGACCATAGGAAGCTTTTTCGCTTGCATTTGAGCCGCTATTTGCTCAAGCACTTTTCCACCGGCAGCTTGATGGGGTAACGCGGTTATGATTACATCACCATTTTCCTGGGTATAAACTGCTCGCATTTTGACGCTACCACGGCCAGTTTCATATAGCTTTCTGAGGTCTTGACTTGGCGTGATAATTTCAGCTTCTGTTGGATAGTCTGGTCCTTTAATGTGCGCCATCACGTCATCTAAATCGGCACGGCTATTTTCTAACAAGTAGGCACACGCATTAGCAACTTCACGCGCATTGTGAGGAGGAATATCGGTAGCCATTCCGACTGCGATACCTGTGACACTGTTTAACAAAATTTGAGGTAACTTGGCTGGTAATACTTTAGGCTCTTTCAAAGTGCCGTCAAAATTAGGGGTCCAATCAACAGTCCCCTGCCCAACTTCAGATAACAGCACTTCACTGAACTTTGATAAACGCGCTTCTGTGTATCTCATTGCCGCAAATGATTTTGGATCATCCGGTGCCCCCCAGTTACCTTGCCCATCAACAAGTGGGTAACGATAAGAGAAAGGTTGAGCCATTAACACCATTGCTTCGTAGCATGCGGAATCGCCATGGGGATGAAATTTACCCAATACATCCCCGACAGTACGCGCTGATTTTTTGTACTTTGCTGTGGCGGACAACCCAAGATCAGACATTGCATAAATACTTCGGCGTTGTACCGGCTTCAATCCATCACCAATGTGAGGCAGTGCACGATCCATAATCACGTACATTGAATAGTTTAGGTAAGCGTCCTCAGCAAATCGCTGAAGCGGTAATTGCTCTACGCCTTCTGGACTTATGGTTATTGTTTCATTCATGACGGATATACACAGTTTGTTTATATTTTGAATTGCGATAATGCCATTAACCTATCACATATTTGACAATCAAAAAAATACTAATTTACCGAGCGATGCCTGCTTACCATCGGTATGATTTGATAATGATGCGGTAAAAAATTGCTGCTCGTTGATACTTTTTATTTGTCTATCGGGTCAACTTTGCGGTAGTTTGGAGGTTAATATCACTTTTCTGGATGACTATGCGCTACTTTATCGCTTTTTTATTCACGCTGTTTAGTGTTGGGTTGCCACCACAAGCACTGGCTCAAGCCGACCAATCAGAGTTTGTTCTAACCTCCGATTGTCAGTCAGAAGAAAATTCCATACAGCACTTTATTGACGATGGACGAACCATTGAAATTAATGACCTTTTGGGTGATAACACATTATTCTCGTCGGATCGTCCGACTCATTCAAATTACGGTATTATCACGGGCAACCTATGGCTAAAATTAGATGTAAACAATCAAACATCTTTCAATGATTGGGTCATGCGACTTGAAAATGAACACTTATACCAAGTATCAGTTTATCAATACGACCAAAACAAAAATCCAGCGTTAAAATACTTATTTCGGCCAGACGATAAACGCTATTCAATTGACGCCTCGGTTGAACTCAACCCACATAGCAATACCACATTATTCATTAAGATCCATCACACCAGTTCACCGATTATTGCGCCAATTTCCGTGATTGAAACCAAGGCGTATGAAAAAGAAAAACTGATCAGTCAAATTATGTGGTTCTTTTTTGTCAGTGTGCTTATTACGCTCGCATTTCTCAATGTTGTGAGTTTTATTGGGTTACGTGATTGGTCAATACTACCGGCTATTGCCTATATGCTTCTCATCGTCATAAGCCAACAGGCTTTTATGGGATATCTTTATCTGTGGCTACCCGAAATACAAATCAATCAATACAGTCAAAACAGGCATTTCTACTATTTGGGTTTGTCATTGTGTTTACTATTTTTTACTTATATTTTTCTCGATATCCCACGTTTGTCGTCAAGAGCTGCAAAATGGTTTAAAGCCCACCTTACTGCCACTTTCAGTTTGATCCTTCTGGGGCTTTTAGCCATTGAACAATTCCGACATGTTGCATTTTACATAGCCATGTTAGGCGGCATCACTACCATTATTTTAATGCTAGTTGCCTGTCACTTGTCATACAAACATCAGTTGTATGAACGCCATTACTTTACGATAGCCACTGTTTCATGTGCGCTTGGCGCCATCGCTTCAATGTGTTCGCTGTCGGGACTCATTGAAAGCCATATTGTTATTAAGGAAGGGTTCGAAATCGGCAGTTTAGTCCAAACCGTGATGATCTCGATTGCATTTCGACAACGCTACATTTCAAATATAACAAAAGAGTTAAAGCATGCGGCTAAAGAATTAGAAGCGAATTACACTTACATTGAGGAGCAAAGTGTTACTCTTGATATTGCTCGTCGTCGAGCAGAGCAAGCCAATACCATCAAATCTCAATTTTTAACAACTATGAGTCACGAATTCAGAACACCGCTCAATGCCATTCTCGGGTTCGCGGCACAAATAAAAACAAAAATAAAAGATGAGACCATCAACGAACAAGTGTCCATTATTAATGAATCCGCAAATAACCTTCGAATTATCGTCAATGATCTATTAGATTATTCGCAAATTGAATCCAATGATTTACAGGTTTTACCATCCACATTTACTCCACAAGAGTTATTGTCCGATTTGATTGCGCAAGCCAACCGTGATGCAGAAGTAAAAGGGTTGGAATTGGTTTATTTCCAATCAAAACTTCCGGAGAGTTTGACAGGAGATAAGGACAAAATTGAGCAAGTGGCACATCATTTAATTCGTAACGCAATTAAATATACAGACAAAGGGTTCGTGCTCATCGAAGTTGAATATCAGAGAGAAGATAATGAACAGTCATCGTTCAATATTCGTGTTGAAGATTCAGGAACAGGTATCTCGCAAAGAGTCCAAGACAACCTATTCAATAACATAGCGTCTACTGACAATACCTTTGCACGGAGTCATCAAGGCTCTGGATTAGGATTATTTATCTCTCAGAAACTTGCTCGACTCATGGGAGGGGAAATTACCGTTAATAGTCAGCTAAATGTTGGTTCAGTGTTTAATTTCCGCATTCCTATATCTGCCTCAAAGGAAACTGAGTTTTCGGTACAAGAGCAAAATAAACGCTCATTTGCACTCATGAACTTTACCGAGATCCAGCGCAGAGCAGTCACTATGTCACTGGAACAAATTGGAGCTGAGGTCGTAAGACCATATGAACCGGTTTCTTCAGGTGCAACTGTTTGCTGGAACGAATCTCCAAAAGTTGCTCTTTCGATTGAAAAAATAAAGACCATTTCAGAGCGGTTCCCCAAAAACTCTATTGTTATCAACTGTATATCGAAAACTTATTTACAACTAATCCAAGACACGAGCAACCTGCCAGTTAATGTTCGATTAATCCGTAAACCTTTAACTGTTCATAAGCTTATTGCTATCGATGAACATTGGCAGAAAAACAATGCTGCCTTGGAAACGGAACAAAATCTCTCATCCCTGAATATACTAGCGGTTGACGACATGAAGATGAATCTTCAGCTACTAGCAACTTGGTTAGGCCCAACAAAAGCGAATCTAACAGAGGCTTTATCAGGGCAACAAGCCGTTGAGCTCTGCAAGACTAACGAGTATGACCTTATATTAATGGATATTCAGATGCCGGGAATGGATGGTATCACTGCCAGTCAAGCAATAAGAAAAATCCCTCTCAATATGGGGACGCCTATTGTTGCGGTCACTGCCCATGCTTTCGAAGAAGAAAAAAGAACGTTTCTCAATTCCGGTATGGATGACCACATTGCAAAACCAATTAATTTGAATGGTCTGATGTCAGTTATTACTACCTGGTGCGATATCGATAAAGTCAATGCTAAATGCGACAACCTTGACTGGAATGCGGCACTTGAACGCGCGCAAGGAAATACTGCGTTAGCAGAGTCAATCTTCACTCAGTTTAAGACCGAACTGAGAAATATTCTACCGAAGATAAAAGAAGCTGAAGCAAGCAATAATCACAGTGACTTGTTAAGTTACATTCATGCAATACACGGCATCTCATGTCAAACTGGGGTACCAAAATTACGCACGCTTTGCAGCGAGATAGAGGGGCTTCTCAAACAAGGATACTATGAAAACGCCTATCATTTAATGACACAATTTCATCAAGTGAGTGACGTCGTTTTGTCATTAACTGCAAACAATTCATCAGTCACTGAGTCTGTGTCAAGCTAGTTAGATTCAGGTAACGATGTGTTAACGGTTTGCTGACACTGTTGAATCAAGGTGACAAAATCCGAGGGTTGTCTATCCAATTGGTCAATTTCGATAAACAGGTCGTAGCCTAATTCATTGTGGAGTCTCTTCATTCGATTACCAAACATTGCAACGATCCCCGTATATGTTTGGCCTTCGCCGGCATCAAAACGATCATTTTCGATCAGACCTTCGCTATAGCAAGTGCCCGTTGTGCAACTGTCACTAGTGTGTAAAAGTAAAGAGCGTTGCTGTATTAATAAGTGATTGGCGAGTCTTGGCGATATGGATGATAAAACATCTTGATAGCCATTTTCGTTCAGTCTAATGGCAATAAATGGAAGGGTAATCAGTTCCAGATTGTGAGTGATCTTAGGCTGATCAACACGCTGAATACTCTGCCAATTCAATCCCCAACCGCCTTTCGTGTGATGATATGCAAGGTAATCGCGCTTCAATGTAAAACTGAAATCTGGTTGCCGTTGCTTACCCCAAGCAATGACCCCTGAAATTAGTGATGCCATAAACACAACTGCCGCAATCATTGGCTCAATCGAGGCGGGGAATACAGACAGCACAGCAGCAATAATCAACAGCGTAGCACTCAGCACCCATGTTGAGTAGCGATTTCGTTTCATCATTGGTGTAATGTTAATGGCTTCCGGTGTCATTACTTTTGCGCTCATCAGTTCTCTGAGTTAATTCAATATTTTCAGGTAATACTTTGGTTAACTCATCTGCGATCAAAAGATAATCCAGTAAACAAGAGTTAATGCTTTGATATAAACCGTCAAGATTATTCAGTAACTTGTGTTTGTCATCAGCTGAACGTTGCGCTAGTGCGAAAGATAAGTCGGCAAAGGTTGATAGCAGTTTTAAACATCTTATCAGCGCTCGCTTTCGTTCAGGTTCATCATCACAATTTGTCGCCACATACAATCCCCAGCCCCGCTGCCATTTGGGTTCATTCGACTGATGCGCTGCCAGAAACCCTTTGCACCATTCTGATAATGGCGATATACCATCCTCTTCTGAGGCTAGTATACAAGAGTCGGGTAAACCAGCCTCAGCGTTTTGTATATCGAGCAGCTGGCACTTAAATAACGCCATTACGTGGTCACAAAACTCATCTACCTGTGATGCTGATGTGCGTTCTGGGGGGTGTCTAAATAACAATGGAAGCCATTCATTCGGAAGTGGAATATCAGGACAGGCCGCACAAGCAAATACTACACCTGAAATATATTCAGAACTAACAACAGCACTTTTGAAATGTGAATGGTGAGAGTGATTCCTCACTCTTTGCAATACTGTGTGATAAGTTGAAGATGCAAACATCCGCTTATTTAACGCTGCAGCCTTGTGACGATCTGTTCTAGGTAAGCTCGTGAACTGGCAAAGTTAATTCGCACGTGTTGCGGCGAACCAAAATCAGCACCGGGTGATGGGCCAATGCCTTTGTCTTCAAACCATGACTGTGGGTTTTTCAGACCAAGGCCAGAAGCGTCGATCCACGCTAAAAAAGTCGCTGGTGACACCTGGTACTCTAATCCTGGTATCCCTTCTACAGCGTTTGCAAGACAGTCTCTATTTCCTCGTAAGTGAGTAAGTAGTGCTTGATGCCAGTCTTGGCATTGAGTGAACGCAATTTCAGTTGCGACTAAGCCCAATATATTTGCCCACGGCACAAGCCCTTGAGTACCGCGAATAAAACGAGCTCTTAACTTCTCATCTGGAATGATCGCAAACGATGTTCCTAGTCCAGCAACATTAAACGTTTTACTCGCCGCCATCAGTGTAATGCTGTTGTCTTCCAACCCGACAACTTTGCCAGCCGGAATATGCTTAAATGTGGGATCGAGAATGAGGTCACAGTGAATCTCATCTGAACACAATATCACTTGGTGGCGTTGACATATCTCACTGACCTGAGTTAATTCAGACGATGTCAGTACCGAGCCATTCGGATTCATGGGGTTACACAAAATCATCAAGTGGCACTTGGGGTCACTCGCTAGCGATTCTAATGATGCTAAATCAATCGTTTCACGTCCATTATCCACAACAGTAGGAACAGCCAAACGCTCCATTCCATTAATTGCAGGAGCTGCTAGCAATGGTGGATAATTAGGCATTTGCACAATGACTTTATCACCGGGCTTACATAAACCTTTACATGCTGCATTAAAGCCAGGAACAACGCCGGGCGTCCAGACAATCCACTCAGGCTCTATCTGCCAATCATATTGCGCTGATAGCCAGGATACAACCGCATGATTTGCTGGGGCGTATTGTGACGGTAGTGTGTAGCCTAGAATCTGATGATCTAGGTAAGATTTCAAACCACTAATGATTTTAGGGGGGCACGCATATTCAGCATCAGCAACCCAACACGGCAAAATATCCTTGCCCTTATATTTTTCCCATTTGTAAGCGTGGGTGGGGCCTCGTTCAATATGCGAATCAAACATCTTATGGCAGTCTTAAATTTATAAAATTGCGTACAACATAACGGCAAAACCAATCAAGCCAGAGATGCCAAAAAAACGGTACTCAACTTTCTGCTTGATGCGGACTTCGGCATCTGGTGTGGGTAACATAAAACTCATGATAATGGAGGAAATGCCAAGCACAAAACACAGTAATGCTGCGCCAAAGGCGATAGGTTCAAGCCAATTTGCCATATTTAGTATTCCAAACTTGTTTCATCAAATAACAAGGCACTGATTACCCAGTGCCTCAATTTGCGGCGGAGTATACCAAACATTCAGCAATAACGCATCAAAATTAACCAATCAGCGATTACCTTAAAGGAATAAGCTAACACCAAAGAATTTGAGTGCGACGGTATTAACAAACACCACCAATAGAATAACAGGAATCACAGTTGCAAGTGAGAAACTCACATACTTTTCAAACCAACTACCTTTGTAGTTGTCATCACCCACCGATACTTCATTGCTCAAATTAGCCGTTTTCCATTTGTAGATAACGAACAAGCAAATAAGCAGGCCATTGAAAGGAAGAATAGTATCGTAAAACACGTCAACCAACACATCAAACAATGAACGTGATTGATTTGCATAGGATGTGAACTCGGTAACCCAACTGACTAAACCGAAAGAAAATGCCGCGAGCACTGACAACAATACCACCGCAGCACCAACATAAGTTAACGCTTTCTTCCTAGAGATTTGCTTCTCTTGCATAACAGCGGCAACGGGCACTTCCGCGATTGAGACCAAAGAGGTAATCGCAGCGAAGAAAACAAGTAGAAAAAAGGTCGCCGCGACAAAAGAAGCACCGACGTAACCAATACCATCTTGCAGAGCAAGAAATATTTGAGGAAGAAAAGTAAATATCAAACCAACAGAGGAGTCACTCAATGATTCTGTATTTGTACTCGGATCAAAGGAAAAGACTGCTGGTAAAATCAATAGTCCGGCAATAAATGCAACCAGTGTGTCTGTCATAGCAACCATTTTTGCTGAACCGCTAATGGCATCTCTACGACTCAAATAAGAACCGTAAGTCAGCATGATCCCCATGCCCAAAGACAGCGAGAAAAATGCTTGTGAAAGAGCAGAATTAATAACCTGAGCATTCACTTTTGAAAAGTCTGGAATCACATAATAACTGACTCCAGAGAATGCATTCTCTAAACTCAAAACAAACAAAACTAATAATACCAGCATGATGAACAGGGTAGGCATTAATATCTTCGCCGCCTTTTCAATTCCGTTTTTGACACCACCAACCAAAATGAAATAGACAATAGCAATCACTGCTATCATGTAGAGGAAAATATCGGTTGAGTTAATGAAAACCCCAAAGGTACTCGCATCGGCTAACATGTCCAGATTGCCAAATACAATTTGAACAAGATAACCGAATAACCAAACAGTAATGACAGTATAAAAGACGGCAATCATGTAAGGAGTGAGAACGGCGATAAAACCCGCTATTTTCCAGCCAAGATTTCCACCCGATAACGATTTGTATGCACCTAATGGATCTTTATTCGTGTTTCTCCCAACAGACATTTCGGCGATCATTACCGGTAGACACAAGAAGACCACGAACAGCGCGTAAATCAATAGAAAAGCACCGCCTCCGTTCTTTGCTGCCGCAACGGGAAAGCCCACCATATTGCCGATACCAACGGCAGAGCCAGCCGCAGCCAAAACAAAACCAAGACGAGAGCCAAATTGCTCGCGATTAGCACTCATAGTTACACCCTATTATTATTATTTCTCTTCGGATAGTAACAGGCTTGTATGAAAATGTCTTTTCAGCTACTCACATTTTACGCAAATATCACAAGGCTCAGTTTACCAGGCGATATTTTCACCCTTCCAATCAATGTAATGGGCTTGATGAGATTCAGGTAGCGCACTGGTCGCGCTCAACAAATAATCAGCAGCCTGTTCAGGTGAGAACAGTTTACCTTCTGGTACTCGTTTCTGAAATGGTTGAGATAATGGAGTATCAACTGTTCCTGGATGATAGGCAACTAGGGCAACGTTTCTATATCGTCGTCTATATTCAATTTGCGCTGTTTGTATCAACATGTTCAATGCTGATTTTGACGCTCGATAACCATACCAGCCTCCCAGCCTGTTGTCCGAAATACTTCCAACGCGCGCAGATACAAACACAAACCGTCCATTCGTATTTTTCTCAAACAATGTTCCACCATGCTTCAACCAAATTGCTGGCAATATTGTGTTGATATGAAAGTAGCTTGCGAGTTGTTCTGGATTGAGGTCTTCAAGCTTTTTTTCTGGTGTTAATTCTGCTCCGTGCAACTGTCCTATTGTGCAATAAACCTGACTGAAACAGCCGGAAAACTGCTGGCAAAATGATCTGACGTGGGAGTGTTCACTGGAATCGATGAAATGGTAAGTGACATTCGGGATTGTTGCTTGGTCATCACCCAATGATCCCCGCGTAACGCAATGAACCTCGCCGTTGACGGAGTTGCTCAACAGCTTAAGCAAAGCCCTTCCAATGCCTCCGGCTCCTATCACTAACGCACTATTTGGATTCATCTTTACACACCTCACATTTGGCAGTACCGAGGAACAAGCGTGAGAAAAAACCACGATGTCGCGCAAACATTCGATACCCAAAATCTGCCACCAACTTTATGACCGGCCATCGAAGTACACCTAACCACTTATATTTATCAACTGTACGCCAAACCAATACTGTTGCGTCCAGTCCCTTCACTACCGTTCCATTATCATCGATTGCATGCAATGTGTTGTAACACTCGTGAACATTGAACTGTGGATACCGATCACTAAAATCCGGTGCATGTATATCTTCAAAAACGAGATGCTTATGTTTATCATGTCGCTGCAGCATTTGCACTTCGGCAACGCACAACGGGCACTGGCTATCGATAAACATGTAAACCGTCATTGGCCTTCTCCAAATGCAAATAATGTCTACGGCAACACTGTTTGCGCTGACGCAATTTCGTACAAACAGTGTGTCATTGATATGAATAGTAAAAAGTTACGTACTTAACGTACAAATCGATCAGCCAATGGTATCAACAATTAAGGGGTTAAAAACATGACACAACAATCAGTCGCCACACTCGCCGGAGGGTGTTTTTGGTGCTTAGAATCTGCGTTTAATCAACTGCGCGGCGTCATTCATGCTGAATCAGGTTACAGTAACGGTTTTCATAGTAATCCAACCTACGAACTGGTGTGCGGAGGGGATACTGGACATGCTGAAGTGGTACGTATCACATTTGATGAGAGTATTATTTCTTACAGAGAATTACTTGAGATATTTTTTGCATTACACAATCCGACACAACTCAATCGTCAGGGCAACGACATCGGTAGTCAATATCGCGGCGGTATCTACTTTCACGATGAATATCAACAGCAGATAGCCCTTGAGATCATTGAAGAGATCTCAAGTTCGGAAATCTGGGATGACCCGATCGTCACGGAAGTGCTGCCAATCGACAATTACTTTAAGGCGGAAGAGTATCATCAAGATTATTTCAATAACAACCCACAAAACACGTACTGTAATATGGTTGTTGCACCAAAATTGGTGAAATTCAAACAGACATTTTCACGCTTTTTAAAATGAAGACCGGTTGACGCAGCGGTTATTAACTGAGGCCGATGGTTATTGCGCCGCTGCTACAATTGAGATGCGAGTGTCACCTTTTGAGAAGGTTGAATCATGCTTCCAATGTTGTTCTACTTTGGTTTGGATTAGCCTATCTCCAACAACATCGAACTCGTAAAAGCTCTCACTACTGGCTTTCATTGTGAAGAAAATGAACGCTGAACCCTTACCGCTCATGGTCATTTTGGCTGATGTTGGTATGCCTTCGTTGCTCACATAGATAGTCAATTCACTCTCAAATTTTTTCACGTATTTTTTGATGTTGCCATCGAGCATACTTTCCAATGGCATTTCGTAACGAAGCGATGTTCCAGACTCTGTTTTCTTTGAGTCCACAAAATTCCCCTCATGAATCCATTGTTTGATATCAATGCTAGCATCCGTTAATTTCATGCTACGTGTCGGTTCTAAACGGTCCATTGCCTCAGTCACTGGCGTTTGAGCCTTTGGATCTTCTAATTTTAATTGTCTTTCCTGTTGCATGCGATCTAGCGTGCCATTGGAGAAGCTTACCTTGATCCGCTTTAAGTCGGTTTCAACCTGATAATTAACTTCACCATTGATAGTGCGTTGCTCACCGTCAAATTTGCCCTGTGTTGTACGGCTGTAGTTCACGTCCAATGAAACGGGCGAAGTACCTTTGAATTGCGACAATTGCGCAAGCAATGTATCCGTTGCCGTGGCTTGCACCGGTGACATTATTGAAATAGATAAGAGCAAGATAAGCAATATTGTTCGAGCTTGAGGCATCGTCCCTTCGTTCCTGAGTGATTAATGGCGCCAACTGCACCGAATTTATCGAAAGTTTATCCAGAATAGCAAACGGATTTAAATGCCTCAAACATTCATTCGTATCAACATATGTTTGGATTGAATTTTCAGCATTGGGGCCATTGTTCACAGCACACTGATACTTTTCGTCACTATGCAATAAGTGAGTGTCAATCTGGATTGTCAGTCTAAAATGGTTGTTGTTGCATCCATTTGTGGCAGTTTTTCAATATTCTACTACTGTTACAAAAATTATTGTGGCAGATACATCATGAAAACCGAGCCTCAGACAACGCTATTATCAAAACACTTAACATGGTCGGATAGCACTATCACGTCCAATAGAGAGCAAAAATCCAAACAAAAAAACGGGAATAGGGTTAAGGATCAACGCAGCTATCACGAGAAACATCATCCAGAGCAGTTTCAATTCTGGTATCGATAGGGGCTAACTCTCAGCAATAAATTGCCAAACGACAATTCTTGAAGTTTTATTGCCATGCTTCATAGTGATCCACTGTTGAACCGCGTGTCTTTCTTTTTTTAACGTACGCTTTATCTCATCAACACTCGACTTTTGACTGACGAGAGAAGTAAACCATGTTATTTGGTTCCTATACTTGTAACTCTCAAAAATCATTCGTTTAATAAAGGCAACCTCGCCACCAGGATAAATCAGCTCATTGTCTTGACCAGCAAAATTCCTATCTGTTTGTTTAGACGCGAGCGCCCTATTCTTCTCTCTGTTTTTCTCATTTGCTTGTTGTGAACTTTTGTAAAATGGCGGGTTGCATACACTAATATCGAACCGCTCAGTATCATTCACGACACCGTGAAAAATATGAGATGCACTCGGCTGATGACGCAACGTAACTTTAGACGCGAGTGAGGGGTTCGCAGCGAGCATTTTTTCTGCATGAGATAGAGAATGTTGACTAATATCAGTACCAACCACCTGATAGTCGAACTGAGTCGCAGCCAATACACCATAGATTGCCGTTGCACCGGTACCAATATCGAGCATTTTAATAGGGGCATGAGTATCAGACAGCAATGAGTTAATGTGCAGCAAGTAATCGATTCGTCCCGGAATTGGAGGGCATAAACTCCCCTTGGGTACTGTCCAGCCAACAACGCCACAATCCGCCTCTATGATCGCTTTATTCAGTGCAATTACCGCGTCAGGAGAAGCAAAATCAACGGTTAATCGGCCATGTTTTTTCTTACAGTAGGACGCCAACTCAGGTAATTGTTGAATGTAGCGAGGCAAGTCATAGTCGTGGCGATAGGGGTTATCAGGGTGCATTATCAATATCTCTGTATTTCGGCACCACCTATCATACCTGAACAGCGAGGATTGTCAGCCAATGTTCACATAAGTAAACACTCACTGACATTTTTCATGACACAACAACCGGCTTAGCTTGTTTGAAGAAGCCTGTTGTGTGACTAGCAATGTTATCTAACGGAAGCACTTTATCAACACAACCGCGTTTGACCGCCTCACCCGGCATGCCCCATACAATACTCGTTTGTTCATCTTGGGCGATGGTGCGAGCACCTGCCAGTTTCAGTTGATGAAGTCCATTGGCACCATCTTTACCCATCCCGGTCAAGATGACCCCCAACACATCACTAGACTCATATTTTGCAATACTAGAGAACAGTACGTCGACACTGGGTTTGTGACCACTCACTCTTTCGTCATCGTTTAACCAACAACGCCAGCAAGCCTGACGTTTTTTCAAGGTTAAATGTTTGGTTCCAGGTGCAATATAAATGTGACCCGGTTGAAGCATTTCATTATGCTCAGCTTCTTTAACTGAAAGTGGTAAAAGTTGGTCGAGTCGTTGAGCATACGAGCGGGTGAATTCGCCGGGTAGGTGTAAGCAGATAACAAAGGTCTCGGAGCCATTGAACTGACTTTGAGTGAGTAAATGTTTAACCGCTTCTAGCCCACCAGTGGAACCGCCAATCGCCACCAATTTTTTCACTTCACTATGATGTTGAGCGGGTTGGCTTGGCTGAATACTCGGTTGAGCTTCGAGGGTGAGTCGAGTTTGGATGGCCAACAATGAGAGCTTTGACGTGTTTGCAGCGGCTGCCAATTTTTCTACCAATTCGCGGCTGAACTCACCGAGTGCATGTTGTATATCCTTCGGTTTTTGTACAAAGTCTACCGCACCCAGGGTTAATGCATCTAACGTTACGGCAGCACCTTTTGCTGTTAATGTCGACACCATTAATACGGGCAGTGGGTTCAGGCGCATCAGATTTTCGAGAAAGGTAATGCCGTTCATTCGGGGCATCTCTACATCAAGGGTTATCACATCTGGGCGTAACCGTTTAATGCAATCTCTCGCTTCATACGGATCATTGGCTGTACCAACAACTTGAAATCGGCTATCGCTGGTAATTACATGCTTTAACATATCTCGAACGAGGGCTGAATCATCGATAATCAACACTTTGATGGGTGAGGGTTGCATAAATATCCTTATTCTATAACGTATGACCTACAAACGTTTGTAAACGGTATCTCCCAGACTTTCGAAATCTGACGACACATTTTTTAATGACTCAGAATGACCGAGGAAAAGCTTTCCTTCAGCCTTTAATTCTCGATGAAAACCAGATACCACGCGCGACCGAACTTCAGACGTGAAATAAATCATCACATTACGACAAAAAATAGCGTCAAAAGGCTGATCGAAGTGGAACCGCTCGGCGAGGTTGAGTCGTTCAAATTTGACATGGTGTTGAATCAGGGGCTTAACCTTACAATAGCCGCTATTCGGTCCTGTTCCGCGAAAGAAGAAACGTCGAACAACTTCTCGCGACATAACATCAACATCATCTAATGCATATTTACCTTGCTTAGCATGACGTAACACATTGCAATCAATGTCAGATGCAATGACTTCGAGTGTTACCCCCTTTCGCTGGCAAATATCCCAGAGTTCCATCGCAATGTTGTACGGTTCTTGTCCAGTAGAGCATCCCGCCGACCAGACTCGAAATACCGGACTGTTTGACTGCAAACAATTTTCTCGTAATATCGCAAAATGGTGATTTTCACGAGCAAAAGAAGTCACATTAGTGGTGATACTGTTAACGAATTCAAGAAACGCTTTACGATCATTGCCGATTAATTTGATATATTGATCAAACCCCTCAATACCTTTGGCACGCAGTATTTTGGCGATTCGAGCGTAATACATTTCCATTTTATCGTCAGAAATGTGAAGGCCAGCATAGTCTGATGCGAGCTCTCGCAACTTGTTAAAGTGCCTTTGCGTAAATTTAAACTCTCGTTGTGCCGTAATATCAAGCAACATCGCAGACGTCCTCGGGGTGATCAATCACAGATCCGAGGCCCAATAGTGCAAGTGCTTGGTCAATATCTTGAGACACATTCATCAAAACAAACTCTGCTTTTAACCGAACTGTGACATGGCGTTTCACGACGAGTAAGAGCTGCAAGCCTGCAGTATCAAACTGCTGCACTTTTTCCAGATCCAATATGACGCGTGTCAGGTTATCTCGTTCAAGCTGTTTATTAATGGTTTGATACAGAGATTGGCAATTTCCAATGGTTAGCTGTTCGGATAGTCGGCAGAGACTTTCTGCGGCTTTCTTGTCATCTGATGCTTTAGTAGTCATATACTCTTCCTTGAGTGGTTTAAGAAATTCGTGATTATCTTGGGTTATGCTGACTCCGCGAGCATACCCTGAATATTTTCAAGATGAGTACCGTCCAATAATCCGTCTAAATTAAGCACTACCAGCAACGCGGATTGGTGCTTAAACATCCCCATCAACAACTTCGACTGTTGTTTTTGATCAACGGTCGGCATTGCCTGCAATGCTTGCTCCGTGAAGTCGACAACATCGGATACTCGGTCAACAACAATACCAACAGGAACATCCGTTTCCCCTTGCTGCAGATTAACGATGATCATGACCGTTTGCTCAGTCACTTCACTGTTCGCAAATCCCAATTGTTTTCTCAAGTCCAGTACCGGCACAATGACATTTCGATAGTCCAACACCCCCAAAAAATAATCAGGCATTTCTGGTATGTGACGTATGCTACCGATTGCTCGAATTTCTTTGACGCGGAGAATATCCGCGCCAAACAATTCGTCACCCAGAGCAAATACTAACAGCTGATTAGTTGCTTCCATGTGATCTATTCCACTCATTAAAATTCCACCCAATACTTGTCGTCTTGCGACTGTGTTGTAGCAATTTTAGGAGCGGCTTTGGCTTTCGCCTTTGCTGCCTTCGGTTGTGCATTTGTTGATACATTACGCGGTTGCTTTACGCTGTCAGTACTGGTGGATTCTGACGTTGTGAAATACTCAACTTGCTCAGCAATATCATTGGCTTGTTCAAATGACGCCTGACTTGCGGATGATGTCTCTTCCGCTAATGCTGCATTTTGTTGAGTAATCTCATCCAATTCAGACACCGCTTGGTTGACCTGATTGATCCCGGTTGCCTGTTCGTTGGTGGACGATGCAATATCCGATATCAGCCCAGATAAGTTACCAACGTGAGACTGGATTTCAGTTAATGCAACCCCACAATCATTGACCAATTTGCTACCAGTGGTTACTTTACTTGAGCTATCTTCAATCAATTCCTTGATTTCCTTTGCGGAAACTGCAGAACGCTGAGCAAGGTTTCTGACCTCAGTTGCTACCACTGCGAAGCCACGCCCTTGCTCTCCAGCACGGGCCGCTTCTACTGAAGCATTTAAAGCAAGTAAGTTGGTCTGGAAAGCAATATCATCAATCACACTGATGATTTCGACAATTTTGTTACTACTCTGTGTGATCTCTTTCATGGATTGAACTGCATCCGTCACAATCGATTCACCTTTGTGAGCTTGCTTTCTGGCATCATCCGCAGCTTGATTTGCCGTCATTGCATTATTCGCAGTGTTCTTCACATTACCTGCAAGTTCTTCAATGCTCGATGCTGTCTCTTCAATGTTTGATGCTTGCTGTTCTGTACGAGTCGATAGCTGCGCATTACCTGACGTTATTTCCTCGTTCGCAGAGCGAATTGCTTGTGCACCTTTTACAATCTCAAGAATAATTGAATCTAACTGTGCGATCGTCGTATTCACTGAATCCGTCACTTCACCAAACATGCCTTGATACTGACTTTCAATAGCAACATCTAATCGCCCCTGAGAAAGACTGTTTAACGTACTGCTCAAATCATTCATAAAGGCATTGACCGTGCCCGTTAAACCATTCAGTCCCTCGGAGACATTGAGGAAGAAACCTTCTTTGTCATCAACTGGGATAAGAGCGCTCAAGTTTCCTTCATTAACCGATTGAACCACATGCTCAACTTCTTTCTCAATATTCACCTGTTCTGTCAGATCAGACCATTCAATCACAGTCCCAAGGCGCACACCATCCAGATCCTCCCAAGGCGACATGATAGTCTCAAAAGTGAGATCATTAATTTCAAAACGCTGCTGTTGAGGACGATTCAATGATTGCATCAAGGCAAACTGTTGCGAAGGATCGGCATAGAATTGTGCAGCTTCAAAACCAATTAAGTCGGATAAACTGAATTGTGGGACCGCACTGCGGATACCCTGCTCTCTGCGAGACATCAAGGTCCGCATTGCATTATTCACATAATTAACGAGACCTGATTCATCTACCAACATAACCGGAGTACTACATAACTGAAGCGCGCTCGATTGATTAGCGATAATCTTATTCTGTTCAGCAATACGCTTTTGTTCGGTAATATCAGAGGCATATTTCACCACTTTGAACGGCTTACCGTTCATATCGAGGATTGGGTTATAAGACGCTTGTATCCAAACTTCTGCACCACCTTTACCAAAGCGCTGATATTCACCGGATTCAAATTCACCATTACCTAAACGTTGCCAAAACGCTCGATACTCAGCACTTTTCCCATAATTAGGTTCAACAAACAGGCTGTGATGTTTGCCTTTGATTTCATCCAGCGAGTAGCCCGTCACTGCTAAGAAATTTTCGTTGGCATTGAGAATGGTACCTTCCAAGTCAAACTCAATCACTGCCTGAGACTTACCGATAGCACTGATTTGACCTGAATAATCTGCGTTTATGAGCTTTTGCGCTGTGATATCAGAGGCATATTTCACCACTTTAAACGGCTTGCCATTCATATCAAAAATAGGGTTGTAAGATGCCTGTATCCAGACCTCTGTCCCGCCCTTACCGAAACGCTGATATTCACCGGATTCAAATTCACCATTACCTAAACGCTGCCAAAACGCTCGATACTCAGTACTTGTTCCATAAGAGGGTTCAACAAACAAGCTGTGATGTTTACCTTGGATCTCATCTAGCGAATAGCCCGTCACTGCTAAGAAATTTTCGTTGGCATTGAGGATGTTACCTTCCAAGTCAAATTCAATTACTGCCTGAGATTTACCGATAGCACTGATTTGTCCCGAATAATCGGCATTCGTTACCTTCTGTTGCGTGATATCAGAGGCATATTTCACCACTTTAAAGGGATTGCCATTCATATCAAAAATAGGGTTGTAAGAGGCTTGTATCCAAACTTCTTTCCCACCTTTACCAAAACGCTGATATTCTCCGGATTCAAATTCACCATTACCTAAACGCTGCCAGAATGCTTTGTATTCATCACTAACACCATATTTGCCTTCCACAAACATACAATGATGCTTACCTTTAATTTCATTTAAGGTGTAGCCTGTTACCGCTAAAAAGTTGTCGTTAGCGTCAAGGATGTTGCCCTCTAAATCAAATTCAATCACAGCCTGCGAACGGTGAATCGCTTGAATTTGACCATCATAATTAGCAGTTACCTGCTTGGTTTCAGTAATATCAACCGCATACTTGATAACCTTTACAACTTGCCCTTGCAAATCAAACACAGGGTTGTACGACGCTTGCAGCCAAATATCATCGCCGCGTAAGTTCACTCGTCTATATTCACCAGATTGATATTCACCCTCCGCAAGAGCCCTCCAGAAACCCTGATATTCGGCATTTTTTTCGGCACCTTGGGGCATAAACATGCGGTGATGCTTGCCTTCTATCTCTGATAGTTGACACTGCATGGCAGTTAAGAAATTTTGATTTGCTTTGATGACATGACCATCAGGAGTGAACTCAATCACTGCCTGGGAAGTACTGATGGCATCCTGATAACCTCGTGATTCAAGCAAGGCATATTTGTAGTCAGTGATGTTAAACAAGGTGAGTACCGCAGTGCTTTGCTGTTCTTTATCACCGACTGCGAGTAACAATTGTCCGCGTAACCAAAGTGTATCGCCAAAGTCATTTGCATACTGGTACTCGAAAAACGCACCGTCGTTATGCATCAAATTCTGCCAATAATCACTGTGAGAATACCCTTGGATCTCACTACTTCCAAACACGTCAAATAACGGACGCCCAACCAATTCTGATGCGGTTATCCCCAAGGTGTCACACAAGGACGCTTGGGCACTTAAGATTGTACCGCTCAAGTCTAATTCTATCAGCAATTGCCTAGTACGCATGCTCTTCCATTGGCTACCAAGTTCTGCAAGCGCCGCTGACTCTTTGTTTGTAAACCACCAGTTCATATTCGTCTCCCTGAATTATGATTGACTGTAAAATTAATAAAATGCCTTCCTATGGCTTTTCGAGACCTAAACGGCCTCTTGATTATCCGCTTCGGATATCGCCAATACTTGGTCAATATCTAATTGAACAACCATTTGATCTTGATGCTCTGCTATACCTCTGACAAACTCGTGATCAATAGCAATTTCAAAATCCGGTAAGCTTTGCTGTTCGGGCGAAAGCTGTAATACATCGGAAATAGCGTCTACCGCCACACCCATAATTTTTTCATTTTGTCCGATACGCACACTGACAATGAGCACAACCGAACACCCTTTTTGCTGCCCCTCGGCACACAGCGCCATTCGTTGTTTCAAATCTACAATTGGCACAATTGCACCACGTAAATTGATCAACCCGAGCACATGGCGTGGGGCGTAAGGAATTTGAGTAACAGGCTCCCATACCCGTATCTCAATGACGCGCAAAATATCAATGGCATAATGCGTATTATCTAACGAGAAACTCAGCCACTCTTCTAGCACGGAGCTGGCAGCATCGTTTGCGTTAGCATCCAAAGCGGTAACTGTCATGAAAGCCTCCTGGTTTGAGACAATAGTGATGGGATATCTAATATCAATGCAACCGAACCATCACCTAAAATTGTGGCTCCTGATATACCATCGACTTGCTGGTAATTAGCTTCTAACGACTTAACTACCACTTGTTGATGCGTCATTAATTCATTCACGAATAGGCCACATTTTTTGCCCTCATTTTCAACAACCACAACTAAGCCTTCAGAGACAGGCTCTGGCACTTCTTGAAGACCAAATTGATGACCGAGCTTTATCAGTGGGATATATTCGTCACGCCACTTGAAGGTGACTTCCTGATCTGACACACGATTAACTTGTTGAGATGAGACCTGAATAGATTCAATAATCGATAATAATGGAATCACGTAAGTTTCCTCGCCAATGCGTACTAACTGACCATCGAGTATCGCTAATGTCAGAGGCAATCTGATAGTGAAAGTCGTTCCTGCGTTAGCTTCAGAGCGAACATCAATAGTGCCACTGAGTGAACGAATATTCCGTCTGACAACATCCATACCGACACCACGTCCAGAGATATCACTCACTTCTTCAGCAGTTGAAAAGCCTGGTAAAAAAATGAGGTCAAAGATCTCTTGTTCTGTGTATTCACGTTCTGAATCGATCAAACCAGCTGACATCGCTTTAGCAAAAATCTTATCTTTATTTAAACCCGCACCATCATCGGTGATTTCAATAATAATATTGCCAACCTGATGGAATGCCTTCAGTGTTATCATCCCGTTAGATGATTTTCCTTTCTTTTCACGCACTGCTGGTGCTTCAATACCGTGGTCAAGACTATTTCTCACCAAATGAACAAGGGGATCTGTTAATTCCTCAATCACCGTCTTATCAACTTCCGTATGCTCCCCCACAATTGAGAGTTCAACACGCTTGCCTAATTTTTTACTCATGTCACGAACGACACGGGGAAATCGACTAAAACAGAAGCTGATGGGCAACATACGAATGCGCATGACACCCTCTTGCAGTTCTCGAGTATGACGTTCCAGTTGACTCAAACCATTTTTTAATCTTTCATCATCATGACTTTGATCAGCATCGCCAAACACGTTCAACATAGATTGTGTGATCACCAATTCGCCCAGTAAATTAATTAAGCTATCTATTTTTTCCAAGTCTACTCTGATAGTTTGACTTTTCTTGGGGCTCATGGATTTGGATGTCGTGTCGTTAATCTCAAGCTTTGTAGTGCTTGCATCGTCTGAAGTAACTAATTCCGATGCGTCTAGCCTAGCCGTAGTCGCATATTCATCCAAGTCTGGTAAGGCTTCGAACTGCAAATCACACTCGTCTTCTATCCATAAAAACACATCATCTAATAACTGTTTTTCAATGGCTTTCTCGGCATTACTCAACATCAATTTCCAAGAAAGGTAAACGTGTGTCGCTTGATAATCCTCCCACAATGGAATTTTGGTGTCATCACAAGTGACAGAGAGCTCTCCCAATGATTCACACTGCTTGAGATAACGAATAGGGTCGTTTCCCGAGTGCATAATGTTATGTTCGGGAGTAAAACGAATCTCCCAGTTTTTTGAAGCAATCATTGCCGCTTCCGGTGCATCTACATCGGTATTTTGACGCTCAATCAACAACATCAATTCACGCTCTACTGTTTGGAGCATGGTTTCTTCAATGGGTGTATTGTCCTGATGATGAGCGAGTAAATTACGTAAAACATCAAGAGAACTAAAAAGACAGTCCACTAACTCATCAGAAATCGACGAAGTACCCGAACGGACATCATCTAATAATGTTTCCATTAAATGTGTAAAATCGGTGAGTGCGCTCATTCCAAATGTAGCAGCGCCTCCCTTGAGAGAATGTGCGGCACGAAATATATCGTCAGTAACATCTTTAATGCCATTACTCGACTGGAGTAACGGTAAATTTTGCTCAATCGCATCAATGGCTTCTGAAGCTTCTTCGAAGAAGATCAGTCGAAACCGTTCGGTTGGGTCTTGCATAGTGTCATCCTTGAATATGCGTAAACTGATTTAACCTATAACTTTAGCTACCGTATCCAATAGTTTCTTGGGGTCGAAGGGTTTAACTATCCAACCGGTAGCTCCAGCTGCCTTTCCTTGTGCTTTGATGTCATTACCTGATTCTGTGGTTAGCATTAAAATAGGAGTGAATTGATGAGCATCGAGCTTTCTTGCTTTGCCGACAAATTCAATACCGTTCATTCGAGGCATGTTGACGTCAGAAATGATCAAATCAAAATTTTCATCTTGAACTTTGTCGAGAGCATCTTGCCCATCCACCGCTTCGGTGGTTTCAAAGCCTTCGGCCTGCAATGTGAACGAAATCATTGCTCGCATTGATGGGGAGTCATCAACGGTCAGTATTCTTTTCATAACCAAGTCCTTTGATTAATTAGAAATCAAAAAATAATATCTAAAAAATGATCCATATTTTTACTTTATCGTAGCCTAAATTTTTTTTTATGCAGAAGTTTTTTGATCATTAGCTCAAAAGCTTCTACCCTCGAAGAGTGCTAGATAAGTTTTCTGGGAGCTAAATAAGGATATTTTGGTTTACCAGAATAGCGTTAAAACTTAGGAGATGGGACATGGATAGTCGCCCACCAATACTCTTTATCGAAGATGATCGCCATTTAAGCGACCTGCTTGCAAACGTTTTATCAACGGAGTTTCAGGTCACTGTTGCCAACAATGTTGCGCAAGCCCAGTCAGAACTTGCCCAAAATGTCTTTGATATCATCATTGTTGACATTCAATTACCCGACGGTTCAGGTATTGATATTTGTAAAACCGTGTGTGAATCTGACGGTGAAACACCTGGGATCATATGTCTCAGTGGAACACATGATTCTGATACTGTCATTAAGGCATATCAAATTGGTGTTGACGATTTTATTTCAAAGCCTATTGATCGCGTGACATTTCATCAACGCATTAAGTATTTCCATCAACAGTATTTAATGAGCAAGCAGCATGAATCCGCGTTAAAGCAATCAAGAAATGTTGCACAGACAGCAATGACACAAGCTTCCTCATATGGAGCGGCAATGCAGCTAATGTCCAACCTAAACCACTGCCAAGACACAAGCTCTCTCGCGAACGTCATCATGGATTACTTTACCAACGATGGGCTCACAATTGCGCTACAATTTCGACACGCTAACACCGTTCAAAATTTTGACAGTAGCAAACCTGAATGCAGTGACGTTGAAACCAAGGTATTGGATTTATTGCACTCACAAGGACGCATCTATCATTTTGGCGCTCGTACCATTTTCAATGACGAAAATGTCTCTATATTAGTGAAAAATATGCCTCCAATGGACACGCCTTTTTTTGATTCATTGCTTGATGTCATTGCCAAACTTGTACCTGCCATTAATGCACGGCACCTAGCGCTTTGTCATCTATCGGCCTTGTCAAAAGCTGGACAATTGCTCAATACCCTAATGGGCGACCTCAGTGATAATGTTCATGCATTAGAAAAGGACAAGCGGGCACTAATGGCAACCCTTGAAAAGCAAATTTCAAGTAGCTTTCACGCATTAGACATGGACGAGACCCAAGAAAAGTTTTTTATTCAACTGATTGAGCAAGAGCTGATTAGTCGGGAAGAAAACCCAATTTTTGATCACATTCAAAAGCGCTTGGAAGATTGCGCCAAGTGTTTATCAGTACAAGAGCAAAAAGCACCGACAATATCGGCTGTTGAGACTGACGAAGTCGAGTTATTTTAGTTGAGAAAGTGCAGGACAAGCACTCACCGAAAGGCTCACAAAAGTTGAAAATAAAAAAGCCGGGAGCGATCCCGGCATAAGAAAGGTGGCAAACCTAAACTCTATTGTTCTGAGAATTGGCGAATAACAGCGTTGACTGTATCTTTTGCATCACCAAATATCATACGAGTATTGTCCTTATAGAAAAGTGGATTCTCAATACCAGCAAAACCAGAAGACATACTGCGCTTTAATACAAATACATTCTTTGCAAGGTCAGCATTAATCACTGGCATTCCGTAAATTGGGCTACCTTTCATTTCGCGAGCGGCCGGATTAACAACATCGTTTGCACCTATGATGATAGCAACATCAAAGTTTTCAATTCGTGGATTAATTTGGTCCATTTCATAAAGATGGTCATAAGCGACATCAGCTTCAGCTAACAATACATTCATATGACCCGGCATACGACCAGCGACTGGGTGAATGGCATACGCAACTTCAGCACCATTTTCCTCTAATAGTCCTTGAAGCTCTTTTACCGCATGTTGTGCCTGGGCAACCGCCATACCATAACCTGGAACAACAAGAACAGATTGTGCCGCTTCTAACACAAAGAAAGCATCTTCAGGCGATAATGGCTTAATTTCACCTTCAATTTCAATCGTACCATCTTGGACCGCTTGGAACCCAGAAAACAATACATTAGATAATGCGCGATTCATTGCTTTACACATGATGTTGGTAAGAATGATACCGCTAGCACCCACAAGAGAGCCTGCAACAATCAAAAGATTATTTTCAATGGCAAATCCTGCAGCACACGCTGCAAGGCCTGAATAACTATTGAGCAATGAAATAACAACTGGCATATCAGCACCACCAATAGGTAGTACTAACATGATACCGAATATAAGCGCTACCGCTAACACTAGGTATTGAATGTTAGGATCCGCAGGCGATAATACTAATAAAACACCTGACGCAATCACTGCAAGTACAACTAAACTGTTGAAAACAACCTGTCCCTTGAACACGACAGGACGACCGGTAATTTTTTCACTCAGTTTGCCCCATGCAACGACACTGCCTGAGAAGGTTACACCACCGATCAGTAGTGCAAGAAAAGTGACAAAAGCAACAAATCCGCCGAGACTTGCAGAGGTGTCTGACAAAGTTGCCCACGCAACAAAAACACTCGCTAGGCCACCTACACCGTTAAATAACGAAACCAGTTCTGGCATACCAGTCATTTCGACTTTTTTGGCGGCGTAAACACCAACCAAACTACCGGCTACAATGCCTGCAATAATAATATCGAAGCTAACAATACTTTGATCCAGCAAAGTAACAGCGACCGCAACCAACATGCCTAATGCAGAAATTAAATTACCTTTACGAGCTGTAGAAGGGTGACTCAATAGCTTCAAACCAAAGATGAACAGCGTGGCACATGCTACATAAACAAAATCGATTAATAATGCGAAGTCCAACATCTATTACTTCTCCTTCTTTTTAAACATGGCTAACATGCGATCAGTGACTAGGTAACCGCCAACCACATTGATTGTTGCAAAAAAGATGGATAAACCACCTAAATAAACCGCCCAATCACCGTTTTCAGAACCGCCGAGGGCTAATGCGCCAATCAAGGTAATTCCCGATATTGCATTTGCACCAGACATCAGAGGCGTATGTAAGGTCGCAGGGACCTTACGAATAAGTTCAAAGCCAACAAAAATTGATAGCACCAAGATAAACAATAGGTAAACGCTAGTTTCCATGGTTAGGCTCCTTTTTGAGTAATAGACAAGTACATCTCATTGATGGTCTCGCCTTGATGTGTAATCACACTGCTTTTAAGAATTTCGTCTTCTAATTCGAAGTTAAATGCTTGCTCATCTTTGTCCCAAAATTCATCCACTAGATTAGATAAGTTGTTTGAGTACATTTGTGATGCGTCTAACGGGAGTTGATTTGCCCAAGCACCAGTCCCAATCACAGTGACGCCATTAATAACGGTTGTTTCTTGTGCAATTGAACCTTCAACGTTACCGCCTGTTTCTGCCGCCATATCAACAATGACACTGCCAGGACGCATTCGTGCAACCGTTTCACTGTTAATTAGACGTGGTGGCTTACGGCCAAATAGCTGCGCGGTTGTAATCACAATATCAGAATCTGCAATACAATCTGCTTGTTGCTCTTGTTGACGTTGCATCTGCTCAGGCGTCAAAGCCGTTGCATAACCTTGATTTGTTTCGCTGGTTTCCCCTAGATCAATCTGAAGAAACTTAGCGCCGAGTGACTGTACCTGTTCGGCAACCACTGGGCGTGTATCATAAGCAGTCACTGCAGCACCCAAACGTTTTGCCGTCGCAATCGCTTGCAGTCCTGCAACACCAGCACCAATAACAAAGACTTTAGCTGGCTTGATAGTACCTGAAGGCGTCATCATCATAGGTAATACTTTAGGAAGGGCCTCTACCGCATTCGACACCATGGCATACCCGGCCAAACTCGCTTGAGAGCTTAGGGCATCCATTTTTTGACAACGTGAACTGCGTGGAATCATTTCCATACTGACACTCGTCAATTTGTTTGCGTTCAACTGATTTAAATACTCTGGATCATTGAACGGGTCGAGAAAGCTAACCACTAAGGCATTTTCTTTTTCAATGGCTGAAAGTTCATCCGCAGGTAACTTATGCAGTGACAATACGATATCAGCTTGTTTTAATACTTCGGCACGCGCAACCACTTCTGCACCTGCATCACGATAAGCTTGGTCGCTAATGTGTAGTGAATCGCCGTAACCTGACTCAACAAATACTGATGCGCCTTGACGCACATAATTTTTTACATTGATCGGTAATGCTGAGCGGCGCTTTTCACCACTCACTGTCTCTTTCGGTAATCCGATAACAGACATTTTGACTGCTGTCATATATTTCTCCTAACACCGCATCATTGAGATTAATCGCTGCATTTTATGTCTTTTATTTATAAAAGAAAGAACTAAACAGGAATAACATCTAACTTTTTGAACAATTTTAGATTTATATTTCACTATATATTAAAACGTAGGATAGGACTCCTAGTGGTCTGTCCTTTTAACAATTTTCAAATTCTTACTGATTTTGTAGGCTACGTTGCCGTGCATTGTATAGGAGAATACGACCGATTGCTGATAACAACCCATAATATAATATGCTATCTTACACTCATAACGAGTCATAGTTGGTTAACCTGTTTTACCCATGCAAGCTTTCTTTTTGATAAAACAGTTAGTATTGGTTTTTGTCGTATGCTTGAATTTTTCTTGGGCAGCTAACACCTCACCTATCACTCACTACTCAACTCAACACGGACTAACAAACCGCTCTATCTCGGACCTTCATATTGACGGTAAGGGTTTCTTGTGGATTGCTACAATCAATGGTCTTGAAACCTTCGATGGTTATAAGTTTCAACCGCAAAACGGTACGAAAGAGCAGCTTGCTAATAATTTCATTATTGGCATATGGCCCTCGATACAGGATCAGCTTATGTTGTCTGTCCACGCCATTGGTTTGACTCAATACGATCCGAAAACGGGACAATCTCGGCTATTAACGTCACTACAGCACCTCAAACGGTACGAATATATCATTATGTCATTCGCAACGGCTCTAGAGCAACAAGTGCTGATATCAAATCGCAACGTTTATGTCCATGACGGCGAAAAGCTCACAATAGTCGAACGCCCAAAAAACGTTTCTGACGATTACAACATCAAACAGGCAGTCCGAATATCTAAACGCATGATAGCAATTGCTACCTCACAAGGCCTAGAGACATTTAACCTTGAAACACTGCAATGGACTGAGGACTTGCCGAGTGACTTACGGCAAAAAGCTGTGTCTCAGCTCTATGTGTACCAAGACGCACTCTATATTTTTGAAACCAACGGACAGATGACCAAAATTAACAGTCGTTTTGAAGTAACAGGGCGTCATTCTATCGGTACTACTGTGACGGCTGTTACTGCAATAAACAATCGTCTGTATTTGGCCGCCGGTGCAAAAATATTTGAGTACGACTTCCATAATGGAGTGAGCAGGTTGCTATTTTCTCTCACCGAATTATATCCAGCCATGGGGCCGAATGTAAGTGCGCTTGCGGCGACAAAAGATGGTAAGTTGTGGATTGGTACTAGCGGTGACGGTTTGTTTCTGTGGGATACGCAAGCCATTCATTTTCGATACCTGACAGAAAATACCGAACAGTCCATCAGTAACGACGAGATTTGGACAGTCTATGAAGATCCTAACAAACATCATCTGTGGATAGGCTCATCAAATGGATTAGACAGATATGACCTGGTTTCCAACACGGTAAAAAAATATCCAATGCTGTCCTCAAGTAAAATTTTTACCCCTATCGATTTCTTATCGCCGAACAGTAACGTCGTCCATCAAATCATTGGGCGAAAAAACAATCACTTGTGGTTTGTCGGATCGAGAGAGTTAATGAAGATCGATATTCAGACAGGTAAGATATCGACCCCAACGTCCGACAGCTACAAAGAGCGAATAAAAAATGGACGAATGACGTTTTATTACATGGACGACAACGACAGAATATGGTTTGCCCAGCGAAACCAAATATGGTGTTTCAACATAACCGACGAATCACTTGAATTAGCCGCTCAACTGAAAGAGAGTGACGAGTTAATTCACACAATGTTCAAAGATCCAAAAGAAGCGCAAGGTCTATTGTTATCAACCCAAACAGAGCTCTATCGGTTCGATATGGAGAGTAATGCGTTAATCCTAGTGTATCACCATCCGCGCAAACCCGATACTGATGCGTTTTTATACTTTGAAAGTGCGATTTATGACGAACACAAGCAAGAATATTGGCTCAGTTATTTGAAACACGGAATATTTTTAGTCGACTCAAATACAGGTACGCTTAGACAGACCTACAATGCTGAGACAGGTAACACAAGTGAGTATGTGTACCAGCTCATCAAAACTCCAGATAACGGCATCTGGTTTTCTAGTCACAAAGGGATATTTCGGTTCGACACTCAAACGGATACGTTTCGCCGTTTCGGGTTACAACAAGGATTAGTTGGTGAGGAGTTTAATGCCTTTGCCGCGACAAAACTCACCGATGGCAGGCTTGTTTATGGCTCTATGTCGGGAGTGACCATTTTTTCACCGAATCAAAAGACGTTGGTAGAAACAGAACCTAATGTCATGATTACCGGGATGACCGTGAATAATCACCCCATGAGCCTGAACCCTTTCCAAGATCAGCCTTTGTTTTATAAGCTGAATCACAATGACTACGCCATCACAGTTCATGCGTCTAGTCTCAATTATGATCCTGATATGGTTGAGTTCAATTATAAGTTAACCGGTAAAAGCTCGGTGGAGCTCCCAAAATCAAAAAAGAATTATGTACAAATATCCCATTTAGTCCCTGGTAGATCAGACTTATCAGTGACCGTAAAATCGCTAATTACCGGTAAATCATCTGCCCCCGCAGTCATCAGTTTTTCAGTGAAGCCCCCATTCTACTTATCAAAAGGTGCCTACGTTCTCTACAGCGTCTTTTTACTGACTATCTTGGTATCCATCTGGCGGATCGCTAGTCGCAGTTTACTCGTCAGTCATGCTCAATTACGATACCGCGAGAATCGACTCCGTCTCGCTTTATTCGGAAGTAACAGCGAGGTCTGGGAGTGGAGAGGGACTAATCAGTCAATATCTGGAGCACGCCTCATTGACACCAGCGTAAAGAGAAATAACTGTGACTTTGATGTATTTGTGTCGTTAATACATCCTCAGGACCGACATGAATATCTGTCTCGATGGAAAGCGTTCGTTGAGCATTCATCAGAAGACGACATGTTTACATGCCATTATCGATTGCAACAAAACGAACAATGGACCTGGTACCGGGACGTTGGAAAGATTGTTGAGAAAAATGGACTGGGTGGGGCGCTATTGATTTCAGGTGCATACACCAATATCACTGAGGGCGAGGCCAACAGACAAAAAGCCCTGTTGTACAGCGAGGCATTAAAATACTCACAGGATTGGGTTTTGATCATTGACGGTCAGATGACAAGTGTTCAAGCAAATAAGGCTTTTAAAGATACCTTTAATTTGCCACAGGACGACTCTCCTATTTCTCCCCTCGAACTCAATTTTCATCAAGACAAACTGCAATATTATCAATCCATTTTCAAATCCCTTGATGTCGGCGATCATTGGCGCGGGGAAGATGAGTTATTCACATTGTCAGGTGAAAAGTATGACGTGTTAATTAATATCACAGTTTCAAGCAACCCTACCTCCCACGAAATCTATTATCTTGTGGTTTTGACTGATATTACTAGTCGAAAATTGGCGGAAGATGAACTGAGATATCTTGCCAATTATGACTCTTTAACGAATTTACCCAACCGAAAGTATTTTGGTGAACGAGTTAACTATTTGATTGAGAAAGGGCAGCGCGACCCAAGCCTTCGGTTCGCTGTTATGTTTGTGGATCTTGACAAATTCAAATCAATAAATGATACCCATGGCCATAGTGAAGGAGATAAGTTACTCGCAAAAATAGGTCAGAGACTAACCAACACTCTGCGACCGTATGACACCATTGCTCGATTTGGCGGCGACGAATTTATTATCTTACTAGAAGGATATTCAAGCCATCATGAAATATTGACCATCTGCGAAAGGCTAGACAACGTGCTACTTAAACCCGTTTCATTGAGCCATGGTGACGTAACACTGACGGCAAGTTTCGGTATCGCGGCTTACCCGGAAAATGCTCAATCCACCGAATTGTTGCTCAAATACGCTGATTTAGCCATGTACAGCGCGAAGAAATCAGGGAAAGGCAATCGTGAGTTTTTTTCCGAACAAATGAATCAACAGTTACTTGAACGCAGAATCGTTGAGGATGCATTGACTAATGCCATCAATAATCAATCATTGATTAACTATTATCAACCCATCGTCGACAGTGATTCGGGTACTATCGTTGGTGTCGAACTACTGCTTCGTTGGCATCATAACGAACAACTACAATCCATAGGCCCCT
>CAXRGH010000119.1:0-3873 GCA_964230195.1 Alteromonadaceae bacterium
GGTAACGGAAATTTCACAAGCCAATTTGGGGAGTGGAACCACCCAAGTTTAGGTGGACAAACTTATACAAGAAACACAATTTATCAAGCAACTACCGATGGTTTTATTACCTACTTTAATGGAGGAAAATGCACACAAGCACAGCACTTTATTCAGATAGGTAATTCGCCGACACCTGATGCCCTCATCACTCGATTAGAAAACTATGGCTCGATGACCGCGCCCGTTAAAAGTGGTCAATACTGGCAACTTTGGAGAGTAAGAGGGGGCTCTGATGGAAATTGCATCGACACCATTGGCTTTCTGCCACTTAACCCTTAAACAGTAAGGATTAGTCGGGTTTAATACCACTATCAACATAACGGGGGAAAGCTTCCCCCGCTTACGCATTCAACTTTTAAGGCTTATGAATATAAACATTAGGCTGTGAACGCAATACATCAACGTTATCGTGCGCCCAGCGAATTGTTCTTTCCAGCCCTTGGGTTAAGGTAATGTGATCTTGCCAATTCAAAGACTCTCTTACACGCGTGGCATCTAACAAATAAGCTGCGTCTTTTCCAGGTCTGTCTTCTGTGACTTCACAAACATCTTCAAATTTCACCTGCATCATTTCGCAAATCATATTCACCAGTTGGCGAATTGAAACCGTTTCTTTGGTAGAAATATGGTACGTGCTTCCTAGCTCCCCCCCTTCTGCAATTTTTAACGTTGCGTCCGACACATCATCAATATGAATAAAGGCACGCTCAGAGTGTCCACCACCGTGCAAAGGCAATTTTTCCCCTAGCAGAATACACAAAATGGTTTTGGGAATAATGCGGTACAACTGCTGCCCTTCCCCATAAACGTTAGCAGCACGGGTGCTTAACACGGGGAATTGGTGTACATCGAAGAAGGTTTTTAAACTCATATCCGCTGCCGCACGCGATACCGCATAAGGCGTACTTGGATTAAACACGTGATCTTCTTGCACAAAGCCTGTACAGCTGCCGTACACTTCTGGCGTTGAGATATGGATATAGCGCTCCATGTAATCTTTTTGGCGCAGTACGTTATGAAACTTAATGGTTGAAACGGCATTGGTCATAAACCAATGTTCAGGAAAATCCCAGCTTTGTCCCACCATGCTTTGAGCAGCAAAATTATAAATATGAGAGGGCTTTTCTTTGTCTAACAATGACTCGATATCATCTAAATCCTTGTTTAAATCAAGCTGGTGAAATTGAAGCTGCTTTGCTTGTGAATCAGAAACCCACTTATAGGGTAAAAGTGCATCGACTGGCTCTGCTGAACGGCTCATCGCAACCACATCGTAGCCCTGTTCAACAAGGTGTTTACAAAAGCTCGCCCCCGAGAAGGAGTTACTGCCGACAACGCAAACCTTACGACTCATCCTAACTTTCCTTTTTTAATTTTGCGGCGAGGTGCTGCATTAACATGTGACCAACGATCATCTGAGTATCTTCTGATATTTGCATATCATCAATCGCAAAATGAATTGGGTGATCAGCAAGGTTTTTTGCCTTGCCGCCACTATAACCAAGAATGGCAAAACTCTGCATTCCAATACTTTTCGCTTGTTCAAGCGCACGCAAAATATTAGGAGAATTGCCACTGCCAGATAGCACAATCAACACGTCTTGCTCATTCGCTTTCACCTTTAGCTGATGCGCATAAATATTGTCATAGCCAATATCGTTCCCCAAGCAGGTTAACACGGCTGAATTAGCGGATAGGGCTTCCACATTGAGCGAACCGCCATTGGGTTCAATGCCGTATAAAAAATCGTTGGCTAAATGAATGGCATTACCCGCACTCCCCCCATTGCCGCACAGGAAAACCTGACGTTTATTCTTAGCGGCTTCTAATAATACGTCGGCGAGGGTTTCCACAGGGGACCAATCGGTATTGCTTAGCACCGACTGTAAGCGTTCAACATACTGATTGATTAAATTGATCATGCTAAGTTGTGTTCCTGCATCCATTTCAAGTTATGAAAGCGCGTTTCATCTTTTAAGTTGCCTGACATATAAGCATCAATGATTTCGTTGATTGCTATCTCTACTGATTTTTTGGGCTTAAACCCTGCAGCAAGCAGCTTGTCTGAGTTAATACGGTACGAACGTGGATCGTTAGATGGCGTGACGATAATTTCTGCGTCTTTATCTTCCAGACTCGCCACTTGGCTAACGGCCATATTCGCGATATCCAAAATAGAGATATTCTCGAAACCTGCATTATAAACCCCTGTAACGTGAAGGTTCTGTAATAAGAAAATATAGAGGTCGGTAATATCGTCGATATGAATATTAGGACGCGTTTGTTTGCCACCAAATACGGTGATCTTCCCGTTAGTTAACGCTTGCATTGTTAGCATGTTCACAGAAACATCCAAACGCATTCGCTTAGATAACCCACATACCGTTGCAGGCCTAACCACCTGTACAGTCATATCATCTGAGTAACTAAGCAACACACGCTCAGACACCATTTTCGTTTTGTTGTATTCTGAAATTGGCTCTAAAGACAGCTCTTCCGTGACTTGGTCTTCATCTTTTACACCGTATACGCTGCCAGAAGAGGCATAAATGAAATGTTTAATACCGCATCGTTTTGCTTTATCAGCAAGTTGCATTGTGGCAAGCGCACTGACTTCCCACGTTAATTTGGGGTTTAAATCACCACAAGGATCGTTGGCAATCGAGGCAAGGTGAATAATAGCATCCACCCCATCAAGGTTAATATTATGCGTGTCTCTTACATCTTGTTTAAGCACGGTTAAATTAGCATGCTCAGGTAAAAAGTTGCCAAACCATTGAGTATCAAGCGCAATAACCTCGTAGCCTTGCTCAAGTAATTTAGGAACCAATACCGTTCCTTTGTAGCCACAGGCACCTGTTACTAATACTTTCATCGTCTTTCTCTTCTCTTTTTATTTCTTGCTGTAGCTATGAATAATGACTTTGTGTCCTACCGCCGCGTACATACCAATATGAGTACATTCAATGTTGAACTGCTGAATAATATCTTGCCACGCCTTTTGCTCACCAAATGCCTTGGAAGCACGGTTACAGTACCAATTATCAAATAATAATTTGGCCCCTTCACTGACGTGATTATTCGCAAAGAGGTGATATAGCACATCATAAGTCGACTCATATAAGTCACAATCTAAATGTACAAAACCAAACTTGCGCTCAGGTTCGATGGTCGACAAGGTGTCTTTATACCATCCCTCATAAATATTGATGCGTTCTTCATTTAGGAACTGACCACACAATTGCTTTAAAGCATTGGCAGACAAGCCTTTTGCCGTTCCCTCACCCCATGCACCTGATGCAACATGTGGTGAAGCTAAATCTTCTTCCATTGTAGAAGCGGGAAAGCCCTGGAAGCTATCAAATAAGCAAAGCTCTCTTGGTTTAATATTATGTTGACTATGAAACTCTGATAAATAATTCGAGTAATAATCTAGCGAGTGCGCAATTAAGGAAGCGGTATACCCTGTACACGTTCCAAACTCAGCAAAGTCCCCTTCTACTGCAGAAACATGAACATAGGCAACACTCTTTGCAATTTCCTTATATACATCAGGAAAAACGATATCACCGCTCAATGAAAAGTCGATCTGTTCTTGTTGCTGTTTCCAAGGTAGGTAATAAAGTCCTATACCATCAATTTCTTCATATTCAACCAATGGGATCGTAGATAATGAACGAGCTTGAGCAATCTTTATTTGAGCTGCGGCAAAACCACTTTTTAAGCATACAGGCACAATCTCATCAACAAATGTGGAACAAATAATAATACTATCAATGTCTTGCTGAGCGATCTGAGCAGGCACAATAACGGGCTTTTGTTTAAACTCAC
>CAXRGH010000120.1:0-8666 GCA_964230195.1 Alteromonadaceae bacterium
GCAGGTAGATGCCTTCTCCACTGAACAATCAGGCTATGAAGCCACCAAACAATTAATAGAAAAAAAGGTGCCATTTGATGCCCTGTTTGGTGCCAGTGATTTAATTGCGATTGGCGCGATGCGAGCGTTGAAAGAAGCGGGGATTTCGGTACCAAAAGAAGTGGCGGTAGTCGGTTTTGATGATATTCCTCATGCCGAGTTTTGTGCGCCACCGCTGACCACAATTAAGCAAGATACTAAGCAGGCGGGTGAAGTATTAGTGGAAACCTTGCTGGGTTTGATCAGAGGTGATGCAGCGAGCACCACCTTGATACCGTGTCAGAAGGTTGTACGTCAATCGTGTCAACCGCGTTGATGGGCGCTATCATTAACAAACAATACCGCGATGGCTGCGGCTAACATTGCAGCAGCCGCCAAATAGATGATCTGAATCACATTGTTGTCAAACAAATGAGTGACCAACCAACCTGCAGTCAAACCCGACACAATTTGCGGCGCCGCAATCGTGAAATTAAATACTCCCATGTAGACCCCGGTTTTTTCCGGTGGCAACGCCCCCGCCAGAATGGCATACGGCATGGCTAATATAGCGGCCCACGCAATACCAACACCTATCATAGGCAATAACAACCACACCGCCCCACTCGGTACTGAAACCTCAGTGATGAGCAAATTCAATTGCATCATATCGCCGCCGGGGATCAATCCAAAGCTGTAATAGCCCAATGCACCGAGGGCCAATGCACCTGCATAGACGATTTTTCGGCCAATGCGATTGGCAATCGGAGCCAGTAGTGCTGCAGCAAATACCGCAAATAATGAATAGGCAGCAAACAATATCCCGACCCAGTCACCGGCTTGTCCTTTGGCAAGGTTTACCGCTGCCGGTACACTGCTGACGGTCGCCAAATAGTCAGGATCAAACCATTGAGTATCAATACCCCAGACTTGCTGAGTGATGGCAGAGGTGGTGTAAACCCACATAATGAACAGGGCAAACCATGAAAAGAATTGTACAACCGCCAATTGCCTCATGGTTTTTGGCATAGATACTACCAAACAACCAAAATCTTTGAGTCTAGCTACGACACTACCCGCTGGTTTAGCAACCACTGTCTCCGCCTCGGGTGGATATTCTTTGGTTCGAATCACAGTCCATAGCACGGAGCCAAGTAACACCGTCGCGCCAATATAAAAGGCCCAAATCACTGACTCGGCAACCTGACCTTTTTCCGAGACATTATTCAAACCCACTACATTAGTTAAGATAAAGGGCAACATGGAGCCAATCACGGCGCCAATATTAATCAATACCGCTTGGATTCCATAACCTTCATTCCGTTGCGATTCTGGTACCAAGTCTGCCACCAAAGAGCGAAACGGTTGAAAACTCACATTGAAGGAAGCGTCCATCAGGGCAAGCATCATGGCACCAAACAACATGGGTGCCATCACACTGACAAACAGCGGCGCATTGGGCATTAACAACATACCAATGGCCGCCGCAATAGCACCGAACAAAATATAAGGTTTTCTGCGACCTAGCCTATTCCAAGTACGGTCAGACGCCGCCCCTACGATCGGTTGAACAATCAGGCCCATTAAAGGCGCAACAATCCAAAATAAAGAAAGGGAGTGAAGATCAGCGCCAAGGTCCGTTAGGATACGACTAACATTGGCGTTTTGCAGCGCAAAACCAAACTGTACACCGAGGAAGCCAAAACTGACATTCCACATTTGCCAAAACGAAAGTGATGGTTTCTGCTGCATACTGATTCCTTATTCAGTGACGTAAGCTAAGCCAAACGGTGGCAAGGTCAGACTCGGCCCATCAAGCGTCGCTCCCTCAAAACCATGACCGTCAAGCAAGCCAAAGTTGCCTGTACTGGGTAATGTAACCGTGACAGCTTCATTTGAAAAGTTAAACGCACATAATACGGTGTCGTCACCATAAACGCGTTTAAAGCTTAAGACACTGGGTAGCAGGTCAAAGAATTCAATATCACCATATTGCAAACAAGGCTGGTGTTTGCGCCAATGAATGAAATGCTTATAGGCATTCAGCACAGAACCTTCAGTGTACTCTTGCTCGCTCACTGCTTGTGATTGATGTTGTTCGGCAATCGGTAGCCAGATATCATCATGAGCGGAAAAACCGGCATTGTCGGCGTCAGCATCCCATGGCATGGGTGTCCTGCATCCATCTCGACCTTTAAACGTTGGCCAAAAAGCGATCCCAAATGGGTCTTGCAATGACTCAAACGGCACCGACGCTTCGGTAAGGCCTAACTCCTCTCCTTGATAGACACAAACACTGCCTCGGAGGGAAACAATCATGGCATTCAACATTTTCACGTGAGCCGGGTCAGGTGATTCGCCTCCCCAACGTGATGCCACTCGTGCAACATCATGATTACCAATAGCCCAGCAAGGCCATCCGTCTTTCATGTAGCTTTCTAATGCACTCACCGTATTGCCGATATAAGCCGGTGTATTATCTTCCGTTAATAGTTCGAAACTGTAAGCCATGTGCAGTCGCTTGTTCTCAGCTGTGTATTCCGCCATTGACTTCAAAGAATCCTCACTGGATATCTCACCGAGAGTCACCGTGTTTGGATACTGATCAATTAACTCGCGCAGTTCACACAAGAAATCCAACATTTCTGGCTGCGTGTTGTTGTAGTAATGGTATTGGAAGGCATAAGGATTATCTTCACTGAACCCTCTACCTTGTCTGTCTTCGGGGGCCTTTGCTGGGTTGTCGCGAAGCAACTTATCATGGAAACAAAAGTTAATGGCATCCAAACGGAAACCATCAACACCCAGCTCCAGCCAAAACTTTACATTATCCATCACATGAGCACGTACTTCTGGGTGATGGAAATTTAAATCCGGTTGTTGTGTGAGAAAATTATGCAAATAATACTGTTGGCGACGTGGCTCCCATTGCCATGCAACACCACCAAAAATCGACAGCCAATTATTCGGTGGACTACCGTCTGGTTTAGCATCTGCCCATACATACCAATCTGCTTTTGGGTTCGTTCTATCTTCTCTACTTTCTAAAAACCATGCATGCTCGTCAGAAGTGTGGCTGAGCACTTGGTCAATAATGATCTTAAGATTGAGTTCCTTAGCTTTGGCCATTAAGTCGGTGAAGTCATCCATGTTACCAAACAAGGGGTCAACATCACGGTAGTCACTAATGTCATAACCAAAATCTTTCATTGGCGATTTAAAAAACGGAGACAGCCAGATACCATCAACTCCAAGGGATTTGATGTAGGGCATTTTTTCGATTACGCCGCGTAAATCGCCCACACCGTCATTATTCGCATCCATAAAGCTGCGAGGATAAACTTGATAAATGACAGCGCCGCGCCACCATGGTTGTTGAGCCATTATACTTACCTTTATCCTGATCGGGCTGTTCCAAAAAAAACAGTGATCATTGATTTTTATTTGAGTGCTAGGATAAAGTTCGCATTGATTTGGTGCAATGGAAGTGCATACGTATGCATAACATAATGGCAGTGCATACGTATGTAATGATCATGGTATTTCACTTAACTTCAGTTAGTATTTTTTCGTCCGTCACAACAAGAGAATAATAGCAATGGCGCAAGTTACACTGAATTCATCGGCAGTCTTTTTACATCGCACAGTCACCATACTGTGCGGATTATTACTCACTGCCTGTTTATCACAATCGGGGGCATTACACACTGATGCTTCAACCGTTAGCAATGAAACGCTGGTAAACAAAGAACTACCAGGTAATGAAATTCCCTACCAACAGCGCTCCATACAAGATGAAGTCTTCTATTTTGTGTTACCCGACCGTTTTGCCAACGGTGATACCAGTAACGATAATGGTGCCCCATCTGGTATTTCTTCTGGCGGTTTCGATCCGTCCCATGCTATGAGTTTTCACGGTGGGGACGTAAGAGGATTGCAACAGAAACTTCCCTATCTGAAGGCACTCGGTATTACTTCTATTTGGCTAACACCCATTCTACGAAACCAAGCGAAACAAGGCGAAATCACGGGCTATCATGGTTATTGGGTACTGGACTTCACCCAAATAGATCCGCACCTTGGTAGTAATGAAGATTTAGAAAACTTTATCAATGCCGCTCACGACAACAACATGAAAGTGTTCTTTGACATCATCACCAACCACACTGCTGATGTTATCAAGTTTACCGAGTGTCATGGCGAAGATGGCTCAGGCTGGTCCGAAAGTGGTTCACCTTGCCCCTACATCAGCCTAGCAGAAATGGCAGACGGAAAGTCTTACACCACCATCTTGCCCGTGGGTACAGAAAATTTAAAAACACCGGCGTGGTTAAATGATCCCGTTCACTACCACAATCAAGGCGATTCTACATTTGAAGGGGAAAATTCATTAAACGGTGACTTTTTTGGTCTAGACGATTTGAAGACTGAATCACCGGCTGTTGTTGATGGCATGATTGAGATTTACAAAAATATCATCACTCAATTCAAACCCGATGGCTTCCGAATTGATACGGTAAAACACGTGAACACGGAATTTTGGCAAGCGTTTTCACCGGCCTTAATGGCACATGCGCAAGCCTTGGGTATAGATAACTTCTTTATGTTCGGCGAAGTGTATGATTTTGAGCCAAAACGCTTAGGATCCTTCACCACTGACGCAAAATTGCCATCGGTGTTAGACTTTGCACTACAGTCTGCGCTCGTTGATGTGTTTGCAAAACAACAAGGAACTGCACGATTCAGTGCTATTTTTAGTCAAGACCACTACTACCGCGATGCCAATCAACTACTGACATTTGCTGGCAATCATGACATGGGTCGCTTTGGTTATTATGTCAATCAGCAAACTCAGTTAACCGAGGAACAAAAAGTAGCAGCAATGGAATTAGCCCACGCCTTTCTCTTTTTTGCCCGAGGTGTACCTGTCATTTATTATGGTGATGAACAAGGATTTGTTGGCTACGGTAATGACAAAGGCGCAAGACAAGATATGATGCCATCAAAAGTAGCGGAAGATAGGGATCTACCGCTACTTGCTAACACCAAAACGACTGCCGACGACAACTTTGATACCACCAGTTACTTTTTCCGAGCTTATGCAGATTTTGCCGCGTTATATCAACAGTTACCTGCGCTGCGCCACGGAAAGCAAAAAGTCATTATGGGTGAGTCTGACGGAGGCACATTTGCGTTTACTCGGTCCACAAACGATAGCCAACTGCTGGTTGTATTTAATGCAGGCCTCAGCAGTATCACCAAACAGCTGCCAACGAATACAACCAATGCACGTTATGTGAAGCACGCTGGTGAACTAGCAACTCTGTCCGCCAATGGCATTATTAGTATGCCTGCGCAGTCTTTTGCTATTTTTGAAATTAAGTAGCCAGCCATGAGACTCCTTATTTGTTACGGTTTAACCCTATGGTTTGCCATGAGCTCTGTGACCACTAGTCATGCAGAACCATTATCATCATCTTGGGTTCATCAAGCTGCTGAGATCAGCCAACAGGCGGCCCATTGGGTTTCTCCCACACAGGTATTATTAGCACCTGATGCGCCCAAAAGCGGATGGATTTTGTATCCAAGAGATAACCCAAACGCGGCAGTCAAACTCTCATTGTCGGCAAACGCTGCCCCCGTGAAAGAGGGTTATTGGCATTTAGCCAAGTGGCAGTCTTTCAAAAATTCATTGCCAATCCCCACAATTAAACAGTGGTTAAAGTCTGGAGTATATGTCTTCCATCCAGCTACAGGCGACAGACAGTTGGTACAAACAGGATGGCTATTGGATGCCCTCTATACAGAGGGTAAACAGGATGCAAATGAATATCAGGGTTTTGGCGCAACACCTCATGAAACAGGGGTAACGTTTGCGGTGTGGGCACCCACGGCGCAGGAAATGTCAGTTGTTCTCTATCATCCAGACAAACAACTGAAAAAAACACTCCCTCTCAAATGGAACCGCACCTCAGGTATCTGGTCACTGACGACCACCGAAGCGTCACATCTCGACTTTTATCAGTATCGGGCAAAGGTGTTCCATCCGAGTATCCAGCGGGTCGTCACTGTCACTACCACCGACCCTTACAGTTTGAGTCTTTCCACCAACAGCCGTCATAGCCAGGTGGTGGATTTAAACGCAAATTACAGCAAACCAAAGGGCTGGGATCAACAACGACGTCCTGCCCTTGAGCGCCCAGAGCAACACATTATTTATGAAATGCATGTCGGTGATTTTAGCGGTACTGATGAATCTATTCCGGCCTCATTAAGAGGCACATACGAAGCCTTTCAAACCCAAAGCAATGGGGTAAAGCATTTAACTTCACTAACCAATGCAGGGATCAACACCGCGCATCTATTACCCGTGTTTGATATTGGCACTGTGAATGAAGACGTCAATCAACGGATAGCGCTACATGATCCCATGCGCAAAGTGTGTGCACTGGCTAAACACGTCTTAAACTGCACTCAGTTCAATCCAGACCAAACTCTATTGAGCTTACTCAATTCTTACTCACCGGATTCTGCAAAAGCACAAGCGCTCCTTGAGATAATCCGCCCATTTGACGACTATAATTGGGGTTATGATCCCTTCCATTACACGGTACCCGAGGGTAGCTATAGCCAAACGCCCGACGGCATTGCACGTATCATCGCTTTTCGTGATATGGTAAAAACGCTGCACAACCTTGGGCTTAGAGTGGTAATGGACGTTGTCTACAACCACACTCATGCCTCTGGATTACGCAAGCAATCAGTGTTAGATAAATTAGTCCCCAATTATTATCACCGACTACACCCAATGACAGGTCAGATTGAGCAATCTACCTGCTGTGACAACACAGCAACTGAGCGCGTTATGATGGGTAAACTCATGACAGACTCGCTACTGGTTTGGACTAGAGCGTATGCGATTGATGGTTTCCGTTTTGATTTAATGGGTCATCAGCCTAAATCATTGATGTTAGCCGCCAGAGAACAAGTAACGGCAATTGACCCTGACAACTATTTTTATGGTGAAGGTTGGAATTTCGGTGAGGTAGCCAATAACCAACGTTTTACCCAAGCATCTCAACTCAACCTTGGAGGAACCGAAATAGGGACTTTCTCCGACAGACTGCGAGACGCTGTGCGTGGCCCTAATTTCAACATATCCGGTGATACTATCCGCAAAAGCCAAGGTATTGGTAATGGCATCCTTATGGCTGCCAATGAAAGTAGCCCGTCTGATGCAGAGGCCCAACATAGCCACCAGTGGCTGCTACTCATGTTAGGACTCGGTGGTAATCTCAGTGACTTCCAGTGGCACTATAATGGTCAAGAGTATCAGGGCGATGCAATCACCTATGGATATGACATGGCTGGCTACGCAAACGATCCAGCAGATACAATCCATTACGTCTCTAAACACGATAACCAAACTCTGTGGGATAATCATCAATACCGATTGCCACTGACGATGGACAAAATATCACGGTTAAAACTGCACTTACAAAGTTTAACGTTCCCACTGATAGCACAAGGTATACCGTTTATTCACATGGGCAGTGAATTGGCACGTTCAAAGTCTTTCTTGAGAGATAGTTATGATTATGGTCATTGGTTCAATCAAGTGGACTTTGCTTATCAAACCAACAATTTTCACGTGGGATTACCACCAGCGGTCAAAGATGAGGTCAACTGGCCCGTTGTTCGGAAAGTAGTCGCTGGAGCCTCTTCCGAAGTCCGTCTGAACTCAAGTGACATTCAGTGGCTCAATCAAGGCTTTAAAGTTTGGTTAACTATCCGAAATAGCTCGCCTTTGTTTTCCTTACCAACCAAAGACACAATACAACAAGCTGTGTCTGTTGACTCACACCCAAACACAGCGGGAGCTGCCACCTTGACCTTAGATGATTCACAGCTGAATCTGGATCAAAACTATGAAAAAGTTGCGGTGCTGATTAACACATCAGCGTCTCCAGTGACTTTCAACCTCAAGGGAATGTGGCAACTTCATCCCGCCCATCACTCCATGGACGCAAGCCAAGTTCAAACTCTCAAGGTTAACACGAAAAATTCCCAACTAACCGTTCCGAGTTTTACCAATCTGGCTGTGGTGTTAGAAGAATAAAAAAAGCGCGATGGTAATTAATCTACATAATTATCACCATCGCGCTTTTTCATTATCAGTATTATATGACTGTTAACTGGCACTAATGACTTACCATTTTGCTGGCAAGTCATTGAGCCTGGATTGGTTGTTATTGACTAAGGCTACAATAACTTCTGCAGCTTGCTCGCAATTTTAACCACAGAATCAGCATCATTCATGATGTAGAAATGAATACACGGAGCGCCACCTTCTAACAAACCGATGGCTTGTTGGGTAGCATGCTCAATACCGATGTCCACGACGTGCTCAGGTGATGCCATGATTTCCTGTACCAGCTCATCAGGAAAGTCACAAAAGAAAGCTTTTGGAATTGTCTGTAACTGACGTACCGATTTCAAGATTTTCAAACCCGGTACCACAGGCGCTTGAATACCTTGAGTGCGGCACTGGTCAACAAAGCTAAAATAATGCTTGTTATCATAGAAGAGTTGAGTGGTAACGTAATCAGCACCTGCGTCTAGTTTTTGCTTTAGATAGCTAATATCCT
>CAXRGH010000121.1:0-5006 GCA_964230195.1 Alteromonadaceae bacterium
TTGTGTTTGGCTATTGGTCAATTCAGCATGGGCTTCCACTAGCCTCTGATAGTCTAGCGCATCACATCCCTGCTGATGTAATGGATGGCCCGAGTCAGAATGCTTTAAACAGCATTATTGATGACCCTGATCAGCGCTCTCAACTGCCAGTGGAACGCAAAGAAGCCCTCGTTGCACGTTTTTATCAGGTGCTACAAGACGTGAAGCCTGAACATCAATACTCGGTGCACTTTATTCACGGTGGTGAAAAATTCGGTGCAAATGCGTTGGCATTGCCGAGTGGTGATATCATCTTCACCGATGAATTGATTTCATTGATGGAGTCTGACAATGAAATTGTGGCGGTATTTCTTCATGAAATGGGACATGTTGAACAGCGCCACACACTTCGTAATCTATTAAAACAAGTCGGTCTTCTGGTGATCACAACCTTGGTGTTTGGTGATGCTACTGAGGTCACTGGATTTCTATCAACCACGGCGATTGGTATTATGCAACTCAGTTATAGTCGAGAGTATGAAATGGAAGCTGATCAATATGCCACAAACACCGCCCACAAAGCTCGGATTGCGCCAAACGACTTCAAAAAAGCATTGATTCGCCTTCACGATGAAAAAGGTGGCTCACCGTCACACTCCTACCTCTCAACACACCCAAGCCTAGAGCAACGCATTCACGCTATTCCAGCACAATAAGTGGATGAGCACTGTGCCTGTTTGAGGGTTAAGACTGGTGGCTTAACCCTAATATTGCGCATAAGAAACATGTATCCTTTACAAAAATCAACTTGTTTTTTTGCCATAAATTGCTAACACTAATTAACAACGAATTAAACTAATTGATTACAACAAATTGATAAAGGGACAAAGCAATGAAAAAGCTTTTGATTGCGTTTGCAGGGATGGGGCTGTGTGCCACCGCTTCAGGAGAGACCGGTAGTGCTAGCAATGGTTTTTCAATGGGATCATGGTCTTCTATTGATCACCATGAGCTCATACTAACGTCAGGAAACCCAGCAATGGGTAGTTTAGTGATTGGTCAAAAAGACTCATTACGCATGGGGCTGGGTGGCCTCGCAGGATCTGTTGAATTTGGACAGGTAGACAACCTTAATGAAGAACTAGAGTACTTAAATGACATTCTAGATGATCCAAACGCAGCAACCGAATCTGCTAGCGAAGTACTTGACCGTTTTGATGGTGTTCTCGACCTGATTGGTAGAGAAGGGTATTCAACGTTTGCTGCTAATACAAAAATTCCTTTCCTTCCTTTGTACTTCAATAGCAAATTCCTTCAAGGTACCGTTGGTGTTGATTTTCAGATGAGCACTATTGGTGGTTTCCGTGTTTTGGATGATGACTTATCGTATGACGATTTCCAAGGCACGTTTAACACCTCTACCTCTCTTTATACAAAAGGCGCTGTAGAATACGGCGTTTCCGTCAACTACAGCCGGCTCGCCTATCGTTCTGAATACGGTAACCTGTACGGTGGCGTTAAAGTGAAGTTCCTTGAAACCGAACTGAGCAAGCAGGTGTTACCTTTGATGTATGTTAACGCAGACGACATCGGTGATCTTATTTTGGATGAGTTTGACAATAATCTGGTGTCGTCCACCGGTGTTGCGGCAGACTTGGGGATTGTGTGGGACGCGTCAAAATACCGCGTTGGCTTAACCTTCAACAATCTTAATGAGCCAGAGTTTGACTTTGGTGTGATTGGTGTCAATTGTAACGCCATTACGTCACAAGATTCCCAACAAAATTGTGAAGTAGCAAAGTATTTTGCTGAAGAAAAAGGTGAGATTAATCCAGCCGAAGTATATGTCAAACAAACCACCGCTGTTGTGGATGCTGCTTACAAAATCAGTGACAGCTGGAATTTGTCGGCGGCAGCAGATTTAGTGCAATATACAGACGCCATTGGTGGCGCTCATCAATGGATGCACCTTGGGGTCAGTTATCGCTCTTCTGGATTTATCCCAAGTTTGCGAGTGGGCTATCACTCAAACTCCGTTGGACGTGAAACCTCAAGTGTGACCTTTGGTACTACTTTGTTCAAGTACGTCAATTTTGATTTTGAATACGGTCTTGATTCCGTGACCGTTGATGACACCAGTCTCCCTCGCCGAGTTGGTTTTGGTTTAAGCATTCAACAGAATTTCTAGGGTAAAAGGATTTAATGATGAAAACAGCAATTAAACGCGTTACACCCATTGCCGCGGCGTTAGCCGTGACTTTGGTTTCAGGCTGTAATGAGATTAATCAAGACGTGCCTAGTAAAGAAATACTCGAAGCAGCGAGCAAGACCTTTGATGGCCTCGCCGCTGAGGGTTACATTGCCAACTCAACGGTATTTTTTGACAATAATAACAATGGCTCACTGGATGCTTGGGAAGCCTTTGCATATACCGATGCCGACGGGTACTTATCCTACAACCCGTTAACTGATACTAACTATTGTGCCGCTGGTGCGACGGAAGTAGAACAGCAATACTGCCTGCAGACTAAGCAAGATTTTGATAGTGTGATAATGCGTATCAATGGTGGAATTAGTTCAACCTCAGTGCGACCCATTGGCGGCCAACTGAGCCGAACGATTTCTGATGTGTCAGCGAACACCAGTGTCACCCCAGTGATTTCTCCTTTCACCTCACTACTGACTCACGCGGTGACGACGCAACAGGATACCTTGCTGGATTTACTCGGTGTTTCTGAAGCAGAGTTGGACGTTAACTACCTCAATTTACCCCTAAAATTGTCTGATGGTACAGATGACGTGGGTGTGTATACTGAACTCGCTGGTAAGGCGCTGTTGATACATAAGGTTGTGGTGGTAATGAACCATTATCTTGGCGAGTCATATCCAGATTTGGGTACGGAAGTTGGCATGCCATATGATGCCAGTAACATGATCTATAAACATTTAGCCATGCAGTTGTTAGATTACGGTCTAACCTTGGAAACTGCGGTTGCTCATGCCCCCTTATTGCAAAAGGTCGTGGATGGTGTTGAGACGGACGTGCGAGATGTGTTAGCTGATGCAGACTTTAATCTACCATCAGGATTGTCGCCCACCACTAAAGCAGACATCATTGCAGGTATTGCTGTGTTACCGACCGTGGTTAGCTACATGCAAGCATTTGCAATCAACGACATTGACAGCATCAAAAACTTTATGCAAGTGATTGATGAGGTGGTTTGGCAATACCTCAACGATGAAGTCAGTGCCAGCGGTTCAGGTCGCACAGCCTCAGTAACTTCTCGTGCTGCTCGCCAAAATGCCGTTGATTTTAAAGATTTTCTGTCGCAACTTACCACTATTTTGGAACAAGCATTGCCGGAGGTCAGGGATCTTGAGATCGTGATTGAAGGTAGTGGCAGTAATGTTGTTGTCACTGTTAATGATGAAGATGTTCAGAATGAGGTGATTGAGGGCTCTGACGATTTAACGGTTGCTGATCTTGTCGACAGTATTAATGTGACGTTAGTGCATGACGACGATGGTGAGAATAAACTTGAAGAACTCGCGGATAACTATGATGAGTCAACGTTAAACACCTTTGTAGACGATGCAACGGATCTTCAAGACAATATTGATACCTTGCCAACGTTTGCAGAGCTTGCGGGCAAGAGTATTAAAATCTCTGATGATGACTTGGGAAGACCGGGTGCTCAGAATGACCGTGAAATTGAGATGTATTTTGACGCCAATGGCAGACTTGCCGCCTGCGCCAAAAAAGTAGAGGACTACAATGGTGGAGAGCTGGATATTGACGATTTCTGGGGTAAATACGGCGAAGGTAGTTGGACCATAGTGGGTGATGACCAACGCACTATTTCGGTGATTTATGAAGTTGAAGAAGGCGCTAAATTGCAAGGTTACTTCAGTATGTTGCCAAAAGAAGTGGTTGATGGGGTTGAGAAATTTGCTTACAAAGGTGCGTTCTCTGCTTCTGATGGTAACCAGTCAGTGATTTTCTACAGTGAAGATGGTTTACTTGATGCGGCTGAATCGAATAGTTCGACACCGTCAACCGATGCTGAATGTGAAACTCGTTTAGGAAGACGCATTTAATCAGGTGTTAGCTTACCTTGATTTGCGTTGACGAAGTGACAACACTGATAGAATACAAAACGCCGAGCATAGCTCGGCGTTTCTGTGTTTGATGCTCACTCAGTGATGGGACGCTGATCCCGCCGATTATTCAGCGCCGAGGGCCCTAACCAAAGCCCCTGTGAAGTCAGTGAGCTCTATCTCGTCCATGGAGGACTCAGCGTCAGTAGAAACAACCCCAACCAAGACATCGGCGGCCGTGAGTTGTGGTAGCCAAACGCTGAACCACTTTGGCATTTTAATCACTCGAGGTCTGAAATTTTTCCAATCGCCTTCGCAGGCCATGGCTGCTGCCTCTTTATCACACCAGACTGGGATTACGTCAGTATTCATATACCGCTCGGATTCCAAGGTTGCCCAATGATCTTGCGCGTCAGTTAACATCCAAAAGCACTGTATATCTGCAAACTGTTCAACAAACTGTTGTAAGGGGATTGATTGGGACATGGTGAAGTCTTTTCCTTAGTGCAGTGGCACGTTATTTCTTATACAAGACTTTAATTAAATGAAAGCCAAAACGAGTTTTTACCGGACCTTGCACTGTCAGTTCTGGACCAGAGAACACCGCTTTGTCAAACGCTGCTACCATTTGGCCCTTGGCGAATTCCCCCAAATCACCGCCTTTCTTTTTTGACGGGCACAGGGAGTACTGCTTGGCAATTTGTTGAAAGTTAGCCCCTTTCTCAATGCGCTTTTTCAGTTCATTACACTGTTTTTCCGTTTTCACCAATATGTGAAGGGCTGCAGCACGTCTTGCCATGTTCTTGCTTCCTGTTCAGTATTGCGCTTTATATATTGCATTTTATTTAGTGCACTTTAGATAGTGCTTTGGGATTGCCGCATAGTGTAATCAAAAGTGTGCCACAAAGAAACGAATTATCCTTAAACCA
>CAXRGH010000122.1:0-14159 GCA_964230195.1 Alteromonadaceae bacterium
CCTGCATCATGTCAGGTGTATAGCCCGGGATATTGTTCAGCCAGAATTCTTCTTCCGCGGTAGGTATGTAGGACTCGGAGCACTGAGGACAGTTACGACGGACTAAGCGTTGTGCAACAATGGCACGAAGGGAGCTTGCCACCAAATACCCCGGAGCCCCCATATCAATAAGACGAATGGTACTTGAAACGGCATCGTTGGTATGCAGCGTTGACAATACCAAGTGCCCCGTCAATGCACCACGAAGACCGATCTCAACAGTTTCACCGTCACGCATCTCACCCACCATGATGATGTCAGGGTCTTGACGCAATGTGGTGCGGAGAATCGACGCAAAGTCGAGTCCAATTTTATGGTTTACCTGTACCTGATTGATGCGAGGTAAACGATATTCCACCGGATCTTCCGCAGTAATGATCTTATTGCTCGCTTTGTTTAATTCACTCAGAGCGCCGTATAAGGTGGTGGTTTTACCTGAACCCGTGGGTCAAGTAACAAAAATCATGCCATTTGGACGTGCGAGTAATCGCCTAAATTGAGTCAAGATCTCGTCCGGCATACCGGTTTCTTCAAGTTTCAATAGACCTGCAGATTGATCCAATAAACGAAGTACTACTGATTCGCCGTGTTGCACTGGCATGGTGGACACACGAATGTCGATGGTATGCCCTTTCAGCTTGATGTGAGTACGTCCATCCTGAGGCAAGCGCTTTTCCGAAATATCTAATCCGGCCATCAACTTAATGCGCAACACCAATGCCGCAGCAATATTACTTTGTTCAATAATATGCTCTTGAAGTACGCCATCAACCCGTTGACGGATGCGCAACGCATTTTCTTCGGGTTCAATGTGAATATCAGACGCGTTCAACTGGATAGCATCTTCAAATACCGACTGCAGTAATTTTGCAACCGTGTTGTCTTCTTCCCCAAGGGCGGCGCCAAAATCAAACGCGTCGGTTTCTTGATACTCAGACGCTAGCTCTTTTGCAAAACTGGTAATATCGTCGGTTCGACGATAGCTTAGATCAATGGAGCGAAATATCTGAGACTCACGAGCAATGGCTAATTCCACTGGCTTATCGAGGGACTGAGCAATACTGTCAAGGGCGTTAATATCCGCTGGGTCACTGACGGCTACGGAATAGTGATACTCAGTTTCTTCAATGATGATGGCTCTAAACCGGCGGGCAACCACTTCCGGTAACTTTTTAGCCAGGCTTGAAGAAATCGTAATTTCAGTCAAATTCACAAACGGAACGTTTAACTGTTTGGCCAAGAAGCCTAACAATTGCACTTCGGTAACAAACTTTAAATCAATCAAGGCTTGGCCAAGTTTGCGCCCTGACTGTTTTTGCTCTTTCAACGCTTGCATCAACTGATCTTCAGTAATGACCAATTCTTGAACCAACAGGTCCCCAAGGCGCATTTTGAGTTTTGCTACCATTTTATCCTCCGATGACGCTCAAGCGTTGTTGAATAAAACGCTGTGTTGCCGGCGGCAAACCGGTTAACTGCAATGCCTTCCGATACGCATCTCGGGCGTCATTTATCTCTGACCCGCTGTCGAGCGCCACTGCAAGCCCCAACCACCACTTAGGCTCTGTAGGCTGAAAACTCGCGAGTTTGTAGTAACTATTATAGGCCAAATCATAGGCTTGAGCCTGCTGAGCTAGCGCACCTTGTAAGGCGTAGTACTCCGCATTAAAGGCAATATCCGGTTGAAAAGCACTAAGCACATCGAGGGCTTGAGGGGCGAGATTCTTTTTCACATAAAGACGAGCTAACATGACGCGAGCCGAATGCGCTTCTGGGGTGACTTTCAATGCGGCAAGTAAGGTTGATTCAGCCTTACTTTCCTGATTTTTAGAGAGATACAATTTGGCTAACTGTTGCGCCGCTAGAAAATCCTCGGGTTGATACTGCAACATGTTTTCGAGTGCAACAATGGCCTTGTTAGTTTGTTTAGTCCGTAACGCTATTTGTGCTTGATTACGCCATTTGACCGCTTCGCCATTGCCGAGGTAGCTGGGAATCACTTCCAACACGGGTTCAGGATTTTGATTTTCCCTTACTTGCTTGTCACTCTGCTGGTTACGTTCATCTGTTTGAATGTCAGCACCATTCATTACGCTTGTTTTAGTCCTAGTTCCATAAGCGGACTGAGTTGCATTGGTCGTGGATTGCAATTGGCGCTTATTTAAACCTACTGAGTCCGCAGTTTGAGGATGACGACGCGCGGGTAAAGCCTCACTGCGTTGCTGACCCGATAATTGTTGCTCACGAGACAAGGGAGTAGCGACATCTGCCGCATCAAGCGTCCCTGAGTTCGTCTCAATGATTTGACCGGCCGGTTGTAATGGCGCCACTGTCGATGACACTACCATAGGTTTGGCAACCACTCCATCGGATACTTGCGAAGTTGCCTGCACAGTCGCTTGAGCAGAGGTTGAAACATTGACAGTGTCACTGCCTTGATTGGACAATTCTGCATGTTTAGGAGCGTCTCTGCTAGCACCGTCATCAGTCTCTGTTGAGGTCGATGATGAAGGGAGGTGTGCCTTATACTCATCAACACTGTCAATTTGATGCAGCCAATGCATCATACTGGCGATCCCAACCACAAGGACAACTGCAACGTATTTCCATCGTCCTCTCGCCTTTTGGGGCGGTACATAATTCGCATCACTGCCATTCGGTTGGCGATTCTCCAAATCTTGAAGCATCTTATTAACGACACTCATAAGGCTTCCCCCTGATACCATTGTAATAGCCACGTCGGAAACATCTGTTCACCGTAAATGGACATCCATGCGAATAGACAGCCTGAAAAGAGGATTGCCGCCAACAATAGCCATATGGTTCCCTTAAGCCAAGGGTTCATGCCTGAATAGAAGGTTGATTCCGTATCTTTTATCGCGTGTTTGACATGTCGTTGAGATACCGTTTGTTTGCCTTCACCAAACGCTAGCATCAATGCTTTGTGACACAGCACATTGACAATACGAGGGGTGCCTGCGGATGCTTTGTAGAGTAATTTACAACAGCGGCGATTAAACGCCGGTACGCCACGATAACCAGCGATTTTCAAACGATGTTGTACATAATGAAAAAGTTGGTCATAGTCCATGTGATCAAGGCAATAAGAGAAACCGATTCGTTGCTTTAACTGTCTCAGTTCAGGCAGGTTCAACTTTTCGTTGAGTTCGGGTTGTGCAAATAACACCACGTGGATGAGTTTGCTGGATTCGGTTTCTAAGTTTGAAAATAACCGCAAGACCTCAATGGTCTCGACTGGCAATGCCTGTGCTTCATCAATGATAAGTACCACAGACTTGCGTTCTTTACTGATAGCAATCAGTCTTGCTTGGATTAATTGGGTAAAGGTTTGTGGATCCGTATTCGGATCAATATCCACTGACAATTCAGCGGCGACAGCATGGCGCAATTCATTGGGTGACAAATACGGATTGGGGATGTAGGCCGTCACAAAATCATCAGGTAATTCATTTAACAATTTACGACAGATGAGTGTTTTACCAGTACCAACTTCACCGGTGACTTTGATGAAACCTTCTCCGGTTTTTAAAGCAACATTGAGGACTTCCAGCGCATCATTATGGGTTGGAAGTCCGTAAAAATATTGCGTGTTTGGCGTCAACGTAAAGGGTAATTCGTTTAAGCCAAAATGATACAGGTACACTAGTTTGCTCCCTGCCAGCGTTGAATATTTTCACGTGCCCGCAAAAGCTCTTGCTGAGAGGTTCCACCACTCACCACCGTTGGTTTGATCAAAATAATCAATTCTTTCTTGGTTTCAACCACGCGTTTATTTTTGAACAAGTTGCCAACTCCCGGAAGGCTCCCCAAAAACGGGACAGCGGATTCTGAATCATTGACAATGGATTGCATCAATCCACCAATCACTACAATCTCACCAGAGTTTGCTTTTACCAAGGTATCAGACTCACGAATATTGCTTTGCGCTAACGGCAAAACAAATTGTTCTTGATTGAGTGTGACCACTTTTTCTTGTTCTTCGGTTTCAATAACCGATGGATGAACGTGTAATAAGACACTACCAAACTCATCAATTTGCGGGGTCACGTCAAGGGCGATACCTGAGAAGAAGGGTGTAAGTTCAATATCGGGGCCCGTTGACGTAGCGGTTGCAGTGATGGTGTTCTGACTTGACACGTCTGTCACAAAGTACTCGTCGTTACCCACTTTAATCACAGCTTTTTGATTATTCAATGCCGTCACACGCGGACTTGATAGCACTTGCACGTCGCCTTGCGTGGATAATAATGAAACCACGCCGCTAAAATCGTCACCATTAAAACTAACTGAGGTAACCCCACCTAAGCGCCCAGTGATAGTATTACTAAGGACTCCTAAAGTGTTGGTGATATCAAGCGTAGTACTGCCGCTGTTTGTCGCCAATTGACTCCAATTGATGCCTTGCTGATATTCATCGTCTAGTGAGACTTCAATGATTCTTGCCTCTAAAATCACTTGACGTTGAATACTCTCTTCTGATGTTCTCAAAAATGATTTAACCGCTCTAATTTCTTGTGGCATCGCACGTAAAGTCACTAAACCGGCTTGTGGCGAAACCACAACGTGACGTCCCTCGCCTTCACCAATCAGCGCCTTTAAAGTCTCTTCAAGGTTTTTCCAGAAGTCAGTTTGAGCGCGAGTTGAAATATTGGTGCCGTTGCTGCCGGACATACCGCCAAAGCCACCAATACCGCCCAAACCACCTAAGTTATTGTTACCGAACTGATTACCTTGATTAAAGTTATTCTGTGAACCTGAACGTCCACCAAAATTGTTGCCGAAACCGCCCTGCATACCATTTTGATTGCCACCAAATTGTGAGATACCGCCAGATGAAATACTGGTCTGTGTGCTACCGTCGCGCTGCATCAGTAAGTAGTTAACGGCAATAGTCTCAGTACGTAGTCCCGATGGAAAAATACTAAACACGCTGCCACGTTGACGCACCTCATAACCGTATATTTCCGTAATGATGTCCACCACCTCTAACACCGTCACTTGTTTAACATCCAGCGTAATAACACCGCCGACGTCAGGATGAATCACCACACTGTAGGGTGTTGGTTCAAATAACCCAGCAAAGAATTCGGTGGCAGGCACTTTCTCAGCTTTAATGTCGTAACGTGCTTGCTCAAGCAAGTTCTGACCACTGGTTCCGGGGGCACCGGGCAATAATAACCCAGAAACTTCTGGTGGAAGTTTTGACAAGGCTTTGGGGACGGCACTGCTGGCTTGCTGCTCTTCAATTGCCGCATCTACTGCCTCTAGCGGAATTGAATTCGTGGATTTACATGCCGCTATTGTGGCTAACAGTAGTAGCGCAATGTAATTAAAACTTGTATTCATGTTCACGGATTGTCATCACTTTATTTAAATTTAATTGTTTAAGCTCACCATTATGAAATAACTCAACACCATCTTGGTTCACTTTTCTTATTGTTATGTTGTCACGCGTCTTGCCTTCATGAATCGCTTCACCATTGATAATGGCGTAGCGCACAGTGGCAGAAATAAAAACTGCTGATAAACGCAGACCGCTAAAGCTATTAGATAACGCTGTTGGCCCATCTTTAAGCGTTTCGTCCGTGACATCCATTGACTTAGCATTCGGTACTAACGGCTTTGTTGGATCAATGAGCACTTGCGCTGATGTATTACCTGATGCCAATACGCAAATTGACAGCACTAGAGCGATAGTCAAAGAAACATCTTTCATCTCATCAACCTCCCATAAACGCATCTTCAGCGCTGAGGGTATAAACGGTTACATTGACCGTGGCTTCTGGATAAGCAGTCACTTGGAAATCCAGTGTTTGCCAATACAGTTGCCACTGCAGTTGTTGTGCTTTCTCCAAATAGTTTTGGATAGCAAAAAAGTCGCCTTTAAGGGTCATTTCAATGCCGTGTCTGTACAATTTACCTTCGTTGCTATTATTTGGGCCTTCAATCACAACTTCAGGTGGTAAAGAAGAAAGACCAACTAAAGCAACATCATCAGATTTCGCCATCAATGCTTGAAGCACACTGGTCATTTGTTTGGCCGAAATCAAGTTTACCATTTTACCCTTCATGATGGAGCGCTCCGCATCCAATAATTGGTTTAGGCCGTCTATCTTTTTTTGCCACGCTACATTGGGGTCAACAGGCTTGTAATTGCGCTGGTCTGATACTTTTTGAGACAGCTCTACGAAGCGCAACTGGGTCTTTTTGATGTCCGCTTTAATGGCGGTTTGTTGTGCAATGATAGGATCAACGAATTGAGTAAAACCAATGGCCAATATCAACACGATCCCACCAAGGGCCACTAACACACGTTCACGCAGCTGAAGGGTTAAAAATCGTTTGTGCAACTCAGTGTAATTCATTACTGTCCCTCCTGTCGCGAGAAAATTGCACCAGAACTCACCTTAAAATTCAGTTCATTGTGCTTGTTTTCAAACAAACGAGTGTGGGAGAAACGTCGCCCATTAAAAACATCGGATTGTCCCAAACCCTCAAGCCAAAGAGGAATAGCGGCTGCACTGTTTGTAACACCTTCGAGGGTTAACTCAGTGTCAGTAAAATAGATGTGGGATAAGCTAATGTCAGGATGATGGTATTCGGCGAGTGCAACCATTAAAGCTGAAAAGTCTGTAGAGGCAACAATATCATCGCCGGTAATTTCAGCATTCAGATTTTGGTAGTAGGTCAAATCATTGGTTAAGCGCTCTGCTGTTGCCACCAGCAACGGATCTTCATCTTCAGTCACTTGTGATGCAACCAACATGTCATAGGCTTGTTTAGCAACATCGACTTGTTGCTCAGCATTCGTTTTTTCTATTTTGTATTGCGCTAATTCCGATTGATAGTCTTGATACACTGTCACAAGAATGCCGATGGCAAAAGACCACACAATAATACAAAAAGCCAGCGTCAGCAGTTCTACTTTCGGCTTCAGTCCGTCATGAAAAAAGTTTACGTCTGATTTCATTTATTCTGCACCTTTCTCAGCTCTTTGAGTGTTGATCAGCGGTGACAAGCTAAACAGGTTGGGATTCGGGATCTTATCTAAGCCATCAATCTCTAATGCTAGCGGCTCAACATCCAAAAACAGTGCAGTAGACAAGCGTTGACAGAAGTCAGAGACATCAGAAAGCGCCAGGTTTACATAGATTTTTTGCACTGGCGCCTGACGCATTTGGCTATCAAAGTAGTCCATTGAGCGCTGTAACTCAACACCAAGATTACCATTAATTGCGTATCCTAATTCCTCACCGTACAACTTATGAAGATTTTCAACATGGTTGAGTTTACGGCTCAAATACACATGCCCTGATTTAACAATAAAAGCAGTCACTTCTGTGCGGCTGGTTTGTGCAATCAGTAAGCAAGGTGTATCGTCAACCGGCACTAAAAATCGGGCAGAGGTTTCACTCACTTCCAGACGCTTCAAATCAAGATGAGCATGATGGCAACCAGATACTATGTTATTTACAGTCGTGCTTGGTACAACGACAACATTGACTTTCTGAGCACCAGCCACCGGGACGGGCACATCATAAAAGTCAATAACGGTATCGTCTGCCACCGAAAAAAGTTCATTAACAGACCATCTTAAAGCCTGAGCAACCGCGTCATCTTCAACGTCGGGTTTGTCGGCAACTAAGCTTTGATAGCCATCACTTTCTATGGTGACATAACAGGGGAGATGAAGGGCTTGATTGCGCTTAAGCCACTGATAGAGAGGCTTATGCCAAACCTCGTCAGAGATAAAGTACTGGGCTTGGAGTGTGACAAGATGTCCTTGGTCATCTAACTGACACAAAGATGCGTTTATCCCCCGTTCTGAATAAGTCAGACCAATGGCCTGATTTTTCGCTGGCCGCTTCACCAAACGTTTCACCGACCGACGCCACCCAATGCGCATGCACACAATTCCTTTTTGTTGTTATCGACTAGAATGTATCAGAATTTACACCCTTGTATCCAGCTTTTGATGGATAAAAGTCAACGGAATGCGGAATTTTTACAATTCACCGCTAAATTTGAGAGCTGGAGTACTGGATTGAGGGAGACAAACAGTAAAACCGTAGACGAACACAAAACTGACACGATACCACGCAGCACGCAAGGCCGCGTGAAATATCCTCTCAATTATCTACCCGTGTACTCTCATCGTGTTCACCCGTCTTCGCGCCGCGATACCCACAGTACATAGGATTAACCATCCCGTTGAGCCGCCACCGCCGCTTGAGCTGCTATTGGAACTACCACCGCCAGTATTAGATGAACTTGAATTACTTTGTGCAGCAATGGTGACACTGATGGATTTCTCGTCAACGCTAGTGTCCGCACCCTGCCCGTTGCTGACTGTTACTGTAAAGCTTAAGACACTGCTGGTTGTTGCGGACGGTGCGGTAAAGCTTACAGAGGCGGTCGAAGTAGAACTCAAAGCCACAGACGAACCCGCTGTTTGGATCCAACTATAAGTCAACAGATTGCCATCGGAGTCAGTGGATCCACCAGCATTCAATGTCACTGTGCTACCAGGATTAAATTGATTATTGGTTTGACTACCACTTGCAGTGACTTGAGCAATGACAGTCGACGGTTGTGGTGTCACCACCACATCAAAGGGCTCGCTTGTTGTTTCATTCTTACCATCACTGACAGTCACCGTGAAACTAAGGGTAGTATCGCTTGTAATATCAGGCGCCGACACTGTTAGCATCGCACCATTTGCCTCTAGCGTTGCCGACGGGCCAGCCACTTGTTGCCAGCCATAGCTCAACGATTGCGACTCTGGATCATTGGACGCGCTGGCGTCCAGCATCAAGGTTTGATTTTCGCTAATGGAGGTAGCACCGCTAATCACTGCTGTAGGAGCAAGGTTAACCACCTCAACAGCAAACACTCCAGGATCAGCAACTTTACCGTTGGCTTCACCATCTTGGTCGTAAATACCACCATCCACTAAGGTCAATTTCACACACTGATGTCCTTCATTTAAACCGGCAATATAGGCCTCACTGTCAACCCTTGGGCATTGCCCTAACTCAGTCAGTGGAGCCGACCCAATCGTATTATCACCATCATCAATAAAGGTGACCCAACCAATGGATGCATCAAATTTCCGGTACACAGTATTCGCGCTCAACGAAACACCATCCGGTAATGGAATGATGATCGGCACGCTGATACCTACCGCCGGAAGATTAATCACTTCAAAATCAACAATGTCGCTGATGGCTTCAAAATCTGTATCCGTTGCATCCTCTGTAGATTCTCCGTCATCACCATGGGTCGTCAGTTGTTCAGTATCAATCACAGCGTGACTTGCATTCACCCCTTGAGCAGCAATGGCAGTGGTTCCAAGACGCAGTGTCATACCTGGCGCCGTTTCCAGAGGATTAGAAAAGTTCTCATCAAGCGGTAATTGTGACGTGACTTCTGAGTTATCTTGAAAATCTGGAATACCATCATTATCACTGTCGGATAACCCTTCTTCACTGTCAGGAATACCATCCTTGTCGGTATCATTCTCGGCAGACAACACAACAGCTTCGGACTCAACAATAAATAATAACTCTGTACTCGAAGACAAGGCTTCCTCAGTATTAGTTTCGCTCGCAGTCACTGTCATGACATAAACGCCGGGAGCTAAGGCATCGGCCGAAAATTCAAATGTTTGTGGGTCATCATCTTGATTAAGGTCAATGAGTTCTGGGTGCAACGTATCAAACGTCAAAGAATGACTATCTGCTAGGTTAATATCTGCCACTGACGCGGTAATAATTACAGGTTCAGCATTCGCAAATACAATTCGAGTTTGAGCATCACCTTGCTGCAAGGCAAGACCAACAATCGGCGCTTCATTACCTAAGATCAGATTTGCAACATAAGTCGGGCTACCGGAAATAACGGCATTTTCTCCAGAGGTCAATGCAATAGCAATGGTATCTCCGGCATCCAAGGTCCCGTCATTAGGCAGTGCTAAAGTAATGGTACCTGTTTGTCCACCGTCAATGGATAGCGGCATCAAATTATCAAACGACACTTCAGCACTTGAGGTTACCGTGTAATCAATAATAACCGGATAAACAGGTGCTTCACCGAGTAATGATACATGGGCTTGGACAATGTCACCGAGTTCAACAAAATCAAGTGACTGAATGACAACTTGAGGGTTAATTCGGATGGTTTGAGACGCTACTGCTCGATTACCCTGGGCGTCAGATACCTGCCATTCAATAACATGTTCACCTGACACTAAAGGCTCATTAGTCACCAGTTCCGCAACGAGATCCCCATCAAGGTTATCAGTGGCTGTTACCGGTAAGAGGGTTTCGGCTGTGACTAACGTAGTCACCCCCGTTGCATCAATCGTCACTGGCGGTAATTCATCAAAAACAGGGGCTGTAGTGTCAGCTATAGTGACGGTTTGCGTTACTGTGGTGGATTGTCCCGTACTATTCGTCACAGTCCAAGTGATCTCGTGAGTACCCAATGGCAACTCGGTTGCGGGGTCTCGCGTGATGGTATAGTCAGCATCAGCGTCTGCCAATTGAAGTAATGACGTTGGCAACGCAGACAAGACGCCAACGGCTTCAAACGCTAACTCAGGTTCAAACGTGACCTCAGGTGCCAGCGGTTCCATCACAATCACTGTTTGGGTGATTGTTGAGGTCAACCCGTTCATGTTCGTTGCTGTCCAGGTGACTATGGTTTCACCAAAACCAAATCCTTCCATTGGCGCGTCGTTAGTAAGCACTGCTGAGGCGTCATCAACTGCTGGAGGTATCAAACTAACCTCCGTGAGTAAACTATCTGCTTGCACAGTCACTGACGAAGGTTCTTCAATAAAGTTCGGCGCTGGAATGAAACGATTTACCTGGACGCTATTTGCAGTAAATTCGGGGCCGCCCTCAAATTTAACAAAATTGATGGCTGCAGGACCCGAAAATGTTTCCCTTGCCGTCACCGTTAAGGTTAACAAGGATACGTCATAGGCCCCGTCAGCGCCTGACGCAGGCCAGTTGGATTGACCAATGTTTTCATCTATCCAACTATGAGTGAAATAATGAGTGGTTGTTGTGTCATTATCTAAATCGTCACTGTCCAGTTGTAGAGTACTGGAAACATTAAGATTCAAACTACCCGAAGAGAACAATACACTCGGAACTAGGTTCAATTGTGCTTCAGAGAAGAAAGTCTGGAGGGTAAAACTCATGACTCCTTCGCCCGATACGTCCTGATAATCAACCGTGATAATTTGGGTTTCATTCGGTGCTAATATGAGATTTTCCGGATTGGTGCTAATGGTCTGCTCTAGCGATTGCGCGGATACTCCACCCGACAACATGAGTAGTATTAAAGCTGGAAAACACTGCTTCATAAGTGGACTCCTACTGTCTACGGGTGATTAAAGGAATAATCACAGGCTGAACATTGTGCTGATTAATGTTCGCGATGGGTAACACGGTCAGTTTGTCATCATTCAATTGTCCACCTTGCACAATCTCAACGCTCATTGTAAATAATTGCGACGCCTGCCATTGCCCCATTAGGTCAAACCATGCCAGTCGAATACGTTTGTCCGTTGACGGGTTATTATCGAGGTCATCCACACTGTCATCTTCAATGGGTATGACACCTGAGGCATTCAACAATCCACCGGCGATGGAAGAGGGGCTGACATCAATACGCTGAACGACCGCGCTGTTGTAGTGCACGGTAACCCCAAAACTCGGAGCGACTGGTTGCGATAACCACACATTAATCGTAGGTGCTTGCTGGTGATCCACCACCGCTGCATCGGGGTTAACAGACAATAGCGGCTGAGCCAATGTTTTCAACGACATCAGCATCAAACTCGCCACCACGAAAAGAAGAACGTTTTTCGTATTCATAACCCTCTTCCTTATCTCAACGACTCTAAGTATTGAGCCATTTCTGTGTGAGTTCGGGTAGCATCAACCATATCATCATCTGATGCGAGTGCTGATGCCGGGAAGCCAACTAAATACCGTAGGATGATGAAGCCATCGGTGGTTAAGGTCACTTGACCATCACCATTGATATCTAATACTTTGAGTTGTGAGGCCATATCCAAGCGTTGTTTCATTTGTTCACGTGTTAACTGACTCGTCACCATGTCCTCGTCAGAGGCCAATGCGTTACCACTGAAGCCCACCATGTGACGCAGAATAATGAAACCATCAGTTGCCATGTTGAGTTCACCATCGGCATTCACATCAAGGCTCACGCTATCACTGCCATCAATGATATCAATAGTCTGAGATGCAACGCGGTAGCCTTGGCTAGTCCCTGCAGCATTGTTACGGATATACACCGCAGAAGCAGTTTCTTGTAATGAATCCAGCACTGTAAAATGGAGTTTCACGAGTGGTAGACGCCCATCACTAGCAGGCCAATTACCGGATAACGAGATCCATGACAGCTTGATAGACATATCCGTGGAAGGATCACCATCTTGGTCATTCACATCTTCGTCAATGGCAACAATGCCTTGATTAAGTGAACCTTCATCATAGAGATCAGTTTGATCCTCAAAAGTGAGATAACGACTATCAAAGAATAACTCAAAACTCATAGCAGAGACTTTTGCATCATCGGGACTTTGGTAATACAGCGGAATTGTTAGGGTGTAATCTTTCACTGCACCAAACGTTTGTGCATCGGAATTCACCGTCAGTAGGGTGGCATCGTCAACCTCACCGCCATCAGTACCATCACTACCGTCTGTACCATCACTACCGTCTGTACCATCTGAGCCGTCTGTACCATCTGAGCCGTCTGTACCATCAGCACCGTCAGTGCCATCTGAGCCATCTGAGCCATCAGCACCATCTGAACCATCTGAGCCGTCTGTACCGTCTGTACCATCAGCACCATCTGAGCCGTCGGTTGCATCAGGATCTACAGATTGTGTAGCATCGAACGGATAATCATCACTGACATTGAGTACTCCATCGTTATCCCAATCGTCATCGGTATTATCCATCTGTCCATCTTGATCCCAATCGAGTTCTGTCAATTCGTAAAATTGTACTCTCGGTGAAATCCAAGTAATCCAGTCAACTTCAGTAACGTCGCCGGCAAGCATTGCATCAACGTTTTGATTACGATAAGACCACTCAAGCACATACACGCGATCACCACTCATTGACAGTAGACGCCAATGGCGCTCTCTGAACGGTACACAATTATCGCTCAATTCACATCGGCTATAAAACTCAGTGTTGCTGCGGTGAGTTTCAAAGACCACATCTCTTTCACCCGGCTGTGACCAAAGCCACGCATCCCATCCTGAAAACTGGGTCGTGTGATCCGGTGTTGCACTATAGATTCGACTCGCGTCACCATTGCTCTCCAACCGGAAGCCAAAATAGCGCTCACTGAGAAGATTGCCTTCAGTATCATAAGCAGTCGGATCGGTTAACGAGAAACTATTTTGTAAATACCGATCCATTAAGGTGTTCATATCCACATTATTTTCAACAGCTACCGCTATTGCGTATTGACGATAACGTTCACCCGCAGAGGTTTCTGCCGCCACGTAGACACTGTAGCCAACCTCAATATCCTGATGGAAGGAGACCGTATATTGGGTACCACTGCTGTCTGTTACCTGCAGTTTGCCCCCTTCAATCATATTCCATGTAATCGCTGAATCAGTCTCGTAGGCATAGCCAGTGCCGCCAGATTCAAGTCTCACATGCTGTGCTCGTAGCGCGATACCATTGTACGTCTCCCCAATATTCAACGGCATAGCCCATTCACCTACCAACTCATCAGACGTCAAGGTCAGTTGCGGCAAACTATCAACCGCATGAATAGTGCTTGCCATCCCAGGAGCAGCAAAGCTTCGTGACACATCGCTGTCTAGCAATTGATTGACGGCGTCATCATTAAAATGCACGGTGTTATTGTTTCGATTGAATATGGCTAACGTGTTTTCATCAATGACATCAGTGATGGCCATTGAAACCGAGTGAGTGGTCAAGGTCACTGAGTAAGGTTGAGGGAGTTCTGCTGAAAGTAACGCTTGCACCTCAGACGCAGACAATACACCTGCGTCTCTCGCCTCACTTAATGTC
>CAXRGH010000123.1:0-6042 GCA_964230195.1 Alteromonadaceae bacterium
GGATAGTTGATACCTTTATTGAATGTAAGGTTGATGGCGTCATTGCTACTAATACGACGTTAGATCGAGATTCTGTAGCAGGCTTGGAGCACGCGAATGAAGCTGGTGGCCTGAGTGGCTCAGTATTGACTCAAAAAAGTCAATTACTGACAGAAAAACTGATAAAAAGATTACCGTCTGACATACCGGTAATGGGGGTAGGTGGCATTGACAGTGCATCGGCAGCTAGGGATCGTTTAGCATCTGGTGCAAAGCTCATACAAGTCTACAGTGCGCTAATTTATCAAGGCCCACAGTTGATCAAGTCGATCCTTCGCGCCTTATAAGGATCATGAATTAGAGGTAGCTGCTTAGCATACAAAAGTATGACTAAAGTTGTGCAAAACTTAATCAAATGGTTTAATCTTTGCTCTGACTATAATAAGAATAATGGGATCTCATCATGGATGATATGCTCACTCCAGATGCACAGTGGACTTGGTATCTTGATACAGAGTCATCTGCTCTGGGGCTAAATCTCTCGAATCGCTGGTATTTTCAAACTGCTTATACAGCAAAGCAGCTTAACAATAGCGTTGAGTCTAGGCCATTCTCTGCTGAGGATTCTCAGTATTATATGGAAGCTGTTGAGTCTCTTTTAGCACTCAAAAGTACTCTGACTACTGCTGAATGCATGCAGATTGCTCTCAATGCAACCGCGTATTATTGCTTTGGTAAAGAATTAAGCCCTAAGTCTTGGTATTTTGACCAACATATTCCGCGTCAAGACGAACTTCGTTTAGCGAGTCTTGTTGCTAACGGAGTAAACGCCAACGTTTTTATAGTGGAACAGCAGGGTGCTTTCAGCGTATGCTTGACTTTGATGCCGATAAAGAGCAAATCGGGTAAGGCGCTAGAGATGTTTTCGCCTGTTAAAGTGAGCAATCAGTTGCTAAACGCAACGACTTTACTTGAATCTCCTGAACATTTCATAAAACGCGCATAATCTCGAGTTTTCTGACTTGTCATGCGCAACTAATTTTCCTATCTGTACTAAAAAGCCGTATACTTAGCAGCCAAAAAACTGACTGAGTATTCTATGTATCAATTTGTTGTCACTACGTCTCGCGGACTTGACGAACTGCTTATTCGAGAAATTAATCGTATCTCACCTGATCTTGTCTTGAGTCAAAAACCGGGACAAGTCAGATTTGAAGGTGAATTAGCGGATGCTTATCGAATTTGTTTGTGGTCTCGTTTGGCCAATCGAGTGCTACTGCAACTGAATACCGGAACCATCAAGACCGCTGATGACCTCTATCAAATTACCAACGCTGTGAATTGGCCCTCTCATTTTAGTGTTCAGAAAGGTTTTGTGGTTGACTTCGTCGGTACAAACCGAGTTATTAAGAACAGTCAATTTGGTGCATTAAAGGTCAAGGATGCTGTTGTTGATCAATTCAATCAAGCGGTTGGCTCACGTCCTAACGTTCAAAAACAAAATCCTGACATTCGTATTCAGGGTCGATTATATCGTGATGACTTCACAGTGTATTTAGATTTGTCAGGCAATAGCTTACATCAACGTTATTACCGCAAAGATACGGGACGGGCCCCGCTAAAAGAGCATGTTGCTGCCGCAATATTGATGCGAAGTGGTTGGACAGATTCGATGGATAAACCTCTACTCGATCCAATGTGTGGTTCAGGAACCGTGGTAATAGAAGCAGCGCTGATTGCAACTAACACAGCGCCAGGATTGAAACGACGCATGTGGGGCTTCAATGAGTGGAAACTTCACGATGAAGCGCTGTGGGAAAGTATTGTAGCTGAGGCTCATGAAGCACAAACATGTTCGAAGACCCGCTTTTTTGCAAATGACGTTGATGGACGAATGATGCGTATTGCTCGCGGTAATGCCGTGGATGCAAAAGTGGACAAGTTAATCCAGTTCAGTAGTAATGATGCCATTGAGTTATCTCCCCCGATTAATCAGCCGGGCTATATTGTTTCAAATCCCCCCTACGGTGAGCGATTAAGTGATGTTACTGCGTTACTCCCGTTATTTGCTGATTGGGGCAATCAACTAAAAAAGCAGTTTTCGGGTTGGAACCTCGCGTTATTAACCTCTAGCCGAGAAGTCTTAAAGGAATTAAAACTAGTCTCTCACAAGAGCTACAAATTAATGAACGGCAAATTAGATTGTCAGTTGGTTAATTATCAGTTGGACGACGAGAACTGTAAGGTATGGGAGCAGAGCAGCGAAATACCCAATAACGACTTTGCCAATCGGTTAAAAAAGAATAAACAGCGCCTTAAAAAGTGGCTAAAAAATGCGAATACAGACTGCTACCGTCTTTATGACGCAGACTTACCTGAATACAATGCCGCGGTTGATGTTTATGGTGATTATGTCGTTTTACAGGAGTATGCGGCACCAAAGCATATCGAAGCTACAAAAACTCGACAACGTTTACAAGAAATGTTGCGAAGTCTTGCGCCAGTTTTGCAGGTACCACCGCAGCACGTCATTTTGAAAGTGAGAGAACAACAAAAAGGAAAGCAGCAATACGAGAAGTTGAGTGCCGCCTCTCAGGTTATCAATGTTCATGAAAATGGCGCTAAATTTGAAATTAACCTCACAGATTATTTAGACACAGGATTATTTCTAGACCATAGAAATACGCGTAAAATCGTACAGCAAAACGTGAAAGATAAACATGTCTTAAATTTATTCGCGTATACTGGAAGTGTATCGGTACATGCAGCGTTAGGCGGAGCAGCGTCAGTGACAACAGTAGACATGTCCAATACTTACCTTGATTGGGCAAAACGAAACTTCTTACTCAATAAGTTAAGGGGTGCATACCAGTTCGTTCAAGCGGACTGTTTGCAATGGCTAGAAAGTCATAAAGAGCAATATGACGTTATCTTCATTGACCCGCCTTCATTTTCTAATTCAAAACGTATGAATAAGGCGTGGGATGTCCAGCGAGACCACGTCAGCCTGCTGGAGAATGCGATCAAATGTCTTCGCCCGAACGGATCTTTGTATTTTTCCAATAACTTGAGACAGTTTAAAATGGATCAAGACGCAGTCTTACAATTGGGTGTCACGGTTAAGAATATATCACATCAGACATTGACGGAGGACTTCAAACGAAATCCAAAAATCCATAATTGTTGGCTTATTCAACGGAGTGAGATCATTGAAGATTAAGTTAGCGTTGTATTCGACTGATGGATGTCACTTGTGTGAGCTCGCAGAATCTATTTTACGTGATTTCAGTGACTTAATTTCAATCCAGAAAGTTGATATTATCACAAGTGATGAACTGGTTTGTTTGTACGGGGAGGCAATTCCAGTGATTAAGAGAATCGATGATGAAGCGTTATTATTTTGGCCGTTTGATCATCAGGCAGTAGAAGAGTTAATTCGTTGAGAACATTAATCCAGTTAAAAAACGCGCAGCTAGCCTTTGGACACCCAGCACTGATAGACCAAAGTGAACTGTTGATAAAAAGTGGTGAGCGAGTGTGCTTAGTCGGCCGAAATGGTTGCGGAAAAAGTACTTTGCTCAAGGTGATTGAGGGGGTACAACCACTCGATGATGGCCAACGAATTGTTAACAGTGACGTAGTGATATCACGTTTGCCGCAAGATCCACCGCTGTCGGCAGACGTCACGTTATTTGACTATGTGGCTGAGGGGCTTGCAGAGTCAGGAGAGTTACTCAAAGCCTATAATCAACAAATTGTACTAGTCAGTCAATCGCCGACGGAAGCAGCACTGGCGAAATTGCAAACACTTCAAACGCAACTAGAAAATAAAGATGCATGGAAGTTCGAACAACAGATCGCTCAGGTGTTAACCAAACTTGAGTTAAAAGCCGACGTTAAGCTGAGCTCTCTGTCAGGTGGGTGGCGACGTAAAGCTGCACTTGCCAGAGCCCTAGTAACTTCGCCTGATGTATTGTTATTGGATGAGCCAACTAACCACCTAGATGTCAATATGATCAAGTGGTTAGAAAAAACCATTACGGATTATGCTGGAGCGATCGTATTTGTCAGTCACGACCGTGCGTTCATCCGAAATATTGCAACACGCATCATTGACCTCGATCGTGGGCAGTTGGTAAGTTTCCCCGGTAATTACCAAAAATATCTTGATAAAAAGGCTGAGCTTTTAGAGATTGAAGAGGCTCAGAATGCTGAATTTGATAAAAAGCTCAGTCAGGAAGAAACCTGGATAAGGCAAGGGATTAAAGCTCGTCGAACTCGCAATGAAGGTAGAGTACGCGCCCTCAAAGCGCTTCGCGAGGAACGTGCTGCTCGCAGAAATCGACAAGGACGAGCACAAGTCAGACTGGCTGACGCCAATAGTTCTGGAAAGGTGATATTTGAAACCGATAATCTGAGCTATAGCTACGGTGACAAACCGATTGTATCGAACTTGAGCTTGAGTATATTGAGAGGCGATAAAATCGCTTTCGTTGGTAGTAATGGATGCGGAAAAAGTACATTAATTAAATTGTTACTTGATGAGATTGATGGGTTTGATGGGAACATCAAACGTGGAGCAAACATTGAGTTGGCCTATTTTGACCAACATCGTATGCAACTTGATCTTGAAAAGTCTGTGATTGACGTTGTTGCTGATGGCCGTCGTGAGATAACAATGAATGGTACAACACGTCATGTCATTAGTTATCTGCAAGATTATCTATTTACACCCGATCGAATTAACGGTCCGGTATCGGCGTTATCAGGCGGTGAAAAGAATCGATTATTACTCGCAAAATTATTAGCGAAACCTAGCAACCTGCTAATCCTTGATGAGCCAACCAATGATTTAGATGTAGAAACATTGGAACTATTGGAGGAAACCCTTGGTCAGTACGCTGGTACCATAATCTTAGTGAGTCACGACCGAGAGTTCGTCGATAACTTGGTTGATTGTAGCTTGTTTTTTGAAGGTAACGGCAACGTTGTCGACTTTGTCGGAGGTTATGCAGCCATTGAACAATGGTACACAGAACGAGAAAAACGGCGAACAGAGCATGTAAAGGCTGAAGCTAAGCGTGTTGATACCGCAAATGAGGTAGAGAAACCGCAAAAACAAAATAAAAAATTATCGTATAAGTTACAGCGAGAACTTGATACGCTACCTAGTAAAATTGAAACATTAGAAGAAGAAATCGAGAACCTTCAAGTTGAAATCAATTCAACGGACTTCTTTACCCAAGACTCGTCTATTACGGATTCGAAGTTAACCCTTTTATCCGAGCGTCAAACGGAATTAGAAGTAGCTTATGAGCGGTGGGAATATCTTGATGGACAAACAAATTAAAGACAGGAATTATCAACCAATGAATTTAAAGCAGGTTTTCACCTTAACTGCATTATGTGTCAGCGCCAGCTGTTATTCAGCCACGAATTATGATGTGGTTCCCTTTACCGTATCAGGCGATCAAAGTTTTTCGGTTGGAATGAACAACAATGGCGAGATCGTTTATGTTCAGCAAAACGAGGAGTCCTTTTATAACTCGTTTGTTCGAGTGGATGATACAAGCTTAATACCAGGTTTTGCTACTCTCAACGAAGAAGGCGAATATAACACTAATCTATTGACCTTCGTTAGAGATATCAATGAGCAAGGTAACTTCGTTGGTGGTGGTATGGCGCCACTGGAAACAAAACAATATACCAATGAAGAAGGCGAAGAAGTCAGTTATCAGGTCAATGAGTTTTGGCGCAACGGTTTTGTCTCTATTAATGGTGTTCAGTACCGACTCGCGTCCGCGCTAGAAGGGCAATATGCGCATTCTCAAGCTGAGGCAATTTCTAATGATAATCGGGTTGTCGGCTATGCACTTTCTCAATTCACTGATGAGTTTCAAGTTGCGTTAGATGGTTGCAACGAAGACGTGCGTGGCGAACAACCTTATGACAGTTGCATAAATAGTATTGTGATTAATAATAGCCTCGCAATTAGCGACCTTCACGCACCTGATAAAGGGTTTTTTGATGTTAAAGCCGTGGCTTGGGATCTCAATTCAGAGG
>CAXRGH010000124.1:0-2853 GCA_964230195.1 Alteromonadaceae bacterium
GGCTGGTGCACGCTATCTTGTTGATGGCCCTCAATCCGCAGAAGACTATACAGATCTGTTCGCACTGTTATTGCAATCGCGCTCTGAAATTGAAGTGGGTAACGTTGATTTGTTCTCGACACAACAGATTGAAGCGGCCATTCAAACCTCATATGAAAAGCACAATGAGCCAGAAACCGTAGAGCTTAAAGCTATTTTTGACAAAGCAGTGAGTGAACTGGGGCAGATTGACTCATTTGAGAAGTTTGGTAAGTACATGAAAATGATCCGCGATGAAGAGCCTCGTTTTACAGGTCGAGCCGTAAAGAACATCGCCGATGCTGCGAAGCTAAGAGCAATGGATATTGAGTTGCCCGATGATTGGTTTAATGATGCTGATACATTCATGAACAAGCCATACGAAGAAAAGATGGCAATGATCAAGGAAATGGCAGGAATCGTCACGCCTGAAATGCTGCTTCAGGAATTACATCGGTATGCTGATTCTGAATTCCGTTATGCGGCCAAATCAGATGAAGCTGCGATTGATAATTACGTTCGAGAACACCGTGTACGCAAAAAAGCGGAAGCGAAGATTCTGGATAGCGGCCTGTAAGTAGCCTGCCTCGATAAAATAGAGGGGCGGTCATTTCGCCCCTCGTGTCTTAAGGTAAGATTATGATTAATGTGTTCGATGATATTGCTTTTCAATATGGAAAGCTGCTCAAAATTGATTCCCAAGCATTGGTTGAGAGGTACAACCGAGCCCTCTTTGCCCTTATTGAAAAAAGAACATCACTAAAAGAATTTCACATTGACTGCACCGGGTTTTCTCCAGAGATCGCCTTAGAACTTGATAATGATGATTATCTTAATGCTCACGGTGTCAATAAAAAGTTTATTTTGATTTCGATGAAGCAAGTGGATATGGATATGGCGAAGACTCACTTCTCCAGTACCATGCACATGGTTAAATCGTTTTGCCGGGATAACAAAAAGGCACTGACTACGTTAACCGCTGGGGATGTTGTCTTTGGGGAATTAGATAATAAGCAATTCAAAGCGAATTCTGTCAGCGACATGTTAAAGGCTAATACGGTCTACATCACCGTGGATACCAGTAAAAAACTACTGGAGAAGTCGACGAGTTGTGCTGATAAGGTTGAGCTTTTGCTTGAAGGTGACAATTGGCAAGACGACGCTCTGCTCGGTGACATTATTGAGCTCTCAAAAACATGTGGAAATGTGCTTAAAAACGGTGCAATTCCTAGTAAATTGAATTATCAGCGTGGGCACTATTACACAACCCTTTTTGGCGGCATGTATGTCTTCCAGATGGAGGAGGGTATTACGTTAATCACTGAAGATCCTCTGTTTAATGGGAACCAAGAAGGTCTTGAGAATGTTGAAGTGATCAGCCAGCACTCTGAAAAGAAAGTGTATGCGTTTCTTGAGAAGCATAACTTTATTGAGCCTATGTCGTTCAATTATTTGCAAGAAAAGCTGTCAGAATTTGAACTCAAATTGCTACACAGTGCAATGGACGGTTACCTCAAATCAAAAGGGGTAAAAAGTTTTGCATACATGGATAAAAATGCGATTAAAAATTATATCGTAGAGAATTACGACCACCTTCCAAACGATTTCTACCGGATTGAAAGATTGGTTAATGCCTTGCAAAACAACTTGCCAGACTCGATAAAAGTCAAAGAATATAAGCCTTATTTTTGGCGAGCAAGCTCTGACTTGAGTGGTGCTGATTTTTCATTGGTATCGCGATTGTTATGTAATTTTAAGTCCTATAGTTACTTCAGTATGTTTGTGCACAATCGCAAGTTATTTGAAACTAAGTACAAGAGATGGAGCGAAGCAAAGCAGGATTATGTCAGAACGCATTTGTTTGATCATAGTTCAATCATCACTAATATGCGCAAGCGTATCGACGTGGAGTAAATGACCGTGTTAAATATCGCCGTTTTTGTGCTGCTTGTTACTGTTATAGCGCAATTGTTGCAAGAAAAGATTAAATTTCCCGCCTCCATCACAGCGCTGACTATTGGATTAGCCAGCAATGCTATGGGTTATGGCGGCGTCATCCCGTCTGACTGGGTGTTTGATCAGGTTACCCTTATCTTACTCCCTATTTTGTTAACCGTTGATGTTCTTCATTTGCACTGGAAGTATGTGAAGCGCCATGCAATGTCATTGTTTTACGCAGCTGGGATATCTGTAGCGCTGGCCGTAGGTGCTGGACTATTGGTTAGTAAGCATATGTTGCCTGACTATGAACTCAGTATCGCCAGTGTCATCATGCTGATGTGTATGGTTACCGCTACGGATCCGTGTAGTGTCAGTGCCATTTTCTCCACACAAAAAGTGCCTAAGGATCTCAAAGTTCTCGCAGAAGGTGAGTCTTGTTTTAATGATGCTACTGCGTTGATTATTTATTCATTGGCATTGTTTGTCGAGTTAAGCACTGGGCCTGTCAGTATTACTGACATGGGTATTAAAGCCGGAATGGTGGTAGGTGGTGCCATATTAATTGGTGGCGTCGTCGGTGCAATTGGTTTGCTGCTAATGAAATTAACCAGAAATGAGTTCATTGAGACCGCAATAATGATGCTAACGGCCTTTGCGAGCTTTGCAATCACCGAACATTTCCATTTCAGCGGGATCTTAGCCATCATTGTCAGCGTCATGCTTGCTAACACTGTTGTATTAGGACGTATCCGCAAAGATGAGCGCGAAATTGCGCAGGGCAATGCTTCGCCATCAACCTTTGTTGATAAGGCTAATCACGAGAGCCTCCAGAAATCATTTCACTTAATGGCAATGATTGGGATCAGCGTGATGTTCTTAACGCTAGATCGGAAG
>CAXRGH010000125.1:0-9249 GCA_964230195.1 Alteromonadaceae bacterium
GAGCGGTGACTCGCCGTTGTCATCAAGAACTCGTCACCATTCACACTCCTAAGATGAAAGGGGCTAATGGCTTCATGAGCGAGGTGTTCGCTATTTTAGATGAGTATGATGTGAGTGTGGATCTGATTACAACATCGGAAGTTGCCATAGCGTTAACCTTTGATAAACCGTTGAATGCAGGTTTTTTATCCTCATCAACCAAAAACGCATTAGAGGCCCTTAGACGCATAGCCGACGTAACGGTAGATGAAAATCTAGACCTTATCACGATAGTGGGTAACCACTTACATACCAGCGCAGGGTTATCTGCTCAGATATTTTCAGCATTACAATCGGTGAAAATTCGAATGGTTTGCTATGGAGCCAACCCTCATAACTTATCCTTCTTAGTGGATAGTGATGCGAGTGAAGAAACGGTTATCCGATTACACGAAGCGCTAATTCTCTCTCAATAATCAACTTCTGTCTCAGGCTTTATCCCAAGCGTGACTTGAAATCTTGATACTCAAAACTTCTCACCAGTTCAAATGAACCTGATTCGTGAACAAGTCCAATATGAGGATGTTGCACACCGTTAAAAAACGTTGTCTTTACCATAGTGTAATGTGCCATATCCTCAAAAATCAGTCGATCCCCCGGTGCTAACGGTTGGTCAAAACTGTAATCGCCAATGACGTCACCTGCCAAGCATGAATTTCCGCCGAGCTTATAGGTATACTGTTTTTCATTGGGTTGTCCGCTGTTACGCACTGCAGGACGGTAAGGCATTTCCAACACGTCAGGCATGTGTCCCGTTGCCGAAATATCCAATAGGGCGATATCTCCTTGATTATGAATAACATCAACAACCTCAGCTAACAAATAGCCGGTTTCCCATGCAACTGCTGATCCTGGTTCCATAATAATATGGAGATTGGGGTATTTGCTTTTAAACGCCTTTAGGCTGTTAATCAAATGCGTAACGTCATAATCCTTATGCGTCATTAGATGACCACCACCTAAGTTCAACCATTTGAGAGAAGGTAACCAGGTTGCAAACTTTTCATCAATTGCCGCTAGCGTTCGTTCTGTTGCGAAGGAATCACATTCACATAAATTATGCACATGAAAACCTTCAATACCTGATAAATCTGCTGTCTCTAGTTCCACTTGTCTAATGCCTAAGCGAGAACCGGGTGCACTGGGATCATACAAAGGCGTCTCTGCTTCTTGATGTTCCGGATTGACCCGTAAACCACAAGAAATATTGGTGGATTCAAATTGGTTTTTGTAGGTTTCCCATTGAGATAGGCTGTTAAAAGAAATATGGTTTATCAGCGGCAATAATGCGTCAATATCCGATTGCTTATACGCAGGTGCATACGCATGTACTTCTTTATTAAACTCCTCTCTCGCTAGCCGTGCTTCCCATACAGAACTCGCTGTACAGCCCTTTAAGTATTGTGATACCAAGGGAAAAGTTGACCATGTAGAGAAACCCTTTAACGCAAGAATAATATCAACCCCAGCTTGCTCTTGAACAGATTTCATTAATTCAAGATTTTGCTTGAGTTTTTGCATTTCAATGACGAAACAGGGAGACGGGATTTCAGACATAATCAATTAACCTAAGACAGAAAAGACAAAAGAAATAAAAGAAGGTAACCCACTGTTACCTTCTGATATTGCGATTTATTTTGCGAATGGGCTGTCACATTCCATCACGTGCCATGGAAGACCGTGCTCGTTGAGCATATCCATGAAAGGGTCAGGATCAAATTGTTCCATGTTCCAAACACCGGGTTTTTTCCATGTACCGTTTAGCATTAAGGCAGCACCGATCATCGCTGGAACACCAGTGGTGTAGGATACAGCCTGGGCACCAACTTCGTCATTACATACCGCATGATCACAATTATTATAGATAAAAATAGTTTTCTCTTTACCGTCTTTAATGCCCGTAATGTAGGTCCCAATACAGGTCTTTCCGGTGTAACCCTCAGCGAGTGAGCCAGGATTAGGTAACACCGCTTTCAAAAACTCAAGCGGAACGATTTGCTGACCTTGATAATCAATTGGTTCAATTGACGTCATGCCAATACCTTCAAGCACACGCAGGTGTGTTAGGTAGGCGTCACCAAAAGTCATCCAAAAGCGTGCGCGTTTGATGGTTGGAAAATGTTTTACCAGAGACTCAAGTTCTTCGTGGAACATCAAGTATGACGCACGTTCACCAATGTTTTGATAATGAAGGTCTTCTCTCACACTGAGAGGATCGGTTTCTTTCCATTCGCCATTTTCCCAAAAACGACCACGTTGGGTAATCTCTCGGATGTTAATTTCAGGGTTGAAATTAGTGGCAAATGCTTGGCCGTGATCGCCGCCATTACAATCAACAATATCCAAATAATGAATTTCGTCAAAGTAATGTTTGGCAGCATAGGCCGTGTAGACATTGGTAACGCCTGGATCAAACCCAGAACCAAGCAACGCCATAATACCGGCTTTCTCAAAACGTTCTTGATACGCCCATTGCCAAGAGTATTCAAATTTAGCTTCGTCTTTTGGTTCGTAATTTGCGGTGTCTAGGTAATCAACGCCGGTTTCTAAACAAGCATCCATGATGGGCAAGTCTTGATAAGGTAGTGCAAGATTCACAACCAGATCCGGTTGTACTTTGCGAATAAGGTCAGCGACTTGCGTTGCATCGTCGGCATCTACAGCGTATGCCCCTTTGACTCGCTCAATGCCGCATTCTGCCTGCAAAGCTTCGCACTTACTGACGGTACGGCTAGCAAGATATATTTCGTTGAAGTGCTCCGGTAAGCGAGCACATTTTTTGACGGTTACGCCGGCAACACCACCAGCACCAATAATTAATACTCTGGACATAGTTTTTGATCCTCAGAGAGTGAAATTTTGTGCGATTGTATTCTGAAAAATTATCAATGCAACAAAAAATGCACAGAAAATTGAGAGTTTCATAAGTCTAATTCACTGTCGTGATTTTGCTGAAAAAAATGTCATCACCATCATATGAGGAATAGTGAGGGCTGCTAATACGTAAAATACAGTCTTTACTAAGTTTGTTGGCATAGAAGCTGGCGACAAAAAATAAAAATAGACCCAAGCAACCATGGCGTAGGTAGCAATGACTAACGCTAATACCCAGTATTTGTCTCGTACCATGGCATGGCGCAGTGCGGGCCAATGCTGTAGGTAATGTCTCATGCTGTGCAAACCACAAAAGTAGAGTGTAAAAAATAACAGCGGCGGAAATATAAACGCTAATACTCCCAATCCAATTAATTCAAACACAATATCTTTCCGCTGATGATAGAGCAGGTAAAGACCACAGATTACCAACCATGCTGCCAGCAACAAAGGCTCTGTGTATACCGGCGAGCCCACCAGTAAACTAAAAATTGCAAAGCTTTCATCCGTATGAAACAGCACCGGAAAACACAAAATAGCACCTCCGCTAAGCACTGATATGCAACTGCTCGTCAGTGTTTTCTCTGAACAATAATCCATACCAAAATGATAGCTAGACACTATCAAAAAGATAATGAGGGAGATCATTGGTGCAACCAACCATAACCACAAAAAGACACCTGCCAAAATGACGTAGCTTGTTAAAAATAAGACGAGTTTTGATATGTTTTGGTGAAACTCGGGGATGGCAATCCATGGGTCAAATAAACCATGAGGTAACCCAATCATGATGACGAGAGAAAAACTGAGTAGCACCACATAGGGGTTGGCTAACCACAATGCCCCGTATAGTAGACAGGCGGCAAAAATAGTAAAGACGATGGGTTGGCGTATGATGGTCATGATACTGGCATTTTTCCATTAAGGTGGAACGCCAGTACACTTGGAAGTACTCGAAGAAACGGTAACTTGGGTAAATGTTTGATGATGGTAAACCAGTGTTTCATGGTGATATCTTCTGTCATGAATCGTGAAAACTGATCAGGGTGCAAACAGTTTGTCATTGTCATCAATAGACTCGGTGCTAATTTTGGTTCACGCCTGATAACTTCCAAAAAAATAGAATCCATCAACGTCTGTAGGCTCGGCGCAAGTTTGATATCTGCGACTACCCCGTCTCTTATTAAACGAGAGGCACATTCGGTAGCCCAACGTTGGATCGACAAAAACCCGTAACCGGTAGAGGCTCGGAGGGCGCCACCAGTAATACCAGCATGAATAATCCGCTGACTCGCCTGTTTTTGTTGATTTAATCCCATGGGCAGTATTCCAGACTCTTCTCTCAACACTGAGCGGATACTGATCCCCTCTTGTTCACAAATGTCCGGTATCAGTGCACGCATCGAAACGGGCGAAGCGGGGATTTGATGAAACCCTGTTGGTTCAATCAGCACATGATGAGGTGAAAAGGGCAAAATGTAATAGAAGTTAAGCCCTTCATTACTGTGGCTCAAATTAGCCATTAAGCGCGGTTTGTCTGCTTTTTCCAGTGGTGTTTCAAGCAAAACCTCTTGGCCAAAAAACCGTTGATACAATAATGCATCCTGCCTTTGAGGTAGATAACGCGTATCCACTACGTGGGGTGCTCTGTAGTGTTCATCGTCACAATCAACTATCACGTAGTTCTGATGTTCCGTCACGTTTGTTACCGTGGAATTTAAATGTAGCGTAATGTTTTGTTGCGCAGTATCCAACAAGCACCGGTCGTAAAAGTGTTTGGAGGGAAGACAGCAATAATGTTTATCCTGATAATGATGGGTGATCAATTGGCTTTGACAATCGCTAAACAGCCCATAATGCCATTTGTATTTTGCATGATGGTACCAAGGGTTGCTTTCATTTGCCCAGAAACACCAAGTTTTGTCATTCTCATACGAAGAACGTTTGTCTAGCATTAGAACACTGCCGCTATAGTGTTGCAGCGCCAACTGTTGAGCGAGTGCTAAGCCGCTGCAACCAGCGCCAAGAATAATGAGGTCAAAGTGTTTCATCTCAATGCTTCACAACGTAATACGTGACAGATCAACATAATCGGTCAGGGCTTGGTGCAGTTGGTAATTATGTGAGGCTTTAAATCCGTGACCCTGTTGGTTGCGTTGATACCGCAAAAAGCATTCACCGCTAAGCCAAATCTTATTCAGCAAAGATACATGAGCACGACACTTCCAAGGCACTGGACGTATGACTTTCATACCAATTTCCCGATAGCAGGAAGCAGCTACGTAGATCGCGTATCTGACTTTCTTTGGCAGATAATGTAAACCGGCAAAACCGCTCTCGTAATAAGCATCTGCCAGTTCGACTAGCCGTGCTTGCCTCTGTTGTAATACTCGCACTGACTCACTACTTTTGATGGCTTGAGGAGACAAGTTATTTACCCAACTACCAGGGATATATCGCCGTTGATTGCAGGCATCTTCGTAGACATCACGTGCGATATTGGTGAGTTGCATGGCAATACCTAAATCTATTGCGTGTCGTAATGCCTTTTTGTTGGTTACTCCCATGACTTGACACATCATCAGTCCCACAGTACCCGCCACTTGATAACAATAGTGTATAAGCTCGTCTTGGGTTGCTAATTCAGGGTTGTTTTGATCTGCCAACATGCCATCAATCATGTGCTCTAGCGCCATCGTTGGCAACACAAGCTCATCGACGGAGACATAATCACATCGGCTATCGTGCTGGAGTTGAGTTTTAATGGCATTGAGAATCGATGTTGCATCACCCTCGTATTCGTCGGCAATGTCATCGAGTCGTCGGCACACTTCGTACAAGCGAAACGCAGGCTCAGCATGTGTTGCACCCATGAACAATGAGGCAAAATAGAATGTTTTACCATAGTGCGCTGTTGTTGCCCTCGCATCGACCGACGGCTGAAAAAAGTCGAGTACGATCTGGTTGGTTATGGTTTCACTGTGTTCCATGTTTGCTCGGATTTTATGGGCCGGTATTGTGTTTTTAGTAACCCCTCAACCACTTTAGCGGAGCTCAAGACACCTGGTAAGCCCGCACCTGGGTGCGACCCGGCACCCACTAACGACAAATTGCTGATCCCTTCTCCCTTGTTGTGGAAGCGGAACCAGGCAGACTGATAAAAGGTCGGTGCGATTGAAAATCCGGCCCCGTCAGGGCTTAGGTATTCATGTTTGAAATCTTTCGGTGTCATGTAAAACGGGTGCTCAATCGTATTCGTCAGTCCGGGCAGCAAGGTATTCTCTAATCGTTCAATAACCCAGGATTTGAGTTGCTCGCCGGCTGTTTCCCACTCTTGACCACCTTGTAGGTTAGGTACGGGTACTAATGCATAGAAGCTGTCGCATCCGTCTGGGGCGAAGCTTGCGTCGGTGGCAGTAGGGCGATGTAAATAAATGGAGATGTCTTTGTTGAGCTTTTTATGATGAAAAATATCGTCAAGTAGTCCTTTGAAACTTTCACCCATAACAATGGTGTGGTGTTCAACGTCTTGATATTGTTTGTTCGTGCCAAAGAATAATACAAATAAACCCATGGATTTTTTGGCGTAACGGCAACGCATCTTGGCAAGCATGGTTGCATTGTTGGACAACAGTGACTGATACAGGAATGCTGGATCAAGATTCGAAATAACGTGATCGCAAGCATAATGTTTATTGCTGTCAGTTTTGATTAAATTAATAACACCATCACGAACATCAAAGGCTGTCACTGTCGTCTCTTTTATCACCTCAATACCCACTTCATCCATTAGTTTTTCAAGGGCGGCGACGAGTGCACCGGTGCCACCCATAGCGAAATGGATCCCGTGTTTGCGCTCTAAGAAATGAATGAGGTTATAGATACTAGTGGTATCAAATGGATTACCGCCAACCAGCAAGGGTTGGATGGAGAAAGCGCGCTGTAGCTTGGGGGATTGAATGAATTGACACACCAAATCCCAAACCGATTGGTAGCTTTTTAATCGAATCATTTTAGGCATCAGACTCAACATGGCCCATAACCGATGGAAAGGCCTATGGGCCAATTCTTCAAAGCCTACCTGATATATTGCTTTTGACGCATCAACTAGCGCTCTGTATCCAGCAACGTCTGACTCGCATACTTTAGCGATTTCAGCTTCGATAGTGTCGGCGGACCCGCCGTAGTTAAAATGACTACCATCGTTATACAAAAATTGATACCAAACCTCCAAAGGTTTGAAATCAACATAATCTTCTCGTTTACGATTAAATAAACTGAACAGTTCGTCGAATAGGAATGGTGCTGTAATAACAGTGGGACCGGCATCATGCCGGTACCCTGCTTTTTCAAAGACCTGAGCTCTTCCGCCGAGTTTTGATTGGCGATCAATCAGTGTGACACTATGCCCAAGCGCTCGCGCTCTGAGAGCTGCTGCCATACCACCAAAACCACCGCCCAATACAAAAATAGACGCCATGCTCTATAGCTCCTCTACTGTGTTTTGCAATTTATCAATCAGTAACAATAAACCTTCGCGTACACTTGGATTACAGTCCATCAACACATCGTTAGCCTCTTGTAACATCGATTGAATGGATGCTTTCACCGTTTCAATCGCGTCACGTTCGGCCAGCTGATGGTGGCTTTCCATAACCAAAATGTTGACGATGTTTGGTTCTCCTGAACGTTTATCATCATCCGCATCTTTGACGTCATCACTGAACTGATAAGCCGTTGCAAATAATCGCGTTGCTTTGCACAAGCGTTGTGCAAGCCATTTATCACCAGCAGCAATAGCAGGAAGTTCCATTGCCAGGGCAATAAGGGGCGCTGCTTTTTCAGTGGCTATCTGGGTATATCGTGCCTGTGTTAAGCCCGTTTTTATGTTAACGTCTTGCACTTGACCACGAATGGTCTCATGGGTTCGTTGGTTAACCAATTGGATCAGCGTTGCTAATCGGTCTGAGCCGTTTTGAGCCAATGCCGTTATTGCCCCAGATATCAATGCATCGCCAACGCAAATAGCAACATCTTTACCGTACTTTACCCACACCGCGGCCTTGCCTCTACGACGCATATCCTTGTCTTGGATATCATCGTGGATCAAGGAAGCGTTGTGGAGCATTTCAACACAAGCGGCTATATTGACGCTCATCTCATGAGGGATTTGTAATGCGCGTGCTGTTGAATACGCTAATAAAGCGCGTTGCCTGCTACCGCCGCCACTTAAATGATAACTGACGGCCGCGGTTACCGTTTCACCGGCATGGGTACAGTTTTGTACAATGCGTGCGTCAATGATTGTCTTAATGGCTTTGAGAGAGCGTTGAGAACTCGAATCGGTCGCTAATTTCAATTCTTGCATACGATTCTCCAGCAAAGCGGGGGATGAATCCCCCACTGGTTAAGCCTAAGTTAGCTATTTGCTGAATCACTCGTAGCAGCAGCCCAAATAACAACACCAAATGCAATCTTATTCACAAAGTCTGCAAGGTTGTAAATTAGGTTGAGAGATGCCGCGTCGGCAGCGCCTGCCATGTAACCCAATACATAGCCGATTGGGTAGATAGACCAACCGATTGTCACAATCAGGCGTAATGCATTAAACGCGGTCTGACTGGCCTGATTGCCACTCGCGCTATTGATTTTACTCGCCTCACCAGCAAACACTTCGTACACGATGTACAACCAGCCCACCATACCAATGATGAACCCAAGGGTAGCGCTAATGGTGCCCACTTCGCCAAGATAACCACCAACAAGCATGACAATACTTGCCACCAATAGTCGCCAGAAAAGCGATGTTGGTACTACCGCGATTGCTGCAAGAATCAAGAAGAACTCAATAATTTGTAGCGGTACTGTTAATAACCAATCAACGTATCTAAATACAGTAGGGCTTTCGCCAGTCTCTACCCAAACACCGCGCATGTAGAAGTAGTGCAAACATGCGATACCGGTAACCATTGCGGCAACTGATAGTGAAGTTTTCCACTTACCAACGGCCCTATCTCTTTCCACGAAGAAAAAGTACGTCGCAGCTAACATCGCTGCTGACATGATCCAAAAGCTTACACCCACGAAATCATTAGGATTTAACATAGCTATTTCCTTTCATATATTTTAGGTTTTTATCAAACATTTTCGCCACAAAGTGACTAAAAAATGAACGTCTTATAAAAAATAATGTAGATTGTTCAAAACACAATTTTTTCTGTTAAAAAATTGTTAATTGAATCGGCAACTAATACTGATAAGCGATAGAAATAGTTTAAAATTTATTCAAAAAAAGTTTTTAAACAGTATTTTTCAGCTGTTTTTATTTCCTAATGC